>NZ_CP026516.1:162500-462500 GCF_002953415.1 Deinococcus sp. NW-56 | reverse complement strand
CGGCGTCCTGGTCTACACCCGCACCGCCAGCGGCTACGACGCCCTGGCCTGGATGGACGAGCACGGCCAGAGCGTGACCCAGAGCCAGCTCCGGGTGCTGCAGGCCGCCGAGTGCTCCCCAGACACGCCGGCCGTCCCGCGCCTGCCGCACCACCACGATCTGGTGCGCCAGGGCGTCGAGCACATCACCACCCAGGAAGCCGGGCTGGCGGGTGGGGAGCTGGGCCGGCCCAACGGCCCGCGCGCGCGCACCTACGAGCGGCTCAAGCGCTACTGGGAGAGCCTGGAAGGGTCGCTCTACGCCTCCCCGGAGTTGCAGCGCGCCATCGACGACATCTACCGCCATCCCCTGCGCGCGGCGGCCGCCGACACCCTGGCGCGGCAGCTGCGCACCGGCATCGACGACGCCACCCTCGCCGCGCTGGTCCTGAGCCTGCGCGATGACGACCGCCTGAGCCTGCGGGCTGAGGACGACGAAGCCCCCCAGGAACCCCAGATCATCTGCTCGCTGGGCCTGCGCCCCGCCTGACCCTCCCCAGAAAGGACCCCCCATGAGCCACGCCACCCTGAGCACCACCGAACTCAAGACCCTGCGCGGGCACCTGCGTGCCTTCGAGTTCGCCGAGGTCATGAACGTCCTGGGCTGGAACCGCGCGAGCGGCGCGCGCACCGTCACCGCCGACGGCCAGACCTTCCGCCTGACCCCCGTCGCGCAGCTGGGCGGCGTGCAGGTCATCGAGGTCACCGGCGGCGAGGACCCCACTGCCCTGCCCCTGGAGCCGGTGCGCCGCAAGGTCAGCGACGAGGTGGTCAAGACGTCTCGCGAGCACGTCCTGATCTTCGTGGACGCCGGGCGCACCCAGAGCCACTGGTACTGGGTCAAGCGAGGGCTGGACGGCGAGAAGCGCAAGGTGCAGCCCCGCACCCACACCTACGTCAAGGGCCAGCCCGACGACCTCTTCGTGGCCAAGCTCAGCGGGCTGTTCGTCGACCTGGCCGAGCTGGATGACGAGGGGGACCTCAGCGTCACCGAGGCGGCGCGGCGGCTGAGCAGTGCACTCGACACCGAGGGCGTCGTCAAGCGCTTCTACACCGAGTTCCGCACCCTGCGCGAGGACTTCGCCGACCAGATCGGCGGCATCTCCGACGACCGCGACCGGGCCTGGTACGCGAGCGTGCTGCTCAACCGCCTGATGTTCATCTACTTCTTGCAGGGTAAGGGCTTCCTGGGCCGCCCCACACCACGCAGCGACGGCGACCGGCAGTACCTGCAGAACCACCTGGCCGCCAGCAAGAAGCGCGGGGCGGACCGCTACTACAGCGAGTTTCTGAGCACCCTCTTTTTCGACGCCTTCGCCGCTCCAGAAGAGCAGCGCAGCGCCGAGGTCAGCGCCATGGTGGGTCAGATCCCCTACCTCAACGGCGGCCTCTTCCTGCGGCACGGCATCGAGTTGAAGTACTCCGGCATCCGCGTCCCTGACCGGGCCTTCGGGCAGGTGCTGGACCTCTTCGGGCGCTACACCTGGAACCTCAGTGACCAGGACAAGCACGCGGGTGGCCTGGACCCCGACGTGCTCGGGCACATCTTCGAGAAGTACATCAACCAGAAGGGCTTCGGGGCGTACTACACCCGCCCGGAGATCACCGAGTACCTCTGCGAGCAGACGGTGCGGCGGCTGGTGCTGGACAAGATCCGGGAGCGCCGCCCCCTGGAGCACCACCTGCACCACAACCTCAACGACGCCATCGCCCGCGCCGACGCGGACCTGGTGCGCTCGCTGCTGCTGGCCGAGGACGGCCTGAAGAGCGTCAGCCTGCTGGACCCCGCCTGCGGCTCCGGTGCGTTTCTGGTGGCGGCCCTCAAGACCCTGCTGGACATCTACAGCGCCCTGATGGGCCGCATCGTCTCGCTCAACGACCGCACCCTGCTGGACTGGGAAGAGAAGCTGCGCGGCGGCCACCAGAGCGCCCACTACAACCTGAAAAAGAAGATCATCACCGAGAACCTCTACGGCGTGGACCTGATGGAGGAGGCCGCCGAGATCGCCAAGCTGCGCCTCTTCCTGAGCCTGGTGAGCAGCGCCCACACGCTGGACGACCTCGAACCCCTGCCCAACATCGACTTCAACATCCTCGCGGGCAACAGCCTGGTGGGTCTGCTGGAGGTGGACGAGCGGGCGTACAACGCGCAGCGCGGCGGGGGCCGGGGCGCGGCCATGACGCCGATGCTGGGCGTGGGCGCCGTGACCTACCGGGACATCGTACAGGAGCGCCAGCGCCTGCTGCGCGACTACCGCCACGCCGCCCGCCTGGGCATCCGCGACCTGACCGCCCTGCGCCAGGAGATCGAGCAGCAGCGGGAGACCGCCTACCAGACGCTCGACGCCCTGCTGCACAAGCAGTTCCACGATCTGGGCATCAAGTTCGAGCAGGCGACCTGGGACGCAGCGAAGGGCAAGGAGGGCAAGCCCACCAAGCGGGCGCTCACCCTGGCCGACATCACGGCCCTGAAGCCCTTTCACTGGGCTTTCGAGTTCGCCGAGGTGATGGAGCGCGGAGGCTTCGATGCAGTGATCGCCAACCCACCCTGGGACATCGTGAAGCCCAACGGCAAGGAGTTCCTGGAGTCCTTTTCGCAGGCGGTCAGCAAGAACAAGATGACCATCAAGGACTTCGAGAAGGAAAAGCTGAAGCTGATGAAGGACGACGCCATCCGCGCCGAGTGGCTGGCCTACCAGTCCTCCTTCCCGCACGTCAGCGCCTACTACCGCGCCGCAGTTCACGCACCAGAGCAGCACGGTGAACGGGCGCAAGACCGGCAGCGACCTGAACCTGTACAAGCTCTTCTTGGAACAGAGCTACCGCCTGCTGCGGGACGGCGGCGAGTGCGGCATCGTCATCCCCAGCGGCATCTACACCGACCTGGGTGCCAAGGGTCTACGCGAGTTGCTGTTCGACGCCACCGAGGTGACGGGCCTGTTCTGCTTCGAGAACCGCAAGACGATCTTCGAGAACGTGGACAGCCGCTTCAAGTTCGTCGTCCTGAGCTTCCGCAAGGGCGGCGCGACCACCGAGTTCCCGGCGGCCTTTATGCGGCATGACGTGGCCGAGTTGCAGGACTTCCCCGGTGGCGTGGGCATGACACTGAGCGTGGACACCGTGCGCCGCCTCTCGCCGGGCAGCCTGAGCGTGATGGAGTTCAAGAGTGAGCAGGACGCCGAGATCGCCGAGAAGATGCTGCGCTTCCCGCTGCTGGGCGAGCCACTGGATGGCACCTGGAACCTGAAGCTGACCCGCGAGTTCGACATGACCAACGACAGCCACCTCTTTCGCACCGAGCCTGGACCGGGCCGCCTGCCGCTATTCGAGGGCAAGATGATGCACCAATTCCGACATGACTGGGGCCAGCCACGCTATTGGGTTAATGAGACGGAGGGGCGGCAAGGCGTGTTGGGCCGAGAGAAGGATATAGGCCAAGTACTGGGATATCAGTCCATTCGCTTCGCCATGCGACGCATCGCAAGCAGCACCAATGAGCGTTCTTTGATATCCACCCTCATCCCCAGCAACAATTTTGCCTCGGAGTCTTTCAACCTCGGCGAGGGTCTTGATCCTGCTGAGTTCCTGGCCTTCACCGCTGTAATGAACAGCTTCGTGCTGGACTACTTCCTGCGCCAGAAGGTGTCGGCCAACATCAACATGTTCTACGTCTACCAACTCCCCGTTCCCCGCCTCACCGCTGCCGACCCGGAGTTCCAGCCCATCGTGACGGCGGCGGCGCGGCTGATCTGCACGACGCCGGAGTTCGATGATCTGGCGAGGGCAGCGGGCCTGCGCGGTCACATGGATGGCGTGAAGGGTGAGGCTGACCGCGCCGCGCTTCGCGCTGAACTAGACGCTCGGGTCGCACACCTCTACGGCCTGACGGAAGCCGAGTTCACCCACATCCTGGGCACGTTCCCGCTGGTGGCGCAGGAGGCAAAAGCGGCAGCGCTGGCGGCCTACCGGCGACTGGCGGTGAAACAGGAAGCAGCATCACCATGACGCTCCGGTACGCCCAGCGCTCACGCAGTCGGCAGATCGCCGTCACGGCGGCGGCAGCCCGGCAGATGGGTCTGGGCTAGGAGGCCTTTTTCACCAACCCACTCCAACCAGTGAGGCGAGTTTAAAAAGTTGCAGCTATATCAACTCAGTATCGACTTTCTCAACTAAAGTTAAACCATGCTCCAGCCACTTGCCCTCTTGCAGACCCGCCTGCCGGAGGGCGTTCCTGTACCTATAGGTTGGCTACGGATGCTGGGCCTCAGCAGCGCCGCGGTGTACGCCCAGGTGCAGGGCGGGTGGCTGCACTCCCTGCCAGGGCGTGCCTATCAGCGACCCGGGCCTCCACTGGCCTGGCCTGCCGTGCTCTACGGCGCCCAGCAGACGGGCTCAGCTGTACACCTGGGCCACCTCAGTGCTCTGAGCCTGCAGGGTATGGCCCACTACCTGCCACTCGGCGAGGAGACACCCGCACACCTCTATATGCGCGCCCGGCCGCCAGAGTGGCTCCAGCGGTTGCCACTCCCCGCACTCTGGCACCACGAAACGGTCATCCGCGAAACCCTCCCAGCGGAGCGTGTCTCCGACAACCTGCGTGAGCCTCGCTTCGACGTCTCCGTTGCCAGCCTCCTTGGCATCGTCCCTGTACTTCAGGATGGCTGGACCGTGTTTACCTCGTCACCGGAACGGGCCGCCATCGAACTCGCCGCCGGCCTCACCCGTGGCGAGAGCTGGGACATGGCCTACGAAACGTTCACCGGCCTGACGACGCTCCGTCCGGCCCTGGTGCAGCAGCTCCTGACTTCGAGTACCAGGAAGGTCACCCGCCGCGTCTTCCTGCACCTCGCCCGTACCAGTGGGCATCCTTGGCTGGATCGGCTGGATCTGGACGCCCTTGACCTGGGACAGGGCAAGCGGCAGCTCGTGCCCGGCGGCACCCTGGACCCGGAGTTCCTGATCACGGTGCCACGGCGGGAGGAGGCCCATGGCTTCTGAGATGTACGAGGCGCAGGTCCGCCTGCTGGTGCGTGTGCTCGCCGAGCTGGGCGACCAGGACCGGCTGGCCCTCAAGGGCGGCACCGCCATCAACCTCTTTGTGCAGGACCTGCCCCGGCTCTCGGTCGACATCGACCTCACCTACACTGGGCTGGAAGAGCGCGAGACGGCTCTGGCGCACATCCACGAGGCCCTGACGGCCCTGAAAACGCGGCTGGAGACTCTTGGTCTGCGGGTCCAGCACACGCCGCACCTCCGAGAGTTCCTCCACAGTCATCACCGGGACGGAGGTTGACCTGGGTTCCGGTTCCTCACCCGACATCAGGTAACGGGCCGCGCTCATCGGGCGCTCCCTTTTTTCCAGACCGGCCTCCGTATGGGCCGGACGCTGCTCATGTTCATGGCTCCTTTACCATGCCACGTCCGGGCGTCATCCGGTGACGCACATCTGCGGGTGTCCGGGTCGGTTGATCTCGGACGTATGCAAGGCAGGGCGCATAAAAGCCCGTTGTCTGTCACTTGTCTGTCACGCGGCTCTGGCCACAGCACGCAACAAAAGAAAAAACCCCGGCTGAGCCGAGGTTTCTGTGTGGTGGGCGGTATAGGATTTGAACCTACGACCCCTCGCGTGTGAAGCGAGTGCTCTACCGCTGAGCTAACCGCCCTGATGCTGAAGCTGGTGGTGGGCCCTGCCGGATTTGAACCGGCAACCAATCGGTTATGAGCCGACTGCTCTGACCGTTGAGCTAAGAGCCCCTGGGCCGGGCGAGCGAGGGGAAGTGTACCGGGGGGGGCCGCCCCTTGTCAAACCTGGGGCCAGGTCCGGGGTGGTAGCGTGCGGGCCATGCATGTCCTGCACGTGGCGTCCGAGGTCTTTCCCTACTCCCGGTCGGGCGGGCTGGGCGACGTGCTGGCGGCCCTTCCCGCCGAGCAGGCGCGGCTGGGGGCCGAGGTGGCGGTCCTCTCGCCGTGGTACGCGGCCCTGGCGGGCGAGCCGGACGAGGTCTGGCGCGGCGACGTGCCCGGCGTCGGCCCCGCGCGGGTGGGCGAGCTGCGGGAGGGCGGCGTGCGCTTCCTGTTCCTGGGCCTCCCTGCCTTTGACCGCCCCGGCCTCTACCACCCGGACGACGTGGAGCGCTTCTGCGCCTTTGGACGGGCCGCGCTGCCGGTGCTGGAGGCGCTGGACCCCCGGCCGGACGTGCTGCACGGCCACGACTGGCAGGCGGGGCTGGTCGTCGCGCATGCCCATCTGGCGGGCTGGCGCACCGCCTTCACCATCCACAACCTCCAGTACCAGGGTCGCTGGAATCTGCCCGAGGCCCGCACGTGGACCGGGCTGCCGGAGTGGGCCTTTTCCTCCGAGGGGGTGGAGTTTCACGGGGACCTCAACCTGATGAAGGCGGGGCTGACCTTCGCGGACGCGGTGACCACGGTCAGCCCGACCTATGCCCAGGAGATCACCACGCCCGAGTACGGGGAGGGGCTGGACGGCCTGCTGGTGCGCCTGACGCTGGAAGGGCGGCTGAGCGGCATCCTCAACGGGCTGGACCAGGACCGCTGGAACCCGGCGACCGACCCCGACATTCAGCCCTTCCGTGACCCGGCGGGAAAGGTGCCCAACGGCGAGCGTCTCCGGGCCGAGTTCGGGCTGGACACGGCCCCGGTTCTGGGGGTGGTCAGCCGCCTCGCGGACCAGAAGGGGATGGACCTGCTGCTGATGGCGTTGCCCGAACTGGTGCGCGAGTGGAACGTGGTCGTGTTAGGGGGGGGCGACCCGCTGCTGACCGCCGCGCTGACGGGGTGGGGGCACCACCCGCGCGTGGCCTTCGTGTCGGGCATGAACGAGCCCCTCGCGCACCGCATCTACGCGGGAGCGGACGCCTTTGCCATGCCCAGCCGCTTCGAGCCCTGCGGCCTGTCGCAGATGATCGCCCTGCGCTACGGCACCCTGCCCGTCGTGCGGGCGACCGGGGGACTGGTGGACACTGTGCCGGGCGACGTGGGCTTCCTGTTCAGCGAGGCCAGCCCGCAGGCGCTGACGGCCGCGTGCGCCGAGGCCCGCCGGGAACTGGAGGACCGCCCCGCCTGGGCAGCCCGCATGATTCGCGGCATGGAACTGGACTTCGGTTGGGAGAACCCCGCCCGGCATTACCTCGACCTGTATGGCAGGGTCAGCGCAGGAAAGCCAGCAGCGCCCCGTTAAAAGCGTCCGGGTTGTCGAGGTTGGAGAGGTGCGCGGCCCCCGGAAGGACCCGCAGCTCACCGCGCCCCGCGTCCGCGATCTCCTGGGCGAGTTCCACAGGTGTGATCTGGTCCTGCTCGCCCACCAGCACGAGGAGGGGCACCTCCAGCCCCCGGAGGGTGTCGCGCTGCTCGCCCCGCACGGCCATCGCCCGCAGCGCTCCGGCGATCCCCTCGCGGGTGGCCGCCTCCATCATCGGGCGCACCCGGCGGAAGGTCGCGGGCGAGTGTTCCTTGTCCGCCGCGTGAAGGATGAAGTCCCGGCCTTCGTCTTCCACCCGGTCCGCCTGATCACGGCGGTCCTGCGCCTTTTCCGGGTCGTCGGCCCGCAGGGACGTGTCGGCCAGCACCACGCGGGTGAACCTCTCCGGAGCTTGGCGTAGCAGTTCCATCGCCAGGTAGCCGCCCATGCTCAGGCCCACCACGGCGAGGGGGTCACCTTCCGGCAACGTCCCGAGCAGGTCGCGGGCCGCGTCCTCCAGCGTCGTGATCGCCCCCTCTTCTCCCCCGAAGCCGGGGAGGTTGGGCGCGACGACCCGGAATCCCTCGGCCTCCAGCGCCGCCCGCTGGTCGTCCCACATGGCGGCGGAGAGGGGGTAGGCGTGGAGGAGCAGGACGGTGCGGGGCGCAGGAGCGGTCATGGAGTCAGGCTAGGGCGCCGGGAGCGGAAGGGCCATTGAGCGGGCCTTGAGCCGGGCGGGCCGCGCTAGCATCCCGGGCGTGAACCTCGCCGTCGTCCTCGTGTCTCCTAAAACGCCCGGCAACATCGGCTCGGCGGCCCGCGCGATGCTGAACATGGGCGCCCGCGACCTGCGGCTGGTCGCCCCACGCTGCGACCACCTCGACTCGCAGGCGGTGGCGATGGCGGTCCACGCGGCGGACCTGTTGCGCGAAGCCCGCGTCTACCCCACCCTGCGCGACGCCCTGGCCGACCGCGACCTCAGCGTGGGGACCTCGGCCCGGATTCGCGCGGACCTCCCCGCGCCCCGCCACCCCGCGCAGGTGCGGCCGCTGGTGCGGGCGGCCTCGGCCCCGGCGCTGGTGTTCGGGCCGGAGGAGACGGGGCTGGTGAACTCGGACCTGGAGCAGTGTCAGGTGACCGTGCGGGTGCCCACCGGGGACTACGCCAGCCTGAACCTCGCGCAAGCCGTGCTGCTGGTGTGCTACGAGTTCTTGCAGGCGCAAGATGAGGTGCCTGCCAGCGAGCGCAAGACGGCGACCCGCGAGGAAATGGAGGCGATGTACAGCCACCTGCACCAGACCATGCACCTGATCGGCTACACCGACGCAGTGCGGGCGCGGCACACGCTGCGGCTGTGGCGGGCGATGCTGGACCGCTCGCTGATGAGCAGCGCGGAGAGCCGCCTCTTCCGGGGGCTGCTGCGGCAGGTGGAGTGGAAGGTGGGGGACGCGGCGCGGCGCGGCACGGTAGAGGGGAAGGGGACCACCACCCCTCCGGCGGACGGGGCCACTCCGGACTGACGCCCACGGCGCCGAGCATTACGGAGCGCGGGACCACCCCCTCCCTACACTGTCCCCCATGACCGAGTTGCCTGCCCCCCCTGCCGCGCCCGCCGCCCTCCCGGTGAGGGACTGGCCGCTGTCGCGCCGGGTGCGGCTGCTGCGCAACGTGCTGCCGCCCCTGATCGTGCTGGTGGTGGCGGTGGTGGAGTTGCTGATCGCGGGCCTTCAGAATCCACGGTCCGAGGTCTGGGCACACCTGCTGTTCTACGGACTGGTCGGCCCGGCGGCGACCTTTTTCAGCGTGGAGTGGATCGCGCAGGGCACCCGCGCCCGCGAGCGGGCCGAGCGTGAACTGCGGGCCACCTACGCGCAGCTCAGCGCCTCGCACGGGCAGCTTCAGGCGGTGCAGGAGCTGATGCGTGACCTCAGCGGGGCACCGGACCTCGGCGCGGTGGTGGAGGTCGCCGCGCGGGGCGCGGTACGGGCGACCGGGGCCGCACACGCCACCCTGACGGTGCCGGGGGGCCTCAGCGCGGCGGCGGCAGGCGAGGGCGGGATGGGGGAGGCCCGCTTTCCGCTGCGGGTGCCTATCCCCGGCGGGGGAGCACTCGCGCTGCACTTCACCGAACCCCCGACCCCCCAGACCGAGGCCCTCGCGCAGGCCATCGCCGCCGAGGTGGCGACCGGGGTGGAGGCGGCCCGGCAGCGCACCCTGGACCTGATGACCCTCTACAGCGTGGACCAATCCATCCGCGCCGAGCGCAACATGCGCCGCCTGCTCGCCCGCGTGACCCGCAACATGGCCGAGCGGGTGCAGGCGGGGGCGCGGGCGGCCTACCTGCGCGATCAGGACGGACTGCTGCGGCTGGAATACGCCGAGGACTGGACCGGTGAGCAGGGCGGGCGCGGCTCGCTGGCCCCCGCCTTCGTGGAGCGGGTGGCCGAGGCCGGGACTCCCCTGGTCGCGGAGGACGGCGAGGCTGCCGAGGTCTTTCCCGGCGCGACCTCCGCCCTGGGCTTTCCCATGCGCGACGAGCAGGGGCTGGTGGGCGTGCTGGTGCTGGGCGACGAGCGGACCGGCGCCTTTGAGGACGCCCGCCTCCCCCTCCTCGCGCTGCTGGCGGCGCAGGCCGCGCTGGGCGTGCGCAATGCCCGCGCCTACCTCTACTCGGAAGAACTCGCCATCAGCGACGAACGCGCCCGCATCGCCCGTGAGATTCACGACGGGGTGGCGCAGTCGCTGGCCTTTGCCGCCCTCAAGCTCGACGTGGTGGCCCGGCAGGTCCACAGCGAGCCGGAAAAGGCCGAAGAGGAGGTCCGCGCCGCCACCGTCCTGCTGCGCGAGCAGATCAAGGAGGTCCGGCGCTCGATCTTCGCCCTGCGGCCCATCGACCTCGAGCGCTACGGGCTGCTGGAGACGGTGCGGCGCTACGTCGAGGACTTCGGCCAGCAAAATGATGTCCGCACCACCCTGAACATCACCGGGGACATCCACCTCGCGCCGGGAGACGAGGCGGTGGTCTTCCGCATCCTGCAGGAGAGCCTGAACAACGTCGCCAAACACGCCCGCGCCCGCGAGGTCACCGTCAGCCTGCACGGGGGCCACCGGGTCACCCTGCGCGTGCAGGACGACGGCGCGGGCTTCGACCCTGAGCAGGTGTCGGGCCGCGTGAGCAGCGCCGGGGGCCTGGGCCTGATGCAGATGCGCGAACGGGTGGAGAGCCGGGGCGGGAAGTACCGCGTGCTCAGCGAGCCGGGGCACGGCACGCTGGTGGAGGCGGAGGTGCCGCAGGCGTGAGGGCCTCCTGGGAGCGGCCATGCCAGACTGCCGGATGGCGTTCGCCTTTCCCATTCCCGAGGACGACTTCGAGCGCGAACTGCTCAGCAACATTCAAACGTATGGCTGGGCGGTCGTTAAAGTTCCTGAGGACGAGGAAGGCCCAGGTTTTGCCTTCACAGTGGGGCTGTGGGGCAATTACAACCACCCGGAAATGGTCATGGTAGGGCTCGATCTTGACCTGATGCACCACGTCCTCAACCTCATTGGCGACGCCGTGCAGACTGGACAGCAGGGTTTCGAGGATGGTCAGCGGTCCCCAGAACTTCTGGAGGGCTATGACTGCGCCTTTGTCAGGGTCGCGGCGGGCCATTTCACGGAGTATCTGGGGACTGCCCTGTGGCTCTACGGGCAACAACCTTTTGAGGCCCTGCAATGCGTGTGGCCGGATAGCGAGGGACTATACCCCTGGCAGGACGACTTCAACCCCGAGTGGCGCGAGCTTCAACCCCTGCTGAGTACTCCCTAGTTCAGCGTCCGCCCCCCCGCCTCCCCCACCAGCCCGAACGCCGGAATCGGCACCCGCGCCCGCACCCCCCAGGCGTCCTGCATCACGTAGTGGCCGCTCATCTGGCCGGGCGGGTCTTCCAGGGTGACGAAGGAGTCGTAGACGAAGACGCCGCCGGGCGCCAGCACGGGCTGCTCGCCCACCACGCCCTCGCCGTCCACGACCGTGTGACGGCCCGAACCGTCCACGATGTCCCAGTGCCGGGCGAGCAGTTGCCAGGTGTCGTCCGAGTGGTTCTCGATGCGGATCACGTAGGCGAAGAGGTGCCGCCCCGCCGCCGAATGCGCGGCGAGATAACTCACCTCCACGCGGACCCGCACGTCGGGGGTGGGGGCATAGGCAGGATGGCTCATGGGGCGAGGATAGCCGGGGAGCCTAGACTGGGCCGCGTGACCCAGGACAATCCGACCAGCAGTGCCCCCGCCACCATCAACGAGGACTTCCTGTTCGCCCTGCTGCGCGAGGCCGCCCCCAGCGGCTGCGAGCGCCGCGCCGCCGACGTGTGGAAGCAGGAAGCGGCCTCTTTTGCCCGCGTCTCGGAAGACCACTACGGCAACGTGTACGCCGAACTCGGCCCAGAGGACGGCCCGACAATTGCGCTGATGGGGCACCTCGACGAGATCGGGCTGATCGTGTCGCACATCGGGGACCACGGGCTGATCAGCGTGCTGGGCGTGGGTGGCTGGGACCCGCAGGTGCTGGTCGGCCAGCGCATTCGGTTGCTCGCGCCGGGCGGGGACCTTCTGGGTGTGATCGGCAAGAAGGCGATTCACGTGATGGAACCCGAGGACCGCAAGAACGCCTCGAAGCTCGAAGACCTCTGGATCGATGTTGGCCTGAGTAAGGAGGAGGTCCAGCAGCGCGTTCCGGTGGGCACCTACGGCGTCATTGAGCAGGGGCCGATCCGGGTGGGCGAGAAGATCGTCAGCCGGGCGCTGGACAACCGGGTGGGCGGCTTCATCGTGCTCGAAGCCCTGCGGGCGCTGAAGGACACCGACCTGAAGCACCGGGTGGTCGCCGTGGGCACCAGCCAGGAGGAGATCGGCGTGTTCGGGGCGCACGTCAGCGGGCACCGCCTGAATCCGGTCGCGGGCGTGGCGGTGGACGTGACCCACGAGACAGGGCAGCCCGGCGTCTCCGAGAAGAAGTACGGCACCGTGCCCTTCGGCTCGGGCGCGAACCTCAGCGTGGGGCCGATGACCAGCCCCGCCATCCTGCGCCAGATGCAGGACGCCGCCCGCGAGGAAGGCATTCCCTACACCCTCAGCGCGAGCGGGCGCTACACCGGCACCGACGCCGATGCCCTGACGCTGGTGCGCTCCGGCGTGCCCACGGCGGTCGTGAGCATTCCCAACCGCTACATGCACTCGCCCTCCGAGATGGTGGACGTCCGCGACGTGAAGGCCTGCACCGACATCATCGCCGCGTGGATTCGGCGGCTGGAGGGCGGGGAGGAGTTCCTGCGCTGAGACCGGATTGCGGCGGGGTCGCTCGCTGGGCACATGGCGTTTTGGCGGATGGCCGACAGCCAGCCCCGCGCCTACACTCGGCGGGTGACTTCCCCCCCTCTCCCCTCCCCGGCTCCGGCCCGGCGTGCCGCGCTGCCCTTCATCCTGCTGACCGTCCTGCTGGACGTGATGGGGGTGGGGCTGATTATCCCGGTGTTTCCAGGGCTGGTGAGCGACCTCGCGGGCGATCCCACCCAGGGGGCGCGGCTGCTGGGCGTGTTCACGGCCGTCTACGCGCTGATGCAGTTCATCTTCGCGCCCATCCTGGGGGCCTTGTCGGACCGCTATGGGCGGCGGCCGGTGCTGCTGCTCAGCCTGCTGGGGCTGGGGCTGGACTACCTGCTGCTGTATTTCGCGCCGAACCTGTGGTGGCTCTTTGTGGGCCGGGTCATCGCCGGGGTCACCGGGGCGAGCATCACGGTGGCGAACGCCTACCTGGCGGACGTCACGGCGCCGGAGAACCGCGCCCGGTCGTTCGGGCTGCTGGGAGCCACCTTCGGAGTGGGGTTCATCCTAGGTCCGGCCCTGGGCGGGGTGCTGGGCGACGTGGACGCGCGGCTGCCCTTCCTGGTGGCGGCGGTGCTCGCGCTGCTGAACGCGGCCTACGGCTTTTTCATCCTGCCCGAGTCGCTGCCGCCGGAGCGCCGGGGCACGCCCGAGCGCATCCGCCTCAATCCCCTCGCGCCGCTGACCGTGCTGGGGCGTTACCCGCTGGTGCGCAACCTCGCCGCCGCGTTCGTGCTGATCGGGATGGCGCAGCAGGTCATCTTCAGCACCTGGGTGCTGTTCACCGAGCGGGTGCTGGACTGGTCAGCCACCCAGAACGGGCTGGCGCTCGCGCTGGTGGGCCTGCTCTCGGCGGTCGTGCAGGCGGGGCTGGTGGGCACGGCGGTGCGGGTCTTGGGCGAGCGCGGGGCCATCATCACCGGGCTGCTGCTGGGCGTCGTGCAGTACCTGCTGCTGGGCGCGGCCCGCACGGACGCCATGCTGTACGCCTCCATCGTCCTGGGGTCGCTGGCGGGGATCGCGGGGCCGTCCATTCAGGGCCTGATCAGCCGCCGGGTGGACCCCACCGAGCAGGGGCGGGTGCAGGGTGCCCTGACCAGCGTGCAGAGCCTCGTCGGGGTGGTCGGGCCGCTGGTCGCCACCAGCGTCTTCGCGGCGTTTACCCGGCCCGGCAACCCGTACCACGAACCCGGCGCGGCCTTTTACATGGCGGCGCTGTTCAGCCTCGCCGGGACGGTGGTGGCAGGCGTGGTGCTGCGCCGGGCGGGGAAGCAGAGCTAGAACGGTAGACGAAGCAAGACCCCTCACTGGGCGACTGGTGAGGGGGTTTTTTGTTTTCGCTGCTGTCCGTCTGTCAAAGGTTTGCAGCGGTCAAACCGCCTGCTCCTCCCCTACCCCCGGCCGAGCGTCCAGCACGCTGTCCGGCACCCCCGCCAACGCCCGGCGCACCACGTCCAGCCCAGCAGCAGGGCGGTGGCCCTCCTCGCTCAGCGTGCGCTTCCAGTGCCGCGCTCCTGGCTGGCCCGCGAACAGGCCCAGGGTGTGCTTCATCATCCGGTTGAGGGGCTGGCCCGTCTCCAGCTGTGCCGCGACGTAGGGCAGATAAGCCTCAATCGCCTCCCGGCGGGTGGGCGGGGCCACGTCCTCCCCGAACACGTCGCGGTCGGCGGTCGCCAGGATGTAGGGGTCCCCGTAAGCCGCCCGCCCGATCATCACACCGTCGGCCCAGCCCAGGTGCTCACGCGCGGCCTCCAGGGTCAGGACGCCCCCATTCAGAACCACTGTCAGCCCCGGAAAGTCGGCCTTGACCTGTCGCACGACCTCATAACGCAAAGGGGGAATCTCGCGGTTCTCCTTCGGGGAGAGGCCGGAGAGCCACGCCTTACGCGCATGGACGATGAAGGTCTCACAGCCCGCCGCCGCGACGGTGGACACGAAACGGGTCAGATGTTCGTAACTGTCCAGATCGTCAATGCCGATGCGGTGCTTGACCGTCACGGGCAGGCGGGTCGCGCCCCGCATCGCCTCCACCGCGCGGGCCACCACGTCGGGGGTCGCCATCAGGCAGGCGCCGAATGCGCCGCTCTGCACCCGGTCGGAGGGGCAGCCGCAGTTGAGGTTGACCTCGTCGTAGCCCCAGTCTTCGGCGATGCGGGCGCACTCGGCGAGCGCCGCCGAGTCCGAGCCGCCGAGTTGCAGGGCAAGCGGGTGCTCAATGCCGGAGAACCCCAGGTGCCGCTCTCGGTCGCCGTGCAGGATCGCGCCGGTCGTGACCATCTCGGTGTAGAGGAGGGTGCGGCGGGTCAACGTGCGGTGAAAGACCCGGCAGTGCCGGTCGGTCCAGTCCATCATCGGGGCGACCGAGAGCGTGTGGGGAGGGCGGGAGGCGGCGCTCATCGCCCGGCAGTGTACGGGGTGGGCGCGGGGCCAAATGGGAAGGGAACCGCAGGCATTGGCCCACGGCTCCCCAGCTCCTCTGCCTTTACTTTCCGGCCTTGTCGTCTCGCTCGGCGGGTTGCGCGACCTCGTCCTCCCGCCCGGCGCGGACCGTCTGGCGCGGCTCCACGATCAGGCCGGGGCCAACCTTCGCGCCCGACTTCACGACGCTGTGCGCCCCGATCACGCTCAGGCGGCTGTTGGCGCTCTGGCCCCCGACGACCGCGTCTGCTTCGATCACGGCTCCCACGTCCACGATGGCGCGGCTGACCCGTGCCCCAGCCTTCACGACTGCCCCCGGCTGCACGATGCTGCCGCGCACGCTGGCCCCCTCCTCCACGACCGCGTTGGGGCCGACCACGCTGCCGATCACCTCGCCCGCGATCACCGCGCCGCCGCAGACGTAGGCGTGGTCCAGCCGCGCCGAGCCGTGAATCCGGGTGGGGGGCCGGGCGATGGAACTGGTGATAAAGGGCCAGTCGGGCGTGTCCAGCGGGAAGCCCTGGCCGTCCAGAAAGTCCTGATGGGTCTGCATGTAGGCGTCCAGCGTGCCCACGTCCATCCAGTAGCCCTCCAGCGGAAAGGCGTAGGCGTCCCCCCGCGCGACGAGGGCGGGCAACAGTTCCTCGCCGTAATCGCCCACTTCGCCCTGCCGCTCCAGCTCCTCCAGGGTGTCCATCAGAATGGCCGCGTCGTACACGAAGACCTCAGCGGTCACGGTCTTCCCCAGCGGCTCATCGGGCTTGTAGGCGAACTCGGTCACTTTCCCCTCGCCGTCCGCCCGCACGTTGCCGAAGCGGGTGGCCTGCGCCTCGTCTTCGAGGTCGGTCGTCACCATCGTGACGCTGGCCTCCCGGCGGACGTGCTCGCGGATCACGTCGGAGTAGTCCAGCTTGTAGATGTGGTCGGCGCTCATGACCAGTACCACGTCGGGGGCGAATTCGCGCATCAGGGGCACGTGCTGGGCGAGGGCGTGGGCGTTGCCCTGCGCGAACTCGCCGTCCTCGTTCTCGGGGCTGGAAAAGGGCGGCATCACCACCAGCCCGCCGCGCGTGCGGTCGAGGTCCCAGGGCCGCCCGCCCGAGAGGTGGTCGTTGAGACCGTGCGGGAGGTACTGCTCAATCACCCACACGTCCTGCACGCCGCTGTGGACGAGGTTGGAAAGCGAGAAGTCGATCAATCGGTAGGTGCCCAGAAAGGGCACGGCGGGCTTGGCCCGTTCGGTCGTGAGGGGAGCGAGGCGGCTGCCCTTGCCCCCGGCGAGGACGATGGCAAGCACTTTCTTTCCCGCGATGCGCGTATTCACAGGGGTCAGTCTGCGGGGCGGCTTCCCGCCGCCACATGAGGGGGCGTTCGGGGGGGGTTCACCCAGCCTCCCCCGCCAGACCCCCCGCGTCCTTCAGGCCCTGGCAAGGCACATGAGAAGCCCGCCCCCTGGGCTGGTCCCATGTTCGCACTCCTCGTCCTGATGGTCCTGCTCGCGCTGATGGCCCACGCCGCCGCCCGGCAGGCCCGGCTGAACCTCGGCCCCGACGGTGGCCTGGGAGAAGACTCCCGCCGCACTCCGCCCGGCCGCGTGGAGGGCACCCGGCCTGACCGCAGGTGGGGAGTAGAGGCAAAGACCCCTCTGCCTCTGGGAGAGGGGCCTCGCGCAGCGAGGGGGTGAGGGACCCCCGCCCTACGCCCCGACCGCCCGCTCTGCCTCGGGGTTGGTCGCCGCCCGGCCCAGCACGGCGTCCGCGTCAGGCCACTCAATGATCTGGAAGCGGCTGTTGCGAATGGCGGGGGTGAAGCCCGCGTCGACCGCGATCCGCACGAGTTCGCGCACGGTGGCCCGGTGCCGCCCGTGCCCGCCCGCCGCCGAGACGACGTTCTCCTCCAGCATGGTCGAGCCGAGGTCGTTCGCCCCGTAGTACAGCGCGGCCTGCGCGACCTTGAAGCCCTGCCCCGGCCAGGACGCTTGCAGGTTGGGAAAGTTGTCCAGCGCGATCCGCGCGACCGCGAGCTGCTGGAGGTACTCGTGGGCGGAGGCCCCGGGCGCCTTGCCCGCGAGGCGGGTGTGCTCGGTCTGGAGGGTCCACAGAGCGAAGCCCGAAAAGCCGTTGCCGCCGTACTCCCGCAGCGCCCGGTCCTGCTGTTCGCGTAACCGGGTGAGGTGGCGCACCCGCTGCGCGACCGTCTCACCGAAACCGATCACCATCGTGGCGATGGTATAGAGCCCCTTGCGCTGCGCCGCGTCGATGATGCGGAACCAGTCGGCGCTGCGGATGCGGGCGGGGGCGGCCTTGGCCCGCACCTCGTCCTCCAGAATCTCGCCGCCTGCCCCCGGCAGCCCATGCAGCCCGGCGTCGATCAGGGTATCGAGCAGCTCGTCCAGGCTCAGGCCGAAGCTCTTTTCCATGAACAGAACTTCCTCGGGCGAGAAGGCGTCGATGCGGATGGTGGGGTGATGCTCGCGCACATGCCGCAGCAGCCCGGTGTAATAATCCAGCCCCAGCGCTGGGTTAACCCCGCCCTGAAGCAGGATGCGGGTGCCGCCCACCGCCTCCAGGTCACGGATCTTGGCGCTGATCTGTTCGTAGTCCAGCACGTAGCTGTCGCTCTGGCGGCGGGTGCGGTAGAAGGCGCAGAAGTTGCAGCCCACGTTGCAGATGTTGGTGTAGTTGATGTTGCGGTCGATCAGGAAGGTGACGACCTCGGCGGGGGAGCGCTCCAGCCGCAGCCCGTGCGCCACCGCCGCCACCTCGGGAAGGGGCAGGGCGTAGAGCGCCTCCAGCTCCTGCGCCTCCAGCCGCACCCCGGAGGCGGCCTTCTCCAGCACTCCGACACCTACGCGCACGTCCGCCGTCATGCCCGCACGCTAGCACCGCCGGGGGGCGTCAAGCGTCCCGGCCCTCACCCTCGGGGACGAGCAGGAGGACCGTTCCCGCCTTGACGGGAAGGGCGGTCCAGGGTTCGGCGGGCGTGACCCGGTAGCCCTCGGCGGCCCGCAGCCGCACGAACTCGCCGTGCGGCAGGTCGAGGACCGCCTCTCCCGCGAGGCAGGTCAGCCAGCCCGTCACGGGGGGACCGCCCACCTTGCCGGGCAGCGCGAGCACCCGCAGCCCGCCGCCGGGCAGGGCCACCCACTCGCCCGGCGTGCCTCCCGCCAGCCGCGCGAGGTGCAGGGCCTGGGGCGGCTCGGGGCGGGCGGGACGCAGGGGCAACCCTCAGCCTCCCCGTGCCGCCTGGTTGAGCTTCTTGCTGGCTTGCAGGGCCATGCCCTTGGCCTTTTTCACGTCCAGGCCGAGTTCCGGGGCCACGTCTTCCACCTTGCGCCCCTGGTCGCGCGTGGCGGTGACAAGCGCCCGCTCGGTGTCGCTCAGGACGCCGAGGTGCGGTTTCAGATCGGCCCAAGTGAGGGCGGGAGCTTTGGGTGCAGCCGCTTTCGTCGTGGACTTCTTCGCGGCGGTCTTGCTGGCCGTGGCTTTCCCCGTTGTCTTGCGGGTCGCGGTGCCCGAGGCCGCCTTGCGGGGTGCCGCCTTCTTCGCCGTGCCCGTCTTGGCCCCGGCCCTCGCCCCGGTTCGGGCCGCCCGCGTCCCCGGCTTCTTCTTTGGCTCCTTGCCGCGCTCCTCCAGAATCTCCAGCGCACGTTCGGCGGTCAGACTGGCCTCGTCCTCGCCCTTGCGGAGGGTAGCGTTGCGCTCGCCGTCGGTGAGGTACGGCCCGAAGCGACCCGACTTCAGCAGGATGGGGGCGCGGTCCCCCCCGTACTCGAAGGTTCGCAGCGGCGCGGCGGCGACTCCCTTGCCCCGGAAACGCGGCTGCATGAAGATCGCCTCGGCCTCGGGCAGCGTCACGGTGAACAGTTGCTCGTGTGTGGCGAGGCTGCGCGAGTCGTTCCCGCGCTTGAGGTACGGCCCAAACTTGCCGTTCTGCGCCCAGATCTCCTCGCCCTCCGCCACGCCGACCAGCCGGGGCAGGCTCAGCAGCCGCAGCGCCCGCTCCAGCGTAATGGTGGCGGGGTCATCGCCGGGAAAGAGGCTGGCCGAGCGGATGGGCGGCGTTTCATCCCCCAGCGTCACGTAGGGGCCGTAGCGCCCGGCCCGCGCCACTACTGGGTGCCCGGTCGCGGGGTCCTCGCCCAGCACGCGGTCCCCGGTGGGGCGGCTGAACAGGTCCTCGGCCTTTTCCAGCGTCAGGTCGTCGGGCAGCAGATCGTCGGGGAGGTTGACCTTCTCCTCACCGCGCTGCATGTAAGCCCCGTAGCGGCCCACCCGGACCTCGATCCCGCTCCCCGCGAGCCGGGGCACCTGGATGGTGGCGATGCCCCGCGCGTCGATCTCACCCATCTTGGAGTCGATGAGGGGCCGCAGGGCCATCCCCTCGCCGCCCTCGCCCAGGTAGAAGCGCCGCAGGTACGGCACCCGCTGCGCCCGCCCGCCCGCGATGTCGTCGAGGGCCTCCTCCATCCGGGCGGTGAAGTCGTAGTCCACCAGATTCCCGAAATGCCCCTCCAGCAGCGCGGAGGTGGCGAAGGCCGTCCAGGTGGGAATGAGCGCCTGCCCCTTCTTGACCGCGTAGCCGCGCTCCTGAATGGTGTGCAGGATGCTCGCGTAGGTACTGGGGCGCCCGATCCCCGCGCCCTCCAGCGCCTGCACCAGCGAGGCCTCGGTATAGCGGGCGGGGGGCTGCGTCTCGTGGTCCTCGGCCTTCACCGACTCGGCGGTGACGCGCTCGCCTTCCTTCAGCGGGGGCAACGGCGTCTCGCGGTCCTCCAGGGCGGCGGCGGGGTCGTCGCTTCCCTCCACGTAGGCCCGCAGGAAGCCGGGAAAGTCGATGGTGCGGCCCGAGGCGCTCAGACCTACTGCCTCGCCCGTCGTCGCTGTTCCCGCGAGCTTTACCCGCAGGCTGCGGCCCCGCGCGTCGGCCATCTGGCAGGCCACCGTGCGCTTCCAGATCAGGTCGTAGAGGCGCCACTCGTCGCCCGACAATTCCCCGCGCAGGCTGTCGGGTGTGCGGAAGCTGGACCCAGCGGGCCGGATCGCCTCGTGCGCCTCCTGCGCGTTCTTGGCCTTCTTGGCGTACACGCGCGGCTGGGGCGAGAGGTAGTCCTGGCCGTACATCGCCCTCACCTGGGTGCGGGCCGCTGTCACCGCCTCGGTCGAGAGGTTGGTGGAGTCGGTGCGCATGTAGGTGATGTACCCGCCCTCGTAGAGCCGCTGCGCCGCCCGCATCGTCCGGGTGGCCGCAAAGCCCAGCTTGCGGCTCCCCTCCTGCTGCAACGTGGAGGTGATAAAGGGCGCGTAGGGCCGCTGGGTAAAGGGCTTCTCCTCGGCCGAGGTCACCCGGAGGGGCTGCCCGGTCAGGCCGTCCGCGAGGGCGCGGGCCGCCGCCTCGTCCAGCAGGCGCACGCCCGCGCCGTCCCTCAGCCGCCCGGTGAGGGGGTCAAAGTCCTTGCCCGTCGCCAGCCGCACCCCGTCCACGTCGGTGAGGCGGGCCGGGAAGGTGGCCCCCGCCGCCGTGCGCCCCGTCACCACGAGGTCCCACCACACCGCGCTCACGAAGCGCATCCGCTCGCGCTCGCGCTCGACGAGCATCCGGGTCGCCACCGACTGCACGCGGCCCGCGCTGAGCTTGGGCGCGACCTTCTTCCACAGGACCGGGCTGACCTCGTACCCGTACAGGCGGTCCAGCGCCCGGCGGGCCTCCTGCGCCTCCACGAGGTTGGTGTCGATGTCGCGCGGGTTCTGGATCGCCTGCTGAATGGCTTCCTTGGTGATCTCGTGGAAGACCATCCGGCGCACCGGGACCTTGGGCTTGAGTTCCTGATACAGGTGCCAGGCGATGCTCTCGCCCTCGCGGTCGTCGTCGGTCGCCAGGATGATCTCGTCGGCCTCGGCGGCCAGTTTTTTCAGGCGGGCGACATGCTGCCGCTTTTCCGGCGCGACGACGTACAGGGGCCGGAAGTCATGCTCCACATCCAGCCCGAGCCGCGCCCAGGCCTTGCCCTTGTACTTCTCGGGGATGTCGGCGGCGCTCTTGGGCAGGTCGCGGATATGCCCGATGGAGGACTCCACCGCGTACCCCTTTCCGAGGTACTTCTCGATGGTTCTCGCCTTGGCGGGCGACTCGACGATCACGAGGGTTCTGGGCATAAGAGGGGGCTCCACCGGGGCGAAGTGCGCCGAGCGTAGCACGCTCTCTCCGGGACGGACGGCGGCGCGGAATGCGATTGCGGTCTGCGCCAGGGAGAGGGGGCGGAGAGGGTCCCAAACGCTCAGGAAGGGCCACCCGCCCCCGTGCTACGCTCGCCTCCCATGCGTGACCGGGGGTCCACCGCTTCGCTGCTGCCGCTGCTGGTGCTGCTCGGCCTGGTTCTCGGCTTCCTGCTCCTTCCCCGCGTTCCGACCCCGGTGAAAGCGCCCTACCCGACCGTCGTGGTTCTCGGGGCCGCGCAGTACGCGGGCACACCCAGCCCGGCCTTTGCCCGGCGACTGGACCACGCCCTCGCGCTCTACCGGGCGGGTGGAGTGCGCCGCGTCGTGGTGACGGGCGGACGGCGGCCCGGCGACCCCCACTCGGAGGGCGAGGTCGGGGTGCGGTACCTGCGGGCGGCGGGGGTTCCGGCCTCGGCCCTGGTCGCGGAGACGGCCAGCCGCACCACCGTCGAGAACCTGCGCGGCGCCCGTGCCCTGTTGCCCCCTGCCACGCCGCTGACCCTGGTGACTGACCCAGCGCACACGCCCCGCGCCCTGGGCCTGGCGCACGCCCTGGGCGTCACCGCCAACGCCAGCCCCAGCCCGCTGAGTCGGCCCCCCGCCGGGCGCTACCTGCTGCGGGAGCGGCTGGCTTTGGTGGGGTATGCGGTGGTGGGGGTGCGATAGAGGAGGGTGGGAGACGCTTCGGAACGTCTCCCACCCTCCTCTCCGGGCTATACGGCTCACCGCCCCAGTCGCCGCAGCACCCCCGCCACCTCCGGCAGCCGCAGGGCCAGCGCTCCGGCGAGGTAGACGGCCAGCCCCACACCCCCGGCCAACGTCAGACCGATCACGCCGGGCACGATAAAGCCGGGCTCGGGCATCACCAGAGACACCAGCCACGCGGCCAGTCCAGCGGCGGCAGCGAGCGGCACCACCCGCAGCAGGTGCGCGGCGACCTCCCGCGAGGGGAAGCCCAGGGCGCGGCGGTACATGAGTACCAGCGCTCCCGCCATCAGCACGCCGCTGATCGCCGTACTCAGGCCAAATCCCAGGAAATCCAGCCGGGGCACCAGCAGGTTGTACAGCCCGACTTCCAGCACGAAGCCCACGGCGCTGACGACCACGGCCTCGCGGGTGCGCTCGCGGGCGTAGAAGGTCCGCAGCAGCACGGTCACGACCGCCCAGGGCACCAGCGCCAGCGCCCACCCGGTTAGGATGCCCGACCCCGCCGCGAACTTGGGGGCCTCGAAATCCCGGCTGAGGTTGAAGAGGCTCACGGCGTAGGGGGCCAGCGCGACGAGGAGCGCACTCATGGGCGCGGCAAAGAAGGTGGTGGTCCGCAGGCCCTGCACCGTCAGCGCCCGGAAGGCTGCCCAGTCCCGGTCGGCGGCGTACTGCGAGAAGCGCGGAAAGAGGGCGAGCACGGGCGACACCACAAAGAGGCCGTTCGCCATCGTGAAGAGGGCCTCCGCGTTGGCGTAGCCCGTCTGGGTCCCTACCGGAAACTGGCTGCTGTTGGTGAGCAACCGGGTCACGTAGACGTTCAGGAACTGCCGCGCCCCCGCCGTCAGCGTGAAGGGGGCCATCTGTCGCAGCACCCGCCCCAGCGCCGGGTGGCCGCGCAGCGCGGGCGTGGGCAGCACCCCGAAGCGCGAGAGCGCCGGAAGCTGCACCACAAGTTGCGCCACTCCGCCGATCAGCCACCCGAAGGCCAACCACGTCGCCGTATCGGGCAACAGCAGCAGCGCGACGATGGAGGCGAGGTTGAAGGCCACGGGCGCGAAGCTGCTTTCCTTGAAATGCTCGTCGGCGTTCAGGAGGCCCATCGCCACCGCCGAGAGGCTGATCAGCATCAGGAAAGGCATCACCAGCCGGGTCATGTAGGTCGCCAGCGCCGGGTCCACGTTGGAGTTCGCGGCGGTCAGCAGGTCCACGATCCACGGGGCCGCGAAGATGCCCAGCGCCATCAGCAGCAGGTTCACCGCGATCAGCACGCCGCTGAAGGCCTGCGCCAGCTTCTTGCGGTCGACGGTGTCCAGCGTCTTGTACACCGGAATGAAGGAGTTGACGAGCGCCCCCTCCGCCAGCAGTTCCCGCAACAGGTTGGGCACCCGCACCGCGACCGTGAAGGCGTCGGTGAGGGTCGCGTCGAACAGGTTGATGATCTGCTGCCGCACGATGCCCGAGAGCCTTGACCCCAGCGTCCCCGCCATCACGATCAGGGTGTTCACCCGCAGCGAGCGCCGGGGGGCCGGAGCCGGAGCGGGCGAGGCCGGACCCTGGGGCGGCGGGCTGGGATCGGGGGCGGCGGGCGGAACGGTCACGGGGCCAACTGTAGTGCAAGCGGGCCGGGGATCAACTTCCCGCCGCCCGCCCTGGCGCTCAGTTTCCCGGACGCACCGGCAGCGGCTCGTACACGCTCTTCACGCTGCCGTTGTCGAAGGTCACCTTGCCCGTCACGTTGATGCTGGTGTACACCCGCTCAGCCCGGACGCGCACGTTCAGCGGCAGGGTGAAGATCAGGCGGCTCCCCTCCTGCCGAAAGCGGGTCACGGTGCCCCCGGCAGAGGGCCAACGGTCCACGCCGGGCAGGGTCAGCTTGCCGGTGCGCCCGCCCTCGCGGTACTCCAGCTCGTAGCGGAACTCGGCGGCGACTGGACGCGCCCCGTTGGGCACCGTCTCGATGACGAGGTCGCACAGGTGCGCCCGCCCCGCCACCAGCCCGGCGCGGGAGGCCCCACTCACCGTGTCGCGGCAGGTCGTGAAGTACCACTCGGTGAACTTGGGGGCACCGGCTGCCGAAGTCGCTGGGGTGGTGGCCCGCGGCGTGGCCGTCGTCGCCCGGCCATAGGGCTGGCACCCGTTGACTCCTGCCCAGGCCACATCGAAGCCCCGCGCCGGGAAGGTGTAGGTCAGCGCCTGTCCCCCGGTCCGGCGGTTGACCCGCACCACCAGCCGCTTGCCCGCGTTCAGCCCGGCGGCGATCTGCCGCACGACCGCCCCCTGAAGCCCGATATTGCGCGTCAGCACGTTCTCGCGGGTGTCCACCACGCTCACGAGGTCCGAGTCGCGCAGCACGACGGCGGGGTCGTCCCCCAGCCGGAGGGTCACGGCGGGTTTGAGGCCCGCGTAGGCCTCCTCCTCGCTCAGGAGGGCATTCTTGGTGGTCAGGGTGGCCCACAGCGCCGGGCGGTCGCGGTCGGCGCAGCGCAGGGCGAAGCGCGTCTGGCCGGAGGTGTCGTTGGCCTCGTCGATGACCACGCTGCCCGTATTCGCGTCGGTGATGGGGTCGCGGGCTGCCGAGTAGTAGGTGAAGGTGCCGGGCACACGGGTTGCCGCCAGCGCCATGCTGGAGAGCGCCACGCTGACAAGCAGAAGGAGAGGTCGCCGCATCTGCCCACTGTGCCGCAGCGAGGGCCGCGTCGGGGCCGCAAATCTGATATCCCCCCCTCCACATCCCCCCACTGCCGTGCTATGCTCCCGGTCGCCCACCGGCCCCAGCCGGAAAGCCACACGCGGAGAGGTGCCAGAGTGGTTGAATGGGTCGGTCTCGAAAACCGAAGTAGTCGCAAGGCTACCGTGGGTTCGAATCCCACCCTCTTCGCCAAAGGAACGCCAGCCCTGAACAGGGGTTGGCGTTTTTCGTGGTCGGTAAGCCCTTTGGCGGGCGCGGTCCGAACGGGCGACCTCTTACCCTGGGCTGCAATGACAGACGCTCCGGTCCGCCTCCACGCCGACGAGATCGAGACGAATACGGGGCTGGTGCGGCGCCTGCTCGCCGCCCAGTTTCCGGGGTGGGCAGACCTGCCCGTGCGCGTGTTCGCCTCGGCGGGCAGCGACAACGCGATTTACCGTCTGGGCGACGACCTCGCTGTGCGCCTCCCCCGCATGCCCGAGGCGGCTGGACAGGTGGAAAAGGAGCTGGCGTGGCTGCCGAGACTCGCGCCGCACCTCCCGCTGGGGGTCCCTATGCCGCTAGCCCTGGGTCAGCCAGGCGAGGGCTACCCCCTGACGTGGGGCGTATACCGCTGGCTGCCCGGCGAACCCGCGTTCTGGGAAAACCTGACCGACCCTCCACAGGCGGCACGGGACCTGGCGGGCTTTATCCGGGCGCTGCAAGGGCTGGACACCGCAGGTGGCCCGGTGGCAGACCCAATCAGCGGGGAGCGCGGTGCTCCGCTCCTGAGCCGCGACGCCTTCACCCGCGAGAACATCACCCAGTTGCCCGACGATCTGGACCGGGTGGCGCTCACCTCGGCGTGGGAGGCCGCGCTCCGAGTCCCGGTCTGGGACGATGCCCCCGTCTGGATTCACGGCGATCTGAAGTCCGACAACCTGCTGGCCGAGAATGGACGACTCAGCGCCGTGATCGACTTCGGGGCGCTGCGGGTGGGCGACCCGGCGTGCGAGCTGGCGGTGGCGTGGAACTGGCTGGATGCCGAATCGCGGCCGGTGTTCCGCGAGGCTGTGGCCTGCGACGGGGCGACCTGGGCGAGGGGACGCGGGTGGGCACTCTCCATCGCCGCCGCCGAGATTCCCTATTACCTCCACACCAACCCGGCGATGGTGGCGCGGTCGCGCTACGCGCTGTCGCAGGTGCTGCTCGACTCTCCCACGCGGTAGGCCACCCGGCGGATACCCTGGCCTCGGCCCACGTGGCATCCTGGCCCCACGATGATCAACCTCCTGAAGTAAAGGCACACCTTTTCCGCCGCTCCCCCGCCGTACCCTGGGGTGATGCCGGAACGTGCCTCCCTCCCGCCGCCCGGTGCCTACCGCGCGGCCCGGAGTGCGTGTTTTCCACCCCTCTCACCCCTGCAAAGGATGTGACCTCACATAGATAAAGTGCTTGGCAACACGTCGGGCCTGCGCCCGGCCCAACTGAAGTCCCTCGGGAACCTCTACCGCCGCCGCATCGAGCCGGGGCGGGTCGGCTCGCCCGAACTCGCCCGCAACCTCGCGGAACTCTCGTTTGATATCCGCCGCGAGATCAGCGTGCTGATCGACCGCCGGGGCCGGGTGCTCTCGGTCAGCGTGGCCGACGCGAAGGGAGCCGAACTGCCCGACCTCCGTTTGGGCGAGAACCGGCTGGCGGGCTTCCACCTGCTGCACACCCACCCGCGTGGCGGGGCGCTGAGCAAGGGCGACCTTTCCACGCTGTTCCTCAAGCGGCTCGACGCCGTGGCAGCCATCGAGGTTCGCAACGAAGGCCAGCCCGGCCTCGTCCACACCGCGCACCTCACCCCGCCCGGCACGGTGGGCGAGGAAGAAGACTGGCGCATCCTCGACCCGGTGCCCAGCTTCCAGATCGACGAGTTCGACCTCGGAGCGCAGGTGTCGGCGCTGGAGGAGGAAATCGCCCGCGCCGCCCGCACCCGCGAGGCGAAAAAGGACCGCGAACGGGCCATCCTCGTCCAGATCGACCAGGGCGAGTTCGACGCCGAGGAGCGGCTGGAGGAGCTCTCCGAACTCGCCCGCACCGCAGGGGCCGAGGTCGTCCACAAGGAACTCGTCTACCGCCGCCACCTCAAGGCCGGGACGTTGGTGGGGGCGGGCAAGCTGGAAGAACTCACCAGCAAGGCCTACCACCTCGACGCCGACCTGCTGATCTTCGGGCAGGAACTCGGCCCCGCTCAGGCCCGTGAGATCGAGGCGGCGACTGGGCTGAAGATTCTGGACCGCACGCAACTGATCCTCGACATCTTCGCTCTGCACGCGCAGGGGGTCGAGTCGCGGCTGCAAGTGGAACTCGCGCAGCTCCGTTACATGAAGCCCCGGCTGCTCGGCGCGGGCGCAGCCCTCTCGCGTATCGGCGGCTCGGCGGGCAGCGCGGCGGGCGGCTCCATCGGCACGCGCGGCCCCGGTGAAACCAAGCTGGAGCTGGACCGCCGCCGCATCAACGACCGCCTCGCCTTTCTGGAGAAGCAACTGGAGGGAGTGGCCGTGCGGCGCGAGGAACGGCGCAAGGGCCGCGCCCGCAACGACGTGCCCGTCGTGTCCATCGTGGGCTACACCAACGCGGGCAAGTCCACCCTCCTCAACGCCTTTACCCACGCGGCCGAGGAACCGCGCCGGGTGCTGGCCGAGAACAAACTGTTCGCCACCCTGCGCCCGACGAGTCGCCAGGGCTACATCGAGGGCATCGGCCCAGTGGTCTTGACCGACACCGTGGGCTTTATCCGCGACCTGCCCAAGGACCTCGCCCGCGCCTTCCGCGCCACGCTGGAGGAAATCGGGGACGCCGACGTGCTGCTGCATGTGGTGGACGTGGCGGCGCCGGGGGCCGACACCCGCCTAGACGCGGTGAACCGCATTCTGGAGGACCTCGGCTTCCGGGAGATGCCCACTGTGGTTGCCCTGAACAAGGCCGAGGCCGCCGACCCGGACGTGCTGGAGCGCGAGGTGGAGCGTACCGGCGGCATTCCCGTCAGTGCCCTGAAGGCCCTGGGCCTGACCGACCTCAAGGACGCCCTCGCGGACGCGGTCGCCGGGGTGCAGCGCGAGGAACTTGCCCTGCGGGAGGAAGCGCGGGAGCGGGCGGCGGAGTACCGGTAGGGCGGTCAGCAATCCAAGGTCCCCGGCTTCGTGGCTGGGGGCTTTTTTTGGCGCTGGGAGGGCGCGAAGGCTACAGAATCCTGCGCCTGCTTGGGGTCAAATAGCCGGATGACGCGCCCACTGCTCGACATCCGGCACATCTATCTGGAGCCAAGGGTCGAGGACTACGCGCGGGGGCGGGAGATTCTGGCGCGGTTTCCAGACGCTGAGCGGACGCTGGTGGACTCGCACTGGAACATTCCGGGGCTGCACGGCAACGCGGGACTGGTGCGCGAGTGGGTGCGGATCAAGCGGCAGGTGCTGGTGCTGGGGGTCCGCAAGACCTTCGCCCTGCGCGAGAACGGGCGCAGCGCGGACTGGATCGCGCCGGGTCTCGCCAACGGGTGTGCGCTGAGCTGCGCGTACTGCTACGTGCCCCGCCGCAAGGGATTTGCGAACCCGATCACGACCTTTGTGAATGTGGAGGACGCGGTGCGGGCGCTGCGCCGCCACGCCGAGAAGTTGGGGCCGAAGACCGAACCCAATCAGGTGGACCCTCACCTGTGGGTCTACGACATCGGGGAGAACAGCGACCTGAGCGTGGACGCGCTGCTCTCCGACAACGTGCGTGACTTGGTGGCGCTGTACCGGACGCTGCCCAATGCCAAGGCGTCCTTTGCGACCAAATACGTCAACCGCGACCTCCTGACCTACGACCCGCAGGGCAAAACCCGCATCCGCTTCTCGCTGATGCCGCGTGCCATCGCCCGCGTGCTGGACGTGCGGACCTCGCCCATTCGGGAGCGGATCGCCGCCATCAACGACTTTGTGGAGGCGGGCTACGAGGTGCACCTCAACTTCTCGCCCGTGGTGATCTACGAGGGCTGGACGACCGACTATACGGAGCTGTTGCGCGAGGTGCGGGAGTCGCTTTCGGAAAAGGCCCGCGCCCAGCTCGCCGCGGAAGTCATCTTCCTGACCCACAACGCCGCCCTGCACGAGGTCAACCTGGGCTGGCACCCCAAGGCCGAATCCCTGCTGTGGACCCCGCAGTGGCAGGAGGCCAAGCGCTCGCAGTACGGCGGCGACAATATCCGCTACCGCCACGGCTTCAAGGGGAAGGCGGTGGCCCGCTTCACCGAGTTGCTGGTGCGGGAACTGCCGGAGTGCCGGGTACGGTACGCGTTCTAGGGAACCACTCACCCCTCGCTTTGCGAGGCCCTCTCCCCAGGGGAGAGGGGGAAGCCGTGCCCTCGCAAGGCTCGCGTGGCAGACTCGCGGGCATGTTTCGTTCGCGCCTCGCCTGGCTGTATCTGCTGACGGTCGTGCTGATCTGGGCGTTGGGCGAGTGGGTGGGGGAGCGGACGGTGCCCACGCTGCTGCTGGCCTACGCGCCGCCGCTGTTGTGGCTGCTGCCCGCGCCGCTGGTGCTGGGACGGACGCTGTGGCGACGGCGGGGCGTGGCGGTTGCGCTGGCCGGAACCCTCCTCGCCGCCGGAGGCGCGGGCCTGCTGCACTGGCGGCCCCAGACGGATGGCACGCTCCGGGTCGTCACCTTCAACGTGGCGCAGGGGCTGCACGGGTCCCCGGACGAGATCGCGGCGGCGCTGCGGGCGGCGGACGCGGACCTGCTGCTGCTTCAGGAGACGAACTTCGTACGCCCCGGCTTTCGGGAGGCCCTGCTTGCCCGGCTGCCGGGCTACGCAGTGCGGACGGGATACGAGGTAACCACCCTCTCGCGCCTGCCGGTGCTGTCGGCCACCAACCACGCCGCGCCGGGCACCCGCCGCACCTTTCTGGAGACGCGGGTGCGCTGGCGGGGCCAGGAGGTGCGGGTGCTCAACGTGCATCTGGGGACTGTTCTCGTGTCCAGCGTGCTGCGGGGCGACTTTGACCGGGTGCGGGAGACGCGGGACGTTCGGGCGGCGCAGGTGGCGCGGCTTTCAGCCATCGCGGGGAGTGCGGAGGGACCGCTGCTGCTGGGCGGCGACCTCAACACGCCGCCGCGCGGCCTGGCCTACCGGGAACTGCGGCGCTTGGTTGGGCCGGACGCCCATGACCTGGCCGGGCGGGGACCGGGGTGGACCTTTCCAAGTCTGTGGTTGCGAATAGATCACCTGATGGCGCGGAGCCTCAGGCCGACGCGAACACGGGTTCTGCCGGAGTCGGGCAGTGACCACCGGGCGCTGCTGGCGGAGTACCGCTGAGTCATCTCTGTTTAAGCCTCTTTCAAGAAGCTCTAGGCAATCCCCAGGTGAGCTGACAAACGCATTAAGCCTCCCCTCCGCTTTGTGAGAAGTTGTTCCTCTCCCTGACGGGCACAATGCCCGAAGGTCTTTTGCTCGGCAAGCCGGGCGAGGGGCCGCGCCTTCCCTGTCCGGGGAGTGCCGCCGGGGCACTCCTGAGACACCGATTCTTGGCCCCAGCGGGTCATCCGGGAAGGAATGCGGCCCCCGCTTCCGGGAGCAGGGGGAGGATGCATGCACAACCTGGAACTGTGGGCGGGGGTCGAGCCGACCGTCAGCCGCGTGGGAAACGATTACCTCGATCAGAATGTCCTGAGCGGTTTCGATCATCGGCCAGGCGACATTGACCGGCTGGCCGACCTGGGCATCACGGCCATGCGCTTTCCGCTGCTGTGGGAGCGCACCGCCCCCCACGGCCCCGAGCGGGCTGACTGGCACTGGGCCGACACCCGCCTCGCGCGGCTGGCCGAGCGGGGCGTCGAACCTATCGTGGGGCTGGTCCACCACGGCAGCGGGCCGCGCCACACGCACCTGCTGGACCCTGGGTTCGTCAAGGGGGTGCAGGCCTACGCGCGGGCGGTGGCCGAGCGGTATCCGCACCTGGGCGCGTATACGCCCGTCAATGAACCCCTGACCACGGCCCGCTTCTCGGCGCTGTACGGCCACTGGTACCCCCACGCGCGGGACGAGCGGTCGTTCTGGACGGCCCTGTTTCATCAGCTGCAGGCGACGGTGCTGGCGATGCGCGAGATCCGGGCGGTGAACCCAGCCGCCCGCCTGGTCCAGACTGAGGACCTGGGCCGGACCTACAGCACGCCCCGGATGCGCTACCAGGCCGACTTCGAGAACGAGCGGCGCTGGCTGAGCCTCGACCTGCTGCTGGGCCGGGTGGACGAGGGGCACCCGATCTGGGACTACCTGCGCTGGATCGGCGCTCCCGAGCACGAGGTCCGCTGGTTCGCCGACAATCCCTGCCCACCCGACGTGCTGGGCCTGAACGTGTACGTGACGAGCGAGCGCTTTCTCGACGAGCGGCTGAGCCACTACCCGGCCCACACCCACGGCGGCAACGGCCGGGACCATTACGCCGATGTGGAGGCGGTGCGGGTGCGTGGCGAGGGCATTGGCGGCCCTGGCGACCGATTACGCGAAGCGCACGCCCGCTACGGCCTGCCCCTGGCGATCACCGAAGTCCACCTGGGCTGCACCCGCGAGGAGCAACTGCGCTGGCTGGCGGGCGCGTGGCAGGCCGCGCAGGAGGTCCGCGCCGAGGGGGCCGACGTGCGGGCGATCACCGTCTGGGCGGCGATGGGGGCCTGGGAGTGGAACAGCCTGCTGACCCGCCGCGACGGGCACTACGAGAGCGGTCTGTGGGACATCCGTGCCCCCGAACCGCGCCCCACCGCGCTGGTGACCCTGGCCCGCGAACTGGCCGGTGGGCAGGCGCCCTCGCATCCGGTGGTCGCCGGGCCGGGGTGGTGGGAGCGGCCGGAGCGCCTGACCTTCCCGCCGTTCGGCCCGGTGCGGGCAGCCGACCCCGCCGGGGCGCCTCTCCTGATCACCGGGGCAACGGGCACGCTGGGGCAGGCACTCGCCCGCGAGTGCGAGGGACGCGGCCTCCCCTACCGGCTGCTGCGGCGGCAGGACCTCGACATCGCGGACGCGGATTCGGTGGCGCGGGCGCTGGCCGAACACCGCCCCTGGGGGGTGCTGAACGCGGCAGGCTACGTGCGGGTAGACGATGCCGAGCGTGACCCCCGCAACGACCGCGAGAATGTGGAGGGGCCGCGCCTGCTGGCCGAAGCCTGCGCCGGGGCCGGGGTGCGGCTGGTGACCTTCTCCTCCGACCTCGTGTTCGACGGGCGTAAGGGGGCACCCTATGTGGAGTCGGACCTCCCCAACCCTCTGAACGCCTATGGCCGCAGCAAACGCGCCGCCGAGGAGGCGGTGCTGGGGGCACTGCCGGAAGCCCTCGTCGTCCGCACGAGCGCCTTCTTCGGCCCGTGGGACGGGTACAACTTCGCCGCGCACGTGGTCCGCGAGTTGGGCGCCGGGCGGGTGCTGCGGGCCGCCGACGATCAGGTCGTCTCGCCCACCTACGTGCCCGACCTCACGCGGGCGGTGCTCGACCTGCTGATCGACGGCGAGCGCGGCCTCTGGCATCTCGCCAACCCCGGTGCCGTGAGCTGGGCCGACTTCGCCCGCATGGTGGCGGACGTGACCGGCCTGGACGCGGGGCTGGTGCAGGGCGTTCCCACCGCCAAACTGGGGTTATCCGCGCCCCGGCCCGCGTTCAGCGCCCTGAGCAGCGAGCGCGGTGAGGTCATGCCGAGCTTCGTGGACGCTCTGGAACGCTGGGCACAGCACGCCGAGCTGCCCGAACGGGCGGAACTCGCGGCCGACTGAGCCTGCCCCGGCTGACGGCCGCATGAGGGCGGAACGTGCGAATGGTCAGGGTGCCGTGGGACGCCCTCTGCTACACTTTCCTTCGCCGGTTCATCCGGCGACGCACTGGGGGTGACCCGGTTTCGACAGGGGAACTGAAGGTGATGTTGCGTGTCGAGGTGCCGTTGGCCTCGTAAACAAACGGCAAAGCCATTAACTGGCAACCAGAACTACGCTCTCGCTGCTTAAGTGAGACAGTGACCGCCTAGCCCGGCCTTTGGCGGGGCGCGAACTGCAACAAAAGAAGGCTAGCCCAGGCGACGTTCCATAGCTGACGGTGAAACGAAATGGAACTACGGTCAAAGGAAACCCGCCCGCTGGTGGCCTGCGACCCGACAATCAAAGAGCGGGATACACACGTAGACGCACACTGAACGGACCTTTGGACGGCGGTTCGACTCCGCCCACCTCCACCACACGGCCCCGCCCCGCACGGCGGGGTTTTTTCTATACTGCCGGAGCGAAGGCCCCCTGCCGGGATGGCGGAATCGGTAGACGCATCCGACTTAAAATCGGCCGCTGCAAAGCGTACGGGTTCAAGTCCCGTTCTCGGCACCAAGAGAAAACCCCGCACCTGGCGGGGCTTTTTCATGTTTTTCCGGATTACTCCACGTCGAAGGCGAGCACGGTCGGCTCGGACGTGATCTTGAAGCGCAGGCGCAGGCCGTCGATCACGCGGCGCTGCTCGTCGGTGTTGCCCTTGATGCCGTGGGGCACCTCGTCGGTGACGTGGGGAAACTGCACGCCCTCCACCTCCACGCCGGGGGTGCCGTCGGGCAGGGTGACGAAACGGGCGGGGACGCTTCCGCCGGGCAGCACCATCGTGAAGTTGCGGTTCTGGTCCTGGGTCATGCCCTGACCGTAGCGGGGCGGGCGGTGACGGGAGATGAGGCGACCTTTACCCGGCGGCGAGGTCCGCCCGCGCCTCGTGCAGCAGTTCGGAGAGGCGGCTGAGGCAGCGGCTGTACTTCTTGGCGTAGGCCCCGTGGCGGTAGGTCTCGGAAAAGAGGCTGCCCAGCGGCGCTCCGGTGAAGGCCGCCCGCAGGCCGAGGTCATACAGCTTGTCCACGAAGTGCACGAAGCGCAGGGCGACGTTCTGGTCGGGCATAGGCGCAAGCCCCGTTACCCCCAGGGCCTCCACCCCCGCAAGCAGCCGGGCGAAGCGGCTGGGGTGAACGTCGATCAGCAGACGCCCCAGGTCGCGGTGGCTCACCACGGCGAGGCCCACCTCGGGTTGCCGTGCCCGCCACGCGGCGAACTCGCCGGGGGCCAGGGGCTGCGCTGGGGCCGTACCGCGCTGGCGGTAGTCGGGGCCGTCGATGCGGTGCGTCTCGAAGCGGTCGGCGATGCCCTGAATCTGGCGCTGGAAGTCCGAGGCGTTGAAGCGCCCCTGGCCCAGCGCCCCCGGCTCGGTGTTGGAGGTGGCGACCACGCTCGTCCCGGCGGGCATCAGTTGCCCCAGGAAGGTGTTCGCCATGTGGGTGTTGCCGGGGTCGTCGAGTTCGAACTCGTCGATGAGCAGCAGGTCGTGCCCGCGAAAGGCGTCCACCGCCCGGCCCATGCCCAGCGCCCCGATCACGTACATCAGGTCCTGAAAGCTCATCAGCGCCCGCGTGCCCCCCGCCGCGTGGTAGGTGCTCGCCAGCAGGTGCGTCTTGCCCACCCCGAAGCCGCCGTCGAGGTACAGGCCCCGGCCCTCGGGCCTGGAGCGGCGGAAGAGGCGGAAGCCGCCGGGCCGCGCCTGCGCCCCCTGCAAGAAGAGTTGCAGCGAGCGCCGGGCTTCTTCCTGGCTGGGAAACTGGGGGTTGGGCCGGTAGTTCTCGAAACGCACCCCGTGGAAGCGGGCGCTGGGCGAGAGGTCGGCGATGAGTTCCTCGGGGCTGAGGCTGGGGCGGCGGGCGAGGAGGTCGATCACGGTGCGCCGCGCCTCATCGGTGCACTTCCAGCTCCACCTTGAAGTTGCCCCGGCGCGTCTCGTTCACGACCCGCTTGAAGTCGATGCGGCCCAGGCCCTCGGCGCTGAGGCTGTCGCCCTCCTTGATGTCGCTGCTCGCGCGGGCGGGGGCACCGTTGAGCCGCACCTTGCCGCCGTCGATGCCCTGCTGGAAGTAGGCGCGGCTCACGCCGAAGCCCTTGGCGCCCACCACGTCCACGCGCATGGACGGCACGACGACCTCGCGGGTCTTGGACCCCCGGCCCGCCGTTTCGCCGACCTCCTCGACCTCAACCTCGCGCCCGCCGAGGTCGGTCAGGGCCTCCAGCGCCGACGCGGCCTTGCCCGTCGCGGCGACCAGGAAGGCTCCGCCCCGTTCCTCGCGCACGTCGCCCACGGCGTCCTCGGGCAGCTCCAGCCGCCGCAGGTGCACAGTGAAGTCCTGAAGGTCCCAGGCAGGGCCAGGGCCGGGGGTCACGCGCAGCACGGTCACGCCGCTGTCCATCTCCGGGATATGGGCGGGGTGCAGGGTCAGGATCACCCGGCGGGCATCCGGAAAGCCGCCCGCGATCACAAACCGCACGTCGTCGTCTTGCAGGAGTCGGCGGTCGATGTCGTCGCCGTCCACGAACGGGGTACGGACCACGCGCCCGCCCCGCGCCTGGGCCACAAGGGCACTGAGCTTGGGCTTCATGGGGGGGAGGATAGCGCTCCCGGCCCCCGCGATACGGTTGCCGTCCAATCCGTGACCGAATCGGGAGAACGCCGACTCAGCCACTCCTTTTCCGGCAACCGTCGTGTTCCTGCTTGCTCTGCCCCGCAGCCCTGCCCGTTGGCTCGGGTTGAACAGTTCCCGAACTGCCCAACCGGAATCCGTATGAGTAGACTGCCCCCATGCGAGTCCTCGAACCGCTCGGCCTGCCCGGTGCCCCGCTGGAAACCCACCGCGAGCTGATGGACCTGCTCGGCGCTGCGGAGGGTCGGGGGGGCGCGGACGGTCCCGCCACCCTGTACCTGATCGCCGACTGGCAGGGGGTGCGCGACGCCTCGCGCTACGCGGCCCTGATCACGCGCGGGGACGAAGTCGTGGTCACCGTCCCCGCCTACGGCCCGGCGTATGGCCCGGCGGGGGCGGGGGCGCTGGCCGAACTCGTGGAGTGGACGCAGGCGCGGGGCTGGCCCGTACGCGAGGCGGTGCTCAACCCGTCCGACTTCGTGCGCGTGCTCGCCGAACCCGACGCGGAGGAGGTCGCCCGCCTGATCGCCGCGAGCAATCCCAGTGACCCGCGCATCTACACCGCCCTGCCCCGCCACCAGCCCGAGGAGTGGCAGGACGCCGAGGCCCCCGTCACGACCCCACGGGGCTGAGGACCGGGGGACGCCCCCGCCGCTAGACTGCCCCCATGTTGCTGTACGGACGGAATCCGGTGCTCGAAGCCCTGCGCGACGGGCGGGTCAGTGAGGTGCTGCTCGCGCGGGGGGTCGAAGAGGCGTTCGTGCGCGAGGTCAAGAACTATGACGTGCGAGTGCGCTTCGCCCCGCGCATCGAACTCGACCAGCTCGCGGGCACGACCCAGCATCAGGGCATCCTCGCGGAGGTGGAAGACCTCGCCTGGGCCAGCCTGGAGGACATTCTGGACCGGGCGGGGGACCGGGGCGAGGACCTGTTGATCGTGCTGCTCGACGGCATCACCGACCCCCGCAACTTCGGGGCGATCATCCGCTCGGCGGAGGTGCTCGGCGCCCACGGGGTCGCGGTGGAGGAACGCCGCAGCGCTCCGCTCTCGCCCGTGGTCGCCAAGACGGCCGCAGGAGCCACGAGCTACCTCCCGGTCGCGCAGACGAAGAACCTGCCCCGCCTGATCGACCGCCTCAAGGAACAGGGCGTGTGGGTCTACGGGGCGGCGGGCGAGGCCGCGCAGGACGTGGGCCGCCTCGACCTGCGCGGCCCGGTCGCTCTGGTGATCGGCGCGGAGGGCGAGGGATTGCGCCGCCTCGTGCGCGAGAAGTGCGACGCGCTGGTGCGGATTCCCACGCGCGGGCAGGTCCAGAGCCTCAATGCCTCGGTCGCGGCGGGCATCCTGCTGTACGAGGCGGCGCGGGCGCGGAGCGAGGGGTGAGGACCGAAACCCTCGCGGGCGAGCGCCTCACGCTGGAGGTGCTGCCGGACCTCGGCGCGAGCGTGCTGGGGCTGCGCTCGGCCTCCGGGCGTCCGGTCCTGCGGGCGGTGGACCCCGCGAAGGTGGAGACGAGCAGCCAGACGGCCAGCTTCATCATGATTCCCTATGCCAACCGGATTGCCGGGGCGCGGTTTCCCTTCGGCAGCGAGGAAGTGCAGCTCCGCCCCACGACCAAAGGCGGCCTCGCCCAGCACGGCGACGTGCGCAACCGGCCCTGGCAGGTGGAGCGGGTGACGGACGCGCACCTGCGGGCCACCTTCGACAGCCGCGACTTCGCGGACATGAACTGGCCGTGGGCTTTCACCGCCCTGGTGGAGTACCGCCTGCATGGACCCCACCTCGACACCACGGTCAGCCTGACGAACGCCGATACCCGCGAGATGCCCGCCGGACTGGGCCTGCACCCCTACTTCGCCCGCAGGGGGGACGGAGTGGACCCCACCCTGGCCTTCGACGCGGCGCTGACCTACGACACGGACGGGCAGATGCTGCCGACTGGCCCCGCCCGTCCCCTGCGCCCGGAGGAGGACTTCCGGGTGCCCGCTGCCGTGGGCGAGCGCTCCTTCGACCGGGTCTATACCGCCTGGGACGGCGTGCTGCGGCTGGACTGGGGCACGCGGGCACTCGTGCTGACCGCCGACCCGGTGTATTCGCACCTGACCGTCTTCACCGCACCCGACGGCAGCCTCGCCCTAGAACCTGTCTCGCACGCGACGAATGCGTTGAACCTCGCCGCTCAGGGGGTGGGCGGCACGGACCTCAAAACACTGGTGCCGGGGCAGACGCTGGCAGGGACGGTGCGGCTGACGCTGGAAGGCGACTGGTAGCGGCCCACAGGAGCAGCAGCAGGTGGGAGACGCGAGGAAAGTCTCCCACCTTCTTTGTAGGTCGGCGTCAGGCCGCCGTCGCCAGGAGCGCTCCCGCCCGGTCCCGCAGCTCGAAGCCGGGGCGCTCGCGGGCGGCGAGCCAGCGCAGGGCGCCTAGGAGATCGTCAGTCTCGTACACGACTTCCGGCCCGCCGGGGCCGTGCCACAGCACGCGGTAGGTGTGGGGGTGGGTGGGCGGCGTCCAGCGCTCGCCGCCGTCTTCTTTGACAAAGGCACGCGACATGGGATTCAGTCTGCGCCGGGCGGGTGAGGCGCTGGACCAGCGGACGGTGACGCCGGGTTCATGCTCGGCGCATGCCCGCGCTCACTCGTCACTGTTCAGATCCGTCAGCGCCCGCGCCCCCACCAGGGTGAGGGTGGCCTCGCGTTCCTCTCCGCCGCGCAGATAACCCACGCGAATGGTGTCCCCGATGGTCGCGTCCCCCCGCACGGTGCGGATGAACTCGTTGGCGTCGCGCACCCGGCGGCCATTCACGCTAAGAATCACGTCCCCGAGGTCAAGCAGGTTGCCGTCCGCGTCGAAGCGGGCACCGCGCAGCCCCGCCTCCTGAGCCGGGCTGCCCGAGGCCACGCGCCGGATCACCGCACCGGGCGGGTCGGTCAGGCCACTGTGGACGACGTCGAGCACCAGCCCCACCACCGGCACGTCCCGCTGCTCTCCAGCCAGCAGCGCCCGCACCAGCGGGCTGTCCTGGGTAACGGGCACCGCGTAGGAGGCCCGCGTCTGGTTGCTCTCGTCGAGGCGGATAAAGCTCACGACCCCGATGACCTCCCCAGTGCCGTCGAGGATGGGGCCGCCGCTGTCGCCGGGCGCGAGGGGCGCGGACATCTCCAGCGTGCCCTGCGGGAAGTCGGCGCGGCCCGCTTCGGCCCCCAGCCGCAGCAGCACGCCCCGGCGCGGTTGCAGGAAGTCGCCGCCGCTGTTGCCGATGGCGAGCACCTCCTGCCCCACCCGTGGCTCGGCCCCCGCGAGCGGCAGGAAGGGAACGCCGGGCGTGCGGCCCTCGACCTGCATCAGCGCCACGTCGGCCGCCGCGTCGTAGGCGGTCACGCGGGCGCGGTAGGTGCGGCCCTCCAGCGTGCGGACCCGGAACAGTTGCCCGGTCGAGACGACGTGGTAGGCGGTCATCACCTGCCCGCCCTCCGAGATGAAGAAGCCGGTGCCCAGCCCCGCCTCGCGGGTGCGGGTGTTCAGGCTCTCGACCTGCACGACCGCCGGGCGGGTGGCCTGGAAGAGGTCGCTGGTGTTGGTGGGCAGCTCGTTCGGGAGCGTTTGCGAGACGGCGGGGGGCGTCGGCGACCCAGCCTCCAGGCGGGGCGACCACCCCGGCAGCAGGTAGGCCGCCAGCGCGAGCAGCAGCAGCACGGGAAGCCAGGGCAGGGGGCGCACGGGACTATGGTAGAGCGCCCCGCGCCGGGGCAGGGTGGCGAGGGGTACGGAAGGGGCGCTAGCCTGCCCGCCGATGCCCTGGCTGATCAAATCCGAACCCGACGTGTTCAGCTACGCGGACCTCGTGCGGGTGGGGCGCGAGGCGTGGAACGGGGTGCGGAACTACCAGGCCCGCAACTTCCTGCGGCAGATGCGGGAGGATGACCTCTGCCTCTTCTATCACTCCAACGCCAAGCCGACCGGGGTGGCGGGCGTGGCGCAGGTGGTGCGGGAAGCGTACCCGGATGACCTGCAATTCGACCCGGCGAGCGAGTATTTCGACCCGGCCTCCACCCAGGAACATCCACGCTGGAGCATGGTGGACGTGGCCCCGGTCCTCGCTCTGCCCGCACTCCTGACCCTGGACACCCTGCGGACCCTCCCCGAGTGGTACGATTCGCCTCTCACACGGAAGGGCAGCCGCCTGAGCGTGCTGCCGGTGACGCCCGAGCAGTTCCATGCAGCGCTGCGGGCAGTGGGGATAGACCATGACGCTCTCCTTTGATCCATGGCAAGAGGCACAACCGCCCCAGCTGACGCGCTGGCTGAACGTGTCTAAACTTCCGGCGCCGTGCTTGCCTTACTCTGACCCCCGATGACCACTCCCGCCGCTCTCTCCCCCACCCTCTTCCCGTTGGGCGACGGCATCGGCTCCGTGGCCCTCGTGCAGCACGTCGGGGACGACAAGATGATCGTGAACGCCGCACGCGTCTCCTTCGGCGGCGACTCGGACGCCCCGCTGAACGACCGCGACGAGAAGTTGATTCGGTACCTGCTGCGGCACCAGCATGGCAGTCCCTTCGAGCATAATCTGATTACCTTCAAGGTGGTGTGCCCCATCTTCGTGGACCGGCAGATGGTGCGGCACCGGGTCGGAACGTGTCTGACGGGGGACGCCGTGGTGACGTTTGTGAATACCAACGGCGAGACTGTGCCCAAGCTCAGAAAAACGGTCGCGGAACTCTACCGGATGTGGACCCAGGGCGAGGCCCACAGCTTAACCGCTCCCCCCGCTCAGGTCGCCACGGCCCTCGGGGTTCTTCGTGAGGCAGACGGGCGTTATGGGGCGTTGGCTGAGGCAATCCGGGCCTCTGGACTCTCACGCAATACCGTCAAGCGATACGTCAGCGGCCATATCGTGGGTCATCGCAACAGCCGCAAGCGCATTCGAAACATGCGGCTCCGGGTCCTGAACGAGGACACGGGACTCTTTACTACCGGGCACATCGCGGACGTGATGTACCAGGGCGAGCAGCCGGTCTACCGCGTGATGCTGGCCGATGGCAAAGCCTTGACCATGACCCCCCACCACCGGGTCCTGACCTCGCAGGGCTGGCAGACGATGGGTGAGGCGCTGGGGCTGGAAATTCAGGGAAAGACGGCGACGATGAGCCGTGAGGCTTTTTTCATGGTCAACGGGTTAGACGTTTACCGGGACCGCGAATGGATGGCAGCCCAACGGGCGCAGGGCAGAAGCGTTCAGCAGATCGCGGACGAGGCTGGGTGCAGCTACCACACCATCCGCAAGTGGCTTAAGGTCCACGGGCTTCAGTTCGCCCATGAAGAGAGAGCCTTTCCTTCAGGCCACACGCCCTGGAACAGGGGAAAGAGCGGCTACCGTGCGCCCCGCGTATTCACCGAGGAACACCGCGCCGCCATTCGTGCAGCCCGCAGTGGGGAGCGCAGCAACTTCTGGAAGGGAGGAGTGAGCAGCGAACGGGCCAACATCAACCGCTGGACCTGGGAACAGTCCAGGCGGGTCCACGAGAAATTCCAGTTCACCTGTCAGAGCTGCGGGGAACGGAGACCCGAACTGCATGCCCATCACATCGTCCCCGTCTGGGCCGACCGTTCTCTGGCGCTGTCGTTTGACAATCTGGTGACGGTCTGCGCGGACTGCCACCGCAACATTCACCGTTCGCAGGCCAGTGAGCTGGCTTTTGCCCGGCAACTTAATCCCGATGTCATCCTGAATGGCGAACGGCCTAAGCCGAGGGGAAGAAAACTCAAGGCGCACCCGGTCAAGGTCGTGAAAGTGGAGTATCTGGGCATTCAACCCACCTACGACCTGGAAGTCGCGGGCGACTGGCAGAACTTCGTCGCCAATGGCATCGTCGTTCATAACAGCAAGAACGAAATCTCTGGCCGCTACGTCGAGATGCAGGAGCGCAACTTCACCCCGACTTCCTTCCGCAAGCAGGCACCGTCGAACCGGCAGGCCAGCGTGGAGGACGACGGCACGCTCGACCAGGCGGCGGCGGCGGCGGTCTGGGCGGAGGCGTGGCGGCAGGCGTTCGGGGCCTACCAGGAGCTGCTGCGCCTTGGCGTGACGCGCGAGCAGGCGCGGGGTGTGCTGCCGCTGTCGCTGTATACCGAGTCGTATTACACCTTCAATGTCCGTTCATTGCTGCATTTCCTCGGCCTGCGCGACCATGAGGGGGCGCAGTACGAGACCCGCCTCTACGCGCGGGCGATGGCAGAACTTGCCGAGCCGCTCTTTCCCGTGACGTTCCGGGAGTGGCGCGAGCTGCACGTCTGACCCCAGGCCCCTGGCCGGGGCACCGTAAACTTTTCGGGTGCCCGTCACCTGGATGAACCGCCGTCCCACCCTCGCTTCCCGCCTCGCCACGCTCGCACTGCGGCTGACCGGATGGACGCCCGTGCTCGCCCCCCCGCCGGGGCCGAAGTTCGTGGGGGCGGTGGCGCCCCACACCTCCAACGCGGATTTCTGGCCGGGCATCGGCTGGCGCTGGGCCACGGGCGTTCCGGCGCACTGGGTCGCCAAGCACAGCCTTTTCCGGCCGCCGCTGGGGTGGCTGATGCGGGCCTGGGGCGGCCTGCCGGTGGACCGCCGCCGCGCGGGGGGCAACTTCGTGGACGGGGTGGTGGACATCATTCGCCGCGAACCCGAGATCATGGTCGCCGTCGCCCCCGAGGGCACCCGCGTCCGCACCGAGGGCTGGAAAACCGGCTTCTACTACATGGCGCTGGAGGCGGGCGTGCCCATCGGCGTGACGGTCTTCGACTGGGGGCGCAAACGGGTGGGCGTGGTGGGCTACGTGATGCCCACCGGGGACATCGACGCCGACTTCCGGCAGATCGCTGCATTGCTGGAGGGAGTACAGGCCCACACGCCCGCGAACATGGGGCCGGTCGTGCCCCTGCGCCGGGGCGACCGGACGGCTCCCGACAGTGTGACGCGGCCGTAACGCGGGGCGTATAGACTCTCTCCTGTACCACAATTCTCAGATCAGAACAGGAGGGAGAGGATGCCCCAGTCCGCATCCGGTGCCGCCCCATGACGGTGGCTGACGCCAGTTCGCCTACCCCCGGCCGGTCCACGGGCACGGCCCTCGAAGCGCGGGGGCTCGTCAAGGATTTCCGGGGCTTTCGCGCCACGAACGGAGTCGACCTCCAGATTCGCGAAGGCGAGATCCACGCGATCATCGGTCCGAACGGGGCAGGCAAGACCACGCTCTTTAACCTGCTCTCGGGCTTCCTGCGGCCTACGAGCGGGGAGGTCCTGCTGTTCGGCGAGCGGATCGACACGCTGCCGCCCCACGCGATTGTGCGGCGGGGGCTGTCGCGCTCGTTTCAGATCAGCTCGGTCTTTCCCACGATGACCGTCCGCGAGAACGTGCTGGTCGCCCTGCAATCCCCGACGCCGTTGCCGGGACAGTTCTGGACGCCCCTCTCGCGGCTGGAGGCCCTCGGCCCCCGCGCCGACGAGATTCTGGACCGGGTGGGGCTGGGCGCGGCGTACGCCCGGCTCGCGGCCGACCTTAGCCACGGCGAGAAGCGGCAACTGGAGATCGGCATCTCGCTGACCCAGGAGCCGCGCGTGCTGCTGCTCGACGAACCGACCTCGGGCATGGGGTCGGAGGGGATCGCCCGCGTGATCGCCCTGGTGCGCGAGGTCGCGCGGGGCCGCACGGTGGTTCTCGTCGAGCACAACATGAGCGTGGTGGCCGAACTCGCCGACCGCATCACGGTGCTGCAATACGGCCAGGTCATCGCCAGCGGGCGCTACGACGACGTGCGGCGCGACCCGCGCGTGATCGAGGCGTATCTGGGCGAGGAGGCGCACGCATGACCGCCCCGGTGCCCACCCTGGGAGGGCCGTTGCTCGAAGTCCGCGACCTCAACGCCTACTACGGCCAGAGCCACGTCCTGCACGGGGTGAACCTGCACGTCAATCCCGGCGAGGTCGTCAGCCTGATCGGGCGCAACGGGGCGGGCAAGACCACGACCCTCAAGGCCATCATGGGCGTGCTGAGAAGTCGCACCGGGCAGATTCGCTTTGACGGGCAGGACCTCACCCGGCTGCCCAGCAACCGGGTCGCCGCGCGGGGCCTCGCCTGGGTGCCCGAGGAACGGGCGATCCTGTCGAGCCTGACGGTCCGCGAGAACCTTGAACTGCCCCCGGCGCGGCCCGGCGGCTGGAGTACCGAGCGGGCGTATCAGGCCTTTCCGGTGCTGCGCGAGCGCGGGCACCATCCCGGTTCTAAGCTCTCGGGCGGCGAACAGCAGATGCTCGCCATCGTGCGGGTGCTGCGGAGTCATCCGAGGCTGCTGCTGCTCGACGAACCCAGCGAGGGCCTCGCGCCCGTCATCGTGCAGGCCATCGGCGACATGCTTCAGGAACTGCGCCGCGAGGGCTTGAGCGTGATTCTGGTCGAACAGAACCTCAAATTCGCCACCCGCCTCGCCGACCGCCATTACGTGCTCGTCGACGGCGAGGTCGTGGACGAGGTCGCCCGGCACGAGGTGGAAGACCGCCGGGCCGACCTGCTGCGCTACCTCAGCGTGTAACGCCTCTGTCTCAGCCCCCATTCCCCGGAGGAACCCCATGCAGAAGAAACTCCTGACTGCCCTCGTCTCCACCGCCGCCCTTGCCAGCCTGACGGGTGCGCTCGCGCAAAGCGTCCGCCTGAGCGACAACGTGGTGCGGGTGGGCGTGCTGACCGACCTCTCGGGCGTGTACTCCGAACTCTCCGGGCAGGGCAGCGTGCGGGCCGCGCAACTCGCCGCGCAGGACTTCATGGCGGCCAACCCCAGTTTCTGCAACAAGGTGCAGGTCGTCGGCGTGGACCACTAGAACAAGGCGGACGTGGCGAGCAACAAGGCCGCCGAGATGATCGACCGCCAGAACGTGGACATGCTCGTCGACCTGCCCACCAGCAGCGCCGCGCTCGCCGCCTCCGAGGTCGCCAGCAAGAAGAAGATTCCGGTGATGGTCATGACCGGCGGCACCACGGCGCTCACGAACGAGAAGTGCAACCGGTACACCTTCCACTACGCCTACGACAACTACATGCTCGCCAACGGCACGGGCGCGGCGGTGACCAAGCGCGGCGGGAACTCGTGGTACATCATCTACCCCAACTACGCCTTCGGGCAGGACCTCAACCGCCAGATGACGGCGGCGATCCGCGAGAACAAGGGCCGGGTCGTGACGAACAGCGACGCCACGCCGTTCCCCAACACCGACTTCTCCAGCTACCTGCTCAAGGCGCAGAGCCTCAAGCCCAAGGTGTTCGGCACCATGCAGGCGGGGGCCGACCTCGTGAACGTGGTCAAGCAGTACAACGAGTTCGGGCTGCGCCAGCAGGGCATCGGGCTGGGGATCGGCCTGCTGTTCGAGACCGACGTGGCCGCGCTGGGGCAAGACGCCTTCGCGGGGGCGCTCGCCACCTTGCCGTGGTACTGGAACCTCGACCAGCGGGCGCGGACCTGGGCCGCCAAGTTCGAGAAGTCCTTCGGCAAGAAGCCCACCTGGGCGCAGGCCGGGGTCTACTCCGCCACCATGACCTACCTGAACGCGGTCGCCCGCGCCAGGAGTGACGGCGGCGACGCGGTGGTCAAGGCGCTCGAAGGCCACCGCTTCAGCGATTTCTACGCCCGCAGCGCCTACATCCGCCCGCAGGACCACCGCGTGATCCTCGACGTGTATACCGTGCAGGTCAAGCCGAAGTCGCAGGCCAGGGAAGCCGGGGACATCTTTACCAAGATCGCCACCATTCCCGCCGCGCGGGCCTTCCAGCCGCTGGCCGAGAGCAAGTGCAAGTTCTGAAGACGGTCTAAGGGACTAAGGGTCAGAGGGTCTAAGGAGACTGGTTTTCCAAGACCCTTAGAGGCTGCCAAGAACCCTAAGCAAAAAGTGGCGTGAGGTTGTGGCAGAGCAGAATGCAGGCGGCGAGGAAGTGGAACCCAACCAATGTGGAGGGAAGGCGTTCCAGATCTCGGCTCAGCCTCCGGAAGCGTGCCAGCCACGCAAACGAACGTTCAACCACCCAGCGTTTCGGAAGCAGGATGAACCCCTTGGTCGCTTCTGGACGCTTCACGACGACCAGCTCGACGCCCGCATCCGTCGCGTCTAACGCGGTCTGGACTCCCGTATACCCTTGATCCACGAAGGCGACTTCCACCTGTGCTCCGGTGGCTTCCTGCACCTCTAGTACAGCGTTCATTTAATACGAATGGCTTCGTAGTGCCGTCCTAGCGTCCGGCGGGCGACCTGGGTGGAGAACTGCCAGTTGAGGGTGACGCCCGCGCGTGAACGCGCTGCCACCCAAGCCTCGACTTCCGACCGAAGCCGTTCCAGCACTGGAATACGCCGGTTCAAGCACTGCCGCTGAAGGGCACTGAATTCCAGTTCTGCCATGTTCAGCCACGAGGCATGTTTGGGCGTGTAGACCCACTCGAAGCGGCCCACCAACCGGTGGGCCGCCTGTGGCGACATGAACTTGTAGAAACTGCCGCCGTGATGCGTATTGAGGTGGTCCTGAACCAGGGTGATCTGGACGGCTGCTGGATAGGCCCGTTCCAGGTTCTGCATGAAGGCGGTGTACTCCTCGGCGGTCCGTCGGGCACAGACCTGGACAAACCGTCGGCCTGTTTTCGGCTCGACGGCCAGCAACACAGCCGCGCTCCCAAAGCGCTGGTATTCGTAGTCTTGTTTGGCGACTCGCCCCGGTTCCGATGGAACCGGGGCCATGACGTCACCGATCAGGAAGCAGGGTTGCTCATCGAAGCACAACACGGGAAAACGGTCGTCGTAGGGCCGAGAGTACACGTCCAGAACGCGTTCCATCTCGCAGAGGAAATTCGCCGTCAGGTGCGCGATGCACCACTGCCTTTTGCGGTGCGGCTGGACCGCGTTTTTTTCAGAATGTAGAACACCGTCGACGGAGCGATGTGGTCGACCAAGTTCAGCTCTACAGCCTTCTCTGCCAGCAAGCGAATACTCCATTGTGCGTGACCTTCGGGCGCCTCACTGCACGCCAGCGCGGTGATGGCCGCCCGGTCTTTGCCGTCGAACTTCGCGGGTCGCCCCGTATGCGGCGCATCGAACAGCGCCGCGTCCAGTCCCCCCAGGGCAAAGCGTTTTCGGGTCGCTTGCACCATCTGGACGCTGATACCGAGGGCGTCCTTGATGGCCGAGTCCGTGACCTGTCGATGGGCCAGCAGCAGAATCCGGGCGCGGGTCATGACCCGCGCCTTGCCACTGCCCTTCATGGTCATGCCGTGCAGAGTCTGTTCTTGCTCAGCACTCAAAGTCACTGGATAGCGAAGAGGACGGCTCATACCTCACTATGACAAATTCAAAAACGCTGTACTAGGCACAGGTCTTTGACCTGTGCCCTGTCCTGTTCGTTGGCTGGGGAAGTGAGGATAGCCAGCACGTGTCCCAGGGTGTCCACGGCGAGGTGAACCTTGGTGCCCTTGCGCTTCTTGGCCCCGTCATAGCCCGCACGGTGACCGCTTTCAGGTGTGCTTTGGAGGGTTCGGCTGTCCATGACCACCGCGGACGGCTCGGGATCTCGACCTTGCTCCACCCGGGCCAGGATTCGCAGGTCGTGGGCGGCATTCTCGAAGCAGCCTGCCACGAACCAACGGTGCGCCTGTTGGCGCACCGTCTCCGCAGGAGGAAAGTCGTTTGGAAGATAGCTCCACTGCGCCCCCGTGCGGGCCATCCACAGCAAGGCGTTCAGGACATCCCGGATGGGGTACTTCCGTTGACCTGCATCCGCACGGCTGAGCAGCAGGTACGGGAGCAGGAACAAGTAGGTGTCGTCGTCAACGTCGCTGGGGTAGCCTCGCCGCGTCACCCACCCATTCTGCTGTTCTCAGAGCCACGCCCCTCGAGTTCGTCCCTGTTCTTGGCAGCCTCTAGCTGTACTTCGGGGATATTCAGGGGCCGCTGAATAAGGCGGTGCAGGTGTGACATCGGCGGCAAGGAGGTGGCAGGGGCAAGTCCCCTGCCACCTCCGCTCGAATGGCCGGAATGGTGTCGCCTCTGAGGTCGTCGGGCTGGGTGAGGCGAAGCCATTGCAGGAAGGTCAGGGCCACCATACACAGCACGGCGTGGTGATGCAGACCTTGCCAGGACCGGCCCTCGAAGTGGTCCAGCCCGACTTCGTCCTTCAGCTCCCGGTGGCTCAGCTCACACGCCCAGCGGCGCTTGGTGACTTCCACCAACCGCGACAACGGCGTGTCAGGGGGCAGATTGCAGACGTAGTATTTGCGCTCCTCACCTCGTCGCTGTTCTCCGATGATCCAGGCGGCTTGACCCGGCAGATGTTGACTGCGAGCGTACTCCTCCCCGTCTGCCAGGCGAACGTATTCAGCCGCGAAGCGTCCGGAGAGCGGGCCTTTGGTTCCATGTCGCCATACCAGGTGCTGCCATGCAGCACCCGCCAGCACTTCTTCTACCGACAGTCGGTCCTCGGATGGGGTTGGGTGCGTCGGTTTCCTGCCCCGGAAGATCCGAGGGATGGGGATCAAGCGAACGTCCCTGGGATAGACCGTCTGCGTGCGGGTGATGCCGACCGACCACAGCAGTCCTCGCTCGGTGAGTGCCTGCCGGAACCGGGCGTTCACGCCGTACCCCGCATCCGCCAGAACCATGCCGAAGGTGACGTGTGGACGCACCCGGTCCAACTCTTTCAGCGCCAGTTCGCACTTGGTCTGTGGCGGCTGGTGTTCCAACGGAACACCAGCCGCCCTGAGCCGAGCGGGATCGTTGGTCCACTCCTGTGGCAAGAAGAGCCGTAGGGCGAGCGGAACCGGCAAGTCGTGCTGGGCCAACGTCAGGGAGACGAGGCATTGACAGGGGGTGATCTTCCCGACCTGCCCGGAATACTGACGGGCGACGCCGACAGACTTGGTGCCGAACTTTGTCAAGCAGGTGTCGTCGATGATCAGCACGGCGTCTTTGCCACCCAGCATCTGCTGAGCCCGCTGAGCGAGCAGGGTTTCCAGGGGTTCGGTCAGCCAGGGGCTGTCGGTGATGAACTGCTGGAGATGGTCCTCTTTCCCGGGCGCCACGACGGCAGCCAAGGGCTGCATGCTTTTTCGGTGGACCGTGCTGCACAATCCACGGACGTACAGAGGCGCCCAGGTCCGCTGGGCTCGGTGGCGAAAATGCACCAGAAAGGGCGCAAACCAGGTAGGGAAATGTCGGGTCCAGCGAGGCAGAGAACGAGCCATAGCACAGGGGCCAGCATCTCGGATGCTGGCCCCTGTGTCCCCTCCCTGAATATTCCCGAAGTACAGCTAGACCCTTAGACCCTCGACCCTTAGACCAACTATGAACACACAACTTCTGCTGATTCAGGTGTTCAACGGGCTGGTGAACGGCGCCTTTTACGCGCTGCTCTCGCTGGGGCTCGCGGTGATCTTCGGGATGCTGCGCATCGTGAACTTCATGCACGGGGCGCTGTACATGCTGGGGGCGTTCACGGCCTTCGCGCTGGGGCAGGCCTTCGGGCTGGGGTTCTGGCCGTCGCTGATCCTGGCCCCTCTCATCGTGGCGGGCATCGGCATGGCGCTGGAACGGGGGCTGCTCTCGCGGCTCTATGGGCTGGAGCCGAGCTACAACCTGCTGCTGACCTTCGGACTGACGCTGCTGACCCAGGACCTCGTGAAACAGGTCATGCTCTCGCAGTACGCGGTGTCGAGTGCGCCCTACACGCCGCCCCCGGTGCTGTCGGGCGTGGTCAACCTGGGGTTCGTGGTGTTTCCCAAGTACCGCCTGTTCGTGATCGGGCTGAGCCTCCTGATCTGCCTGATCACGTGGTTCGTGATCGAGAAGACGCGGGTGGGCGCGATTATCCGGGCGAGCACCGAGAACCCTGGCGTCACGCGGGCCTTCGGCATCGACGTGAGCAAGTGGGTCACAGGCGTGTTCGGCGTGGGCGTGGGCCTCGCGGGACTGGCGGGCGTGCTGGCCGCGCCGATCTACTCGGTCGAGCCGTACATGGGGGCCGAACTGATCATCACGACCTTCGCGGTGGTGGTGATCGGCGGGATGGGCAGCATCCTGGGGAGCGTGATCACGGGCTTCGCGGTGGGGGTGCTGGCCGCCATCGGAGCGGCACTGTACCCGCCCATCGCCAACACCCTCGTCTTCATCCTGATGGCGCTGGTGCTGCTGGTGCGTCCCAGTGGGCTGTTCGGGCTGCCGGAGGGGGCGCGATGACCGTCATCCCACGAACTGCCGCCCGCACCGACCGCGAGCGGATGACCCGCGCCGCGTGGCTGATCGGGCTGGGGGTGCTGCTGCTGGTGCTGCCTGCGTATGCTGGCCAATCCGGCACCCGCTGCTGGAGTTATCCGGCCTCCAGGAATGGAGTTATCCGGCACCCTCCCAGCCAACGGACGAGCTGTCCCCATTATGAAAGGCTGACCGTCTCCGGGGTCAACTTCCTGCTCTTCTTTCTGAGGCTTTCTCCCCGAAGTTCGATCCGGTAGGCGTGATGCAGGACGCGATCCAAGATCGCGTCCGCCAGCGTGGGATCTCCCAGATTCGCGTGCCAGGCCGGGGTCGGGAACTGACTGGTAATGATCGTCGAAGCCCGTTCATAGCGGTCATCCAGAATCTCCAGCAAAATCCTTCGACCTTCCGCTGTGGGCACATCCAGCCCCCAGTCATCCAGAATCAGGACGTTCACCCTGGCGATGCTCGCCAGGAGCTTCAGATACCGTCCATCCCCTTTCGCCAGGGTCAGTTCCTGCAACAGTCGCCCGGTTTGCGCATACAACGCCGTGAAGCCCTGACGGCAAGCCTGGTGCGCCAGGGCACACCCGATGAACGTCTTCCCGACGCCCGTGGGGCCGGTGATGATGACCCCCCTTTTTTCGGCGAGCCACTGACCCTGGGCCAGTGAACGCAGCAACCGGGCATCCAGCCCCCTCGGGTGTTTCACATCCACCTCTTCCAGGCTCGCATTGACCTTCAAACGCGCCGCCGTCAGGCGGCGCTGCAAGCCCCGGGTATCCCGGCAGGCCCGCTCACGGTCGACCAGCAAGGTGAGTCGTTCCTCGAAGCTCAGCTCGCGGAGACCAGGTTGTTCCTGTTGTTCTTGCAAAGCGAGCGCCATGCCATCGAGCTTCAGGGCGCGCAACTGTTGAATCACCGGATGGGGCAACATGTCAACCTCAATTCAGGGTGCGCTCGGCACCCGGTTCGTCGATCTCTGCGAAGTACCCAGGACCACGCAGATTGCTGTGGTCGGCTACAGGGAGTGCGGTGGGGGCATCGGGGAGTGGCGCTTCGTCCAGACGGTGCTTCAGGATGGATTTCACGCTCTGCAAGCTGTGCGCTTGCAGAGCCAACGCCCGCCGACAGGCCGCTTCCAGCCGCTCCCCGTACTCGCGGTGCAGGCGAAGCAGACCCGTCACGACGCGCTTTCTCTGTTCAGGATGTTGATCTCCGTCGAAGATGGCGCGCACCAGGGTCGTCGTGGCCTCCCCAATCTGCTGAGCCTGACCCAGGAGTTGGTCCGGACCCACCTCGCGGTAGTACCGGTGGTGGGCGGGCATGTGGTCCGGCACCGTGGTCTGTTGCCGGGCCGACGTCAGCGCGTCGGGGACCCGGTGATGAACCGCGATCCGTACGCCTGAACGGTAGATCTCGATCAACCGCGCGGTGAGTCGCAGATCCACCCGGGTCTTGACGTGGTGATGGGGCACGCTGTACGCGTGCCCCTGGACGACGACGTGGTAGTCCAGACCGACCGTGGCGTGCTTCCACTCGGCCACCTCGAAGGGCTGGGCGGGCAAGGGGCGCAGCAGGGGTTGATCCAGGGTTTCGAACTCACTGCGGCGACTGCCTGGCCTCTTCTGAAAGGGTTGCCCATTGAGGGTGTTCAGCAGTTCCCAGACCGCTTCGTTCGCCTCGGACAGGCTGAAGAACACCCGGTCGCGCAGCGGGGCGAGAATGCGGCGTTCCACGATCTGCACGTGCACTTCCACCAGGGCCTTGTCTTTGGGTTTGCGGACCCGGGCAGGGATGACGGCGACGTCGTAGTGCTGTGCGAATTCCTGATAGGTGCGGTTCAGCTCGGGTTCGTAGCGGCTGGCGTGGGTCACGCCAGCCTTGAGGTTGTCCGGGACGATGATCTCGGGCACTCCACCGAAGAAGTCCAGCGCCCGGACATGCGACGCGATCCAATCGTGAATGCCCTGGGTTCGGGTCACTTCGGCGTAGGTGTAGTCGCTGGCACCCAGGGTGGCCACGAACACCTGGCCAGCCTGGACAACCCCATTCCTCGGGTCGGTCAAGGGCAACGTCAGTCCGGCGTAGTCGACGAAGAGCTTCTCACCTGCCCGGTGGGTCTGGCGCATGGTCAGGCCCGTTGTGGCCTTCCACTTCCGGTAATTCTCGTTGAAGGTTGCGTATTGCCAGCCGTCCGGATGGTGCCGACGGTACTCTTCCCACAGCAGTTGACGAGTGACGCCTTTGCGCCGCAGTTCCCGGTCAATGGCGGCCCAGTCGGGCTGGTGGGTGACACTGACGGCAGCCTGCTCACGGGTACGAAAGAGCAGCACTTCGAGCTGGACATCGTCCAGCTCTGGGGGAGAGGCCAGCTCAGCCCCGCTTGCTGAGCGCGTGCGACGTAATCCTGCACGGTGCTGCGGGCGAGTTGGACGCTTTGTCCAATGAGGCGGTCACTGAGCTTCAGTTCCAGTTTCAACCGCAAGACTTCCCTGATTTTTCGCATGGACGCTCGCTTTCTGGTCATCCTGCAAGGATGACCAGGGGAGTCTCGTCCGCGACCGGAGGGTGCCGGAATCAACCAGCGCAGGGTGCCGGATTAGACCAGCGGAAGGTGCCGGATAACTCCAGCGACCCCCGCCGGATTACGCCAGCGTACGCACTGCCCCGGCTGATCTACCCGGTGCTGGCGCTGGACATCCTGGCCTGGGGCCTGTTCGCGGTGGCCTTCGATCTGCTGTTCGGCTTTTCCGGGCTGCTGAGCTTCGGGCACGCGGCCTTCTGGGGCAGCAGCGCCTATGTCACCGCCTACCTGCTGGGGCAGGGGCAGAGTGTGCCCGTCGCCATGCTGGGGGGCACTTTGTCGGCGCTGGCGCTCGCGGTCCCCATCGCCTTTCTGAGCGTCCGCAGTGCGGGCATCTACTTCTCGATGATCACGCTGGCCTTCGCGCAGATGCTGTCTTTCCTGGCGCTGCAATGGACCGACGTGACGGGGGGCGAGAACGGCCTCCAAGGCTTCGAGCGGCCCGGCTTCCTGGGGCTGGATTTCAGCGACTCGGTGACCCGCTACTACTTCTGCCTCGCGGTGTTCACGGTGGGGTTCTACATCGCCTACCGCACGGTCCGCAGCCCCTTTGGACAGGCGCAGCAGGCGGTGCGCGACAACGAGCAGCGGGCGCAGAGCATCGGCTACAACCCGGCCCGCTTTAAGTTCACGGCCTTTCTGATCAGCGCTGGCCTCGCAGGGCTGGCGGGCAGCATGTACACCTTCGGGCACGGGGTGGTCAGTCTGGAGGTCGTCAACTGGCGCACCTCCGGCGAGGTCGTGATGATGACCCTGCTGGGCGGCACGACCACCCTCTTCGGCCCGGTGATCGGCGCCGGGATCGTGCTGCTGCTGCGCGACGTGCTGACGACCGCTAACCTCCCGGTGGGCATCGTGACGGGGCTGGTGTTCGTGGCGACGGTGCTGTTCTTCCGCCAGGGCGTGGTGGGCACGGTGCAGCACTGGCTGCGCAAACGCTGAGCTGCCCTCCACCCCCTCCCCGCCCCTGCACCCTGCCCCCGTGCGGGGGCTTTTCCGTTCAGGCGGGAGGCGACCAGAGGCACCCGTGGGCCTTCGGCTGCGCTGTTCAACGGATGCGCCGCGCCGGGAGGACGGTCAGGATGACGGCGTGTTCTTCACCCTGGCCCCCGCCCCGCTGCCTGACCTCCCCGAGCTGCTGAGTCTCTACGCCTCGGTGGGCTGGACGAGCTACACCCGCGACCCGGAAGCGCTGGCCCGCGCCCTGCGGCAGTCGGGCTTCGTCTGGACCGCGCGGGACGGGGCGAGCGTCCTGATCGGCCTGGTGCGCGGCGTCACCGACGACGTGAGCATCCTGTATGTGCAGGATCTCCTCGTTCGCCCGGAGTGGCAGCGCCGGGGCGTGGGTCGGGCCTTGATGGAGGCCGTGCTGGAGCGGTATGCCCATGTCATGCAGACGGTCCTGCTCACGGACAATCGGCCAGACCAGCTCGCCTTCTACCGCTCGCTGGGCTTTCACAACACCCGTGACCTCGTGAATATCCCGACCAACGCCTTCTACCGGACCACCCAGGCGAAGCTGTCCTAGCCTTCGTCGCCTTCCTTCAGCCCGCGAATCTCCTCGATAAAGCGCTCCAGGCTGTCGAAGTCGCGGTACACGCTGGCAAAGCGGATATAGGCCACGTCGTCCAGCGGACGCAGGAAAGCCATCGCCCGCTTGCCGATCTCCCCGCTGGCGATTTCCGGCACGCCCACCTCGTCCTCAAAGCCGTAGGCAAAGGCGCGGAGCCGTTCGGGGTCCACCGGGCGCTTCTCGGTGGCGAGGGTCAGGCCGCGCAGCAGCTTGTCGGGGTTGAACGCTTCGCGCAGGCCGCCGCGCTTGACGACCATCAGCGGTTCGAGCTGTGCCCGCTCGTAGGTCGTGAAGCGCCGGGCGCAGCGCAGGCACTCGCGGCGGCGGCGGATGGAGGCCCCGTCGTCACTGGGGCGCGAGTTGACCACCCGCGAGTCGGGGGCGGAACAGTACGGGCATCTCACCGGAGCAGGGCCTCAGCCTCGGTCGGGCGCACCCTGGGCAGTGGCGGCAGCGGCACCTCCAGCACCACCCCGCGCAGGTGCGCGAGCGAGGGGGCGGCCAGCGCGAGCACCGCGTCCCCCAGCGGGCGGTCGAGCGCCTCGTCCCCGCCGCTGGCCCGCGAGGGCAGCACGAGATTGACCCGCAGGTCCTCCAGATGGGCGTGCTCCACCAATCCCCGAATCGCTCCACGCTGGGGGTAGACGTGCAGGCCCTGCTCGTCGAGGTGCGGCCCCACGATGGTCAGCCACGTTCCCCCCAGGCGGCGGCGCACGATCTGCGCGATGGCGACGCTGCTCTTGACATTGCAGTTAAACAGGTCCATCCACTCGCCCTCGCTGAGCAGGGTGAAGTCGGTGTGCGCCCGCTTGTCGGCCAGATGCACGATGCCGTGCAGCGCCCCGAAGATTTCGAGGATGCGATTCTGGGCGCTGAGCCAGTCGAGCGGCACCCCCACGTCGGCCTTGAGAGGGATCGCGGTGCCACCCGCGAGTTCCAGGCCGCTCGCGGCGGCGGCGAGCGACTCGGAGTTGCCCCCGATCAGGATCACGCTGGCCCCCGCCCGCGCCAGTCGCGCACTGACGGCCCGCCCGTACCCCTGGTCGGCCCCCGTGACCGCCACGACCTGCCCGGCGAGGACGGGAAGGTCGGGGGGGAGGGGGGCCGGGGGAGCGGGAAGACTCATGAGGTCAGAATAACGCCCCCGCCACGAGAGGACGGGGGCACGGGAAAGAATTCAGCTCGCCTCGGGCAGCGGGCGCAGCGCACCCGGCGGCGGATCGCCCGCCCGGTGGCCGCGAGCGCAGGGCACGCACCAGTACGCCTGATCGCCGTCGCGCAGGTCGTAGAGGTCCAGCCCCTGCCCGCACGAGGGGCAGACGTGGGCGTACCCGCGCCCGCTCGCCGGATGGGGCGCCTCGCCTTCCGTGCGCCCATGAGCACGTAAAGACCGTTTCATATTCTGATTGTAGCAGAACGAGGTGGGGGCGGGTTAGAGGTCGGCCTCGTCGGTCGGATCGTCGGAGAGGTCGGGTCCCACCGCACCCACGCCCACCCGCCGCCGCTTGCGGAGCATGGCGGGTTCCTTGTCGAGGTTGAAGACAAAGTGCCGGGGCCGCCGCTCGCGCAGCCACGTTTCCAGCGAGACCAGCCGGGGCCGGAAGCGGATGAACTCGCGCAGTTGCCGGATGGGGACGAAACGGGCCTCCTGCACGTCGCGGTCGGGGTCGCGCGGGGCGAGGCTGCCGCCCACCTCCCGCCCGGTGTAGAAGAACTGGAGGTGATGCCCCCACGTCTGCGCCTGAAACTCCACGATAAAGGCGAGGTCGCGCAGTTCCACGACCAGCCCGGTTTCCTCGTATGTTTCGCGGCGGGCGCCCTCCTGCACGAGTTCGCCCGTCTCCAGGCCCCCCTTGGGGAGCGACCAGCGGCCCCGTTCGCGCACCAGCAGAATCTCGTCGCCGCGCAGCACGATGCAGCCCACCCCGATGCGGGGGGCGGCGAGCGCCCGCTTCTGCCCGCGCTTCTGGGGAGCAGCGGGCACCGGGACCGCCGTGGCCCCCGACACCTGACCGGGACCCGCCGGGGCCGGGGGCCGGGGCGAACGACGCCGACGCCGACGCCGCTGGTTGTTCCCCTGGCTCGCTGCCGCGCCCTTCACGTCCTCTGGCATCAGATGCCCTCCGGCGCGAGATCGTTGAAGCGCACGTGGGCGGAGTGGAATTGCAGCCGCACCGTCCCGACCGGGCCGTTGCGCTGCTTGCCGATGATGATCTCGGCGATGCCCTGCTGGTCGGTTTCCTTGTTGTAGTACTCGTCGCGGTAGATGAACATCACGATGTCGGCGTCCTGCTCGATCGCACCCGAGTTGTGGCTGACCAACCCATCGGCCAGCCAGGACGCCGGGCCGGGCACGGTCAGATCGTAGACCGTTTCCTCCCCGGCGGGCGTAATGCTGACCACCTCATCCCAATAGAGGTCGCTCTGTGCCCACTCACGCAGCGTGGCGTCGTCCAGCACTTCGGCATATTCCGCCACCACCGAGCGCGACGGGGCGAAACGGAAGTGGGAGGTTCCCCCATAGGCCGTGCCCCGTGCGGCGGCCATCGCCCGGTGGGTCAGGCCCCGCTCGCGCATTCCGGCCCGTACTCGGTCAAACACTTCCGCCGGAAGGGTATCCACATTGGTGTTGCCCGGCCGCGACTCCAGCAGCGCCCGCAGCCGCTCGCCCGCCCCCGCGCGTGGCCCGAAGGTGCCGATCCGCTCCAAAAACGCGAGTTGCGCGTCGGTGCCGCTCACGTCCACGTTCCAGACAGGACGGGTTTTCTGCGGGACCGCCCGCAGCCGCGCCACGATCCCGAAGCGCAGCAGCAGGGCTGCCACGTCGCGGGCCAGCCCTTCGCTACAGGTCGCGAAGTAGACCCGGCTCGCCCCCCCACGCTCCCGGACATGGATGCAGCCGTCGGTCGCCCACAGGTGGCGCAGGAAGGTGGCGGCCAGAGGGTCGGGCAGACGGAAAATCTCGTCCGGCACCCGTTTGTCGGCGGAACGCTGCCCGAAGACGCCCAGACCCTTGAGCCAGGCCCCCACCCCCGCCGGATGCCAGCGGTTGCCGTTCCCAGCGATCACAAGTTGGTGCCAGTTGCCGCGCCCCGCGTACCGGGTGACCGCAGAACCGAGCGCCTGCGCCGCACGGGTCACCAGGGCACTGTTCTCCTCTGAGGCCGTCGTGTAGCGCAACGGTTGGCCCGGCAGAAAGCTTCCGTCGCCGATCAAGTGGGCGAGCAGAGCCACGCGGTCTTCGGTCCAGTCGCCCGCCCCGGCTGCAGCGGGTTCCGGTACGCGGCGGGCCAGGGCCAGGCGGTCACCGGGGCGCACCTCGTCCAGCGTGACCCAGCCGCCCAGTCGGTAGACCCGGTGCCCACCCGTCGCCCGCAGCCGCCGACCACTGCGGGTCACGACTTCCAGCACCGGCCGCTGGCCCACCTCCCAGACCAGATCGCTGAGGGCAGGCACGATCCGGCCGTCCCCTTGCATCGCCAGCACCTCCGGCTGGGTGCCCACCAGCGCGGCGATGGGGACCCGCCGCCCGTCCGCCAGGGTGACCAGGGTGTCGCCCGTCACGCACTCGCGAAGATCGGAGAGCATCGGCCTATGGTTCGGCCGCTGTTCCACAGCACGACTGAGCTGACTCAGAACAATGATGGGCACTTCCAGTTCACGGGCCAGCCCCTTGAGTCCGCGCGAGATCGTGCTGATCTCCTGCTGGCGGTTGTCGCTGCCGCCGCTGCTCTTGCCACCCGACATGAGTTGCAGGTAGTCGATCACGACGAGGCCGAGTTGCCCGTGCTGCGCGGCGATGCGCCGCAGCTTGCTTCTGAGGGCATTCAGGGTGAGGTCCGGCTCGTCGTCAATCACCATCGGCGCTTCCGCCAGCCGCCCCGCCGCGTGCGCGAGCCGCTCGAAGTCGCGCTCGTTGAGCTGCCCCGAGCGGATGCGGTTCATGTCCACCCGCGCTTCACTGCAAAGCATGCGCAGGGCGAGCTGGACGGAGGGCATTTCCAGGCTGAAGACGGCGACCGTCTTCTCGCCGCGCAAGGCGACGTTTTGCGCTATAGACAGCGCGAACGCGGTTTTTCCCATACTCGGCCGCGCCGCCAGCACATTCAGGCTCCCCTTCTGCAACCCGGAAATCTGCTCGTCAAGGTCGCGGAAACCGCTGCTCACGCCATCGGGAATGCCCTTATTCTGGTGCAGCAGGGTGATGTACTCGAAGGTATCGTGGACGACCTCGCCCATCGCCTGAAAGGCCTCGCCCTTCTTCTTCTGCTCGGCGACCTCGAAGATCATCTTCTCGGCGCGGTCGAGCAGGTCTTCCAGGGGCATCTGGCCCTCGTAGGCGAGCTGCATCGCCTTGCCCGACGCACTGATGAGCTGCCGCAGCGTGTGCTTCTCCTGCACGATCCGGGCATAGTGCTCGGCGTAGGCAGCGGTGGGCACCTGATCGGCCAGCCCGACCAGATAGGTCACGCCCCCCACCTCGTCAAGCTGGCCCTTAACCCGCAGGTCCTCGCTGAGAGTCACGAGGTCGACCGGTTCGCCCCGGTCCTGGAGGGTCCGCATCGCCGTGAAAATCTTGCGGTGGCCCTCCCGGTAGAACATCTCGGCGGTGACGGTGTCGCCCAGGGCCGTCAGGGTGTCGTTGTCCAGCAGGATGCTGCCCAGCACGCTGATCTCGGCATCGTTGCTGTGCGGGGGCACACGGGGGGTCACTTCCATGCAGACCTTTCGGGGCACGCGGCGGGGCCAGCCAGCGCCGCCTGACCGCTGGGGCCAGGGCGCGGGGCACGTGCAGGGTGGGAATTGGGGTGGGGCCTTGTGGCCATTCGCCTGCCTACGCCAGAGCGCAGGTCAGACCGAACTGCCGGGCATCATACCACCCGCCTCCGCCCACCCCCCCGATACCCCCGCCGGAGGCCCATGATCGTAAGACCTCTGTTAGAGCCCCCTGAATAACCTCTCTTCAGCAAGGACGGGAGACACCCGCACCTGCACAGCATTTTCCGGCCCGAGGGACCTTCTCCCGATTCCTTATCCCGACGGCCACCCGAGGAGACACCATGAAGAACGGAACCCAAGGCTTTACCCTCATCGAGCTGCTGATCGTGATCGCGATTATCGGGATTCTGGCGGCGGTGCTGATTCCCAACCTGCTAGGGGCGCGTCAGCGCGGTTATGACACTGCAGCTATGGGCTGCGCCCGCGCTATCGGTCTGGCCGCTGAGGATCTGCGTATCAACAATGCCACCACTGGCCTGTACACTGGACTTAGCAAGACGACGGTGACTGATTTTGATCCCAAGTCTTGCAGTGATACTACTCTTGGTGCTGCCAACAAGTTCTCGGTCACTCTGAATGCCGCTAAAGATGGATTCCTGGGCACTGCAGCCCACGCTAGCGGTAAGACCACGTATTACATCACTAAGGATGGCCTCCAAGCTGGTGGTACTGCTCCCACTACTTACTAAATAGGGTCTACTTAGACCGCCCTCCGGGGCGGTTTTTTCATTCCCCTCCCCCGCGCTACCCTCCTCCCATGACCCCCACCCCCCACACCGCCCTCAAGGAATGGGACACCCAGTGTCAGGCCCTCGTCGCTGGGCAATCGGCCCTGCTGATCCGCAAGGGCGGCATCATGGAAACGCACGACGGCTTCGAGGTCGAGCACCGCCGCTTCTTCCTCTACCCCACTTTCCTGCACCAGAATCCGGCGGAATTGCGCCCCGAGTTCGCAGAGCTGCTGCGCGACGACCCCCACCCCGGTCAGATTGTCCTGCCCGCGCTGGCGGAGGTCGTCGCCGTCCACAAGGTCGAGTCGCTGGAAGCTGCGCTCGCGCTGGAGCCGTATCAGGCGCTGACGGCGGGGGCCATCGAGCGCCGCTTCCACTATCGCAACCGCCCCTGGGTCCACGCCCTACTGCTGCGGGTGTGCCCGCTGCGAGAACCCCTGGTGCTGGACGAGACGCCCGAGATGCTGGGCTGCGTGAGCTGGGTGCCGCTGGGTGACGCGGTGGCGGAGACCGGAGCGCCCGCGCTCTCCAAGGCCGAGTTGGAGGGGGTACAGGCGGAGATCGAGACGCGCTTGAAAGCCCACGGCGCCTAACCCAAAAGAGAGGAGGAGGCCCGCGAGCCTCCCCCTTCTGTTTCGCTGCGCTTACTGTCCGGCGGGCACCGCTTCGAGGTCATAGTTGTTCAGCACGGTGGTCTGGATGTCGCGGTTGGCGGTGTTGTAGATGTTCCAGCCCAGCTTGGTCCCGGCAAAGAACTGGTCGTCGCGCTGCGAGTACACCAGGAACTTGCCATTGTCACGGCTGAGGATCGGCTCGCCCGCCGTGTAGCGGCCGTCGTTGTTGGCGTCGCGGAAGACGATCACCCGGTAGGTGCCGTAGGGCACGTCGCGGGGCAGCGTCAGGGTAAAGCCCCCGGTCAGGAACTTGTCGATGACCTGCACCTGGGTGCTGGCGTTGGTGTACTGGCCGTTGTTGAACCCCACGATGGCCAGACCGAGGTTCTGGTTGGCGCCGAAGCCCTTGAGCTGCCCCGACACGGCGGCGCTGCGGGTGCCGAAAATGCTGCACGAGGAGAGAGCCAGGGTACCGAGGGCGGCAACGATCAGCATCTTTTGCATGGTGAAACCTCCTGGGGGATGAACTGCGGAAACGTCCCCACCGTACCTGCCCCCACCCCTCTGGGCTACGGGGCTACCCTTCCCGGCCGACTCACCGGAAGCTCATCCTTCTTTCGAAAGGCCGGGGTTACCTGACCGGGTCTTGAGACGAGAAGCGGCGCTGCTAGAGTGACCCCCATGCAGCACCGGCCCTTTACCGCCCTCGCCGCCGTCTACGACGCGATCATGGCAGACGTGGAGTATGACCACTGGGCGGATTTCGTCCTGACCTACGCCCGCGACGGTGGCCTGGGGGGGAACGCGGCCCTTGACCTCGCCTGCGGCACCGGGGGATTTACGCGCGAGTTGTACCGGGCCGGGTGGACGGTCACGGGATTGGACGGCAGCGCGGAGATGCTGGCCGTGGCCCGTGGGCGCCTCCCCGGCGAGGTGGAGCTGACCGTGGGCGACCTCCGGACCTTCGACCTGGGGCGTACCTTCGACCTCGTGAGTTGCGTATTTGACAGCCTCAACAACCTGCTCACGCCGGAGGATCTCGGCGCGGCGCTGGGGCGAGCGCGGGCACACCTGCGGCCGGGTGGCCTGCTCGCCTGTGACCTGAACACCCGACTCGGCGTGCGCGAGTTGTGGGAGGGTGGAGCAGTGGAGGGGCTGGTGACCACCCCAGACGGCCGCGAGGTGCACTACCACTGGTCGCACCATCACGACCCGGAAGCGGACCTCGGCATCGTGCAGGCCTTCTGCCGGGTGGAGGACGGGCAGGGCGGCTGGGAGGAATTCACCGAGACGCACCGTGAACGGGGCTACGACCCACTTGACCTCGCGCCGTTGCTGGAAGCGGCGGGCTTCGAGCGCTGGGAGATCGTCGAATATCCCGACTACGCCCGGCCAACCCCGGAGACGCCGCGCGTGTGGGTGTTCGCATGGGCCTGAGGGTTCCCGTGCTGGGCGCGGGGGGCTGGGGCACCGCCCTCGCGGTGGCGGTGGCCCGCGCCGGGGGACAGGCAACGCTGTGGGCACGGCGCCCCGACTTTGCCGCCCGGCTCGCGGAGGTCCGCGAGAACCGCGAGTACCTGCCCGGCGTGACCCTGCCGGACGCGGTGAGTGTCACCTCCGATCTGGGGGCGGCGGTGTCAGGGGCCGATTTCGCATTGGTCGTCGTCCCCAGCGTGGGCGTGCCCGAGCTGCTGGCCGAGTTACCGCGTCATCTCGGGGTGGTTCTGTGTGCCAAGGGGCTGGGGCCGGACGGTGGGCGACTGACCGATCTGGCGCGGGAGCTGGGGTTCGGGCGGGTCGCCGTCCTCAGCGGTCCCAACCATGCCGAGGAGGTCGGCCGGGGTCTCCCCGCCGCGACGGTCGTGGCGAGCGCAGATGCGGCACTGGCCCGCGCCGTGCAGGCGGCCCTGGTCTCCCCCGCCCTGCGCGTCTACACCAGCCGCGACGAGGTGGGCGTGGAACTCGGCGGGGTGCTGAAGAACGTGATCGCGCTGGCCGCCGGAATGGGGGACGGCCTGCGGCTGGGCGACAACGCCAAGGCCGCCCTGATCACCCGTGGCCTGCGCGAGATGAGCCGTTACCTCGTCTCGCAGGGCGCCCACGAGGACACCGCCTACGGCCTGAGCGGGCTGGGCGACCTCGTCGCCACCGCCACCAGCCGTCACAGCCGCAACCGCGCGGCGGGCGAGGCCATCGCGCGGGGCGAGAACCCGGCGCAGGGGGGGAAGGTCGTGGAGGGCCTGCGGACGGCGGGCCTGCTGGAAGCGTGGGCCACCGCCCACGGCCATGACCTCCCCATCGTGCGGGCCGTCGCGCGGGTCACTGGGGGCGAGTGGTCCCCGGAGGTGGGCATCGCCAGCCTGATGGAACGGGACGCCAAGCCCGAAATCGATGGGTGAGATGACGCTGTTGGCGCGGGCAGAAGCCTTCGCCCGGCCCTTTTACGCCGAGCCGGAGCGGGCCTACCACACGGCTGAGCATGTGGAGGCTGTGCTGGACGCCCTCGCCTCGCGGGAGGTGCTGACCCCCACCCTCACCCTCGCGGTTTGGGGCCACGACCTGATCTACGACCCCAGGGCCGGGGACGACGAGGCGCGGAGTGCGGCCGTCTTCGGGGAGTGGCTGGCGGCGCAGGGCGCGGACGCGGACCTGATCCGGGAGGTTCGGGCGCTCATCCTCGCCACTCGGCATACCGACCCACCGTCTACACGGGCCGAGGCGCTGCTGGTCGATGCCGACCTGAGCATCCTCGGCGCGGACCCGGTCACCTTCGCCGCCTATGACCGGGCCATTCAGCAGGAGTAAAGTTTCGTTCCCGAGGAGGCCTACCGGGAGGGGCGAGCGCAGGTTCTGCGTGGCTTTCTGGACCGCGACCGCATTTACACGACGCTGGAATTCGCCGCGTTGGAAGCCCAGGCCCGAACCAACCTCCGGCAAGCCCTGCGCGGGTTGGAATAGAAAAACCGCCCCCGGTGGGAGGCGGTCTTGGGCTGGGGGCGTTCAATCGGCGGCGGTGCCGTGCTGGCCGCCCTGGGGAGCCTTGTCGGCCTCTTCTTTCTCGCGTTCGAGCTTCGCCTTGATCTTCTTCAGGCGAAAGCTTTCTTCTCGCTCGCGCTGGTCGAGCACGCCGCGGATGAAGCGGATGTCGTCCTGAATGCCGGGAATCACGACCTGTTCCAGCGCGTTCACGCGGCGGGAGGTCTTCTTGATCTCCTCGCCGATGCGGCGCAGCTTGGTTTCCGTCGCGGCCACCTTCACGATGGCTTCGAGCACCCCGCCGAAATCGGTCGCCGCCTGAATGGTCCGGGCGCCGACGTTGATCGGGCTGAAGTTGACCTGCTGCTGCCGCTCCGGGATGTTGATGCGCGGCACCTTCACCCCGTAGATGCTCTCGATCTGCATGTCGATCGCGTAGTCGCCGGTTCCGGCGAGGCTGAGGCTTTCGACCGCTTCGGGGCTGTCCCAGGCCTTCGCACCGAAGAGGCTGGTGTAAGCGCCCTTGCTGACGCCCGCAAGCTGCTCACGTGCCGCGAGCGCGTCCCGCACGAGCGCGAAGAATTCGCCGATCAGGGCGTCACGCTTGCGCTTGAGCAGGTCCGCGCCGCCGCTGGCCGTCTTGAGGCTGGCCTTGCTGGCGAGCAGGGCCGAGCGGGTGGGGCTGATCTGTCCTGCCATAGTTCACCTCCCTTGTGGGCCGAGTGTTCCGCGTGGCGGGGAAGGGAATCAACCCCTCCCCACACGTTCAGATGCGGTTGCCGCGCCACATCTCGTCGACCTTGGTTCCGTAGAACTTGTCGATGGAGTCGCGCGAAAGGCGGGTGAGCTGGCTCTGGGGCAGCTTGGAGAGGATGCCCCACGCCACCGTCAGGCTCTCCTCGATGGAGCGGTCCTGCCCACCCTGGCCGATGAAGTAGTTCTCGAAGTCGTCGGCAAAGCGCAGGTACAGCTTGTCGGTCTCGGTCAGCGCGTCCTCACCCGTGATCGCCACGAGCTTGCGCAGGTCGAGGCCGTTCGCGTAGGCCGCGAACAACTGGTCGGACACGTTCTTGTGGTCGGCGCGGGTCTTGCCCTTGCCGATGCCGTTGCCCTGCAGACGCGACAGGCTGGGCAGCGGGTTGATGGGCGGGAAGATGCCCTTGGCGTTCAGGCCACGGTCCACCACGATCTGCCCCTCGGTGATGTAGCCGGTCAGGTCGGGGATGGGGTGGGTGATGTCGTCGTCGGGCATGGAGAGGATCGGGATCTGGGTCACCGAGCCGGGCTTGCCCTGCACCACACCCGCACGCTCGTAGAGGTTCGCGAGGTCGGTGTACATGTAGCCGGGGAAGCCACGCCGACCGGGGATCTCCTCCCGCGCCCCGCCGATCTCGCGCAGCGCCTCGCAGTAGTTCGTGAGGTCGGTCAGGATGACCAGCACGTGGTAACCGTGCTCGAACGCGAGGTACTCGGCGGTCGTCAGCGCCATGCGGGGGGTCAGCAGCCGCTCGACGGCGGGGTCGTCCGCGCGGTTGAGGAACAGCACCGAACGGGCCAGCGCCCCGGTGCGCTCGAACTCCTGGGTGAAGAACGAGACCTCGCGCTGGGTCAGGCCCATCGCGGCGAAGACCACCGCGAAGTCGCCCTCGTGTCCCGGCACCTTCGCCTGACGGGCGATCTGCGCGGCGAGTTCGTTGTGCGGCAGCCCCGAGCCGGAGAAGATCGGGAGCTTCTGCCCGCGAATCAGCGACGTGTTCACGTCGATGGTGCTGATCCCGGTCTGGATGAACTCCTCGGGCTTCTCGCGGGCGGCGGGGTTCATGGGCTGGCCGTTGATGTCCAGCCGCTTGTCGGCGACCACCTGCGGCAGCCCGTCGATGGGGCGGCCCAGGCCATCGAAGCGGCGGCCGATCATTTCCTTGCTCACGCCGAGGCGGGCCACGTCCTCGACGAGGCTCACGGAGGCGGTCGCGAGGTCGAGGCCACGGGTCTCCTCGAACACCTGAATGACGGCGTTCTCCTCGGAGACCGAGATGACCTGCCCGCCGCGGGTGCGGCCGGTGCCGTCGCGGATGTCCACGATGGCGCCGTAGGCGAGGTCGGACGCCGCGTTCACGAACAGCAGCGGTCCGGAGATATAGGCGACGTCGTTGTATTCCTTTTTCAGGAGGGTCACGCGGTCACTCCCTTGGCAGCGTTCTTGAAGGTCACGTCGAGTTCGTCCATCACGCCCTCGCCGTAGGCCATAAATTCACCCTCGGCGACGTAGCGGGCACGCGACAGCTTCTCGATGACGGGGTTCTGGATGATCTCGTCGATGGTGGCACCATTGCGGAGCGCGGCTTCTGCCTCGTCGTAGAACTTCAGCATCATCTTCATCAGGCCGTAGTTCTTGGGCATGGAGGCCGAGGCGTCCACCGGGTCGAAGCCGTTTTGCTGCAGGAAGTCCTGCCGCAGCATGCGCCCGGCCTCGATCACGAGGCGCTCCTGGTCCTGAAGCGCGTCGGGGCCGACGAGCTGCACGACTTCCTGCAAGGAGGCTTCCTGCTGCAGCAGGTTGCCGATGCGCTGGCGCAGTTCGGGGAAGTCCGGCCCCACGTTCTCGCGGTACCACGAGTCGAGGATGGGCGTGAACAGCGAGTACGAGCCGTTCCAGTTGATCGCCGGGAAGTGACGGCGGCGGGCCAGACCCGCGTCCAGACGCCAGAAGGCGCCCGTAATACGGAGGGTCGCCTGGGTGACGGGCTCGGACATATCGCCGCCCGCGGGGCTCACGGCGCCGATCACGGACACCGCGCCGTCTTCCCCGGCCAGGGTCGTCACCGCACCCGCACGCTCGTAGAACGCGGCGAGCTTGGCGCCCAGGTAGGGCGGGTAGCCTTCTTCGGCGGGCATTTCCTCCAGGCGGGAGGAGATCTCGCGCAGCGCCTCGGCCCAGCGGGAGGTCGAGTCGGCCATCAGGGACACCGAGTAGCCCTGGTCGCGGAAGTACTCGGCCAGCGTGATGCCGGTGTACACCGACGCCTCACGCGCCGCCACCGGCATGTTGGAGGTGTTGGCGATCAGGATGGTGCGGTGCATCAGGGGGCCGCCGGTCTTGGGGTCTTCCAGTTCCGGGAATTCCACGAGCACGTCGGTCATCTCGTTGCCGCGCTCGCCGCAGCCCACGTACACCACGATGTCGGCGTTGCCGTACTTGGCGACCGACTGCTGGGTCACGGTCTTGCCCGAGCCGAAGGGACCGGGAATCGCCGCCGCGCCGCCCATCACCAGGGGGAACAGCACGTCGAGGATGCGCATGCCCGTGAGGAACGGGAGGCTGGGGTCGAGCTTCTTGGCCACGGGACGGGGCGCACGGACCGGCCAGTAGTGCGCGAGCCGCAGCTTGGTGCCGTCTTCCAGTTCGGCGATGGTGTCGTCCACGGTGTACTCGCCCGCGTCCGCGACCCAGCGCAGCCGCCCCTGCTTGTCGGGGGGCGTCAGGATCTTGTGGGTGAAGGAGAACTCCGGCACGGTGCCCAGGATGGTGCCGCCCTGCACGCTGTCCCCGGCCTGCACGCTGGGGGTAAAGGCCCAGCGCTGGGTGCGGTTCAAGGACGAGACCTCGATGCCGCGCGCGATGAAGTCGCCCGAGGCCTCGCGGATCTTGTCGAGCGGGCGCTGAATGCCGTCGTAGATGCCGTTAAGCATCCCCGGCCCCAGCTCCACCGAGAGGGGCAGTCCGGTGGTGACCACCGGCTCGCCCACGGTCAGGCCCGAGGTGTCCTCGTACACCTGCACGAAGGCAGTGTCCCCGTCGAGGCGAATGATCTCGCCCACGAGGCGCTCCTTGCCCACGCGCACGATGTCGTACATCTTCGCGCCGTACATGCCCCCGGCGATCACGGCCGGTCCGGCGATGTTCTGCACGACGCCCTGCTTGGTCTGCGTCATCTTTTCTCCTTGAGAAAGGTCTAAGGGTCGAGGGTCTAAAAGTCTAAGGTGAGCGCAACTCGGCGTCTGTGGTCCTGCCCTTAGACCCTTCGACTTTTGGACCCTTAGACCTGCTTTTACAGCTTGATATCGAACCCGATGGTGTCCCGCACCAGCTTGCCCATGTACGCCTTGGCATCCACCGTGTCGGTGGCAAAGGCGTCGCGCAGGCTGGGAATCGGGAGCAGGATGGGCAGGTCACGCCCGCGCATCACCCGCGCGGTGGCCGTCGCCGGATCGGGCACCAGGCCAGTGTCCACCGCCACGAGGCCGTAGCGGCCCTCCACGATCAGGCGCTCAAGGGCCGACACTGCCTCGCCGGGCGTGGTCTCGATCACCTCGGCCCCCGCGAGGCGGTAGCCCGTCGCGGTTTCGGCGTCGGTGAGGACAACCACCCGCTGGGTTTGAGCCCCGGTCATGCCTGTACCTCCCGGCGAATCTGTTCGGTGGGCAGGTTGTAGAACTTGCCGCGCCCGATCAGGCGGAGTTTGGCGATCTCGGTCTCCTTGCGCCGCAGGAAGTCGAGGATGATGCCCACGCCCTCCACGTCCGAGACCGCCACGTTGCGGGCGGTGCGGCCCAGCAGGGTGCGGGCCGCGACTTCGGCGTCCTCCAGCGTGGGGGCTTCCAGAATGGCCGCGATGTCCGCGCTGCCCCCGGCGTCCCCGCCCGCGAGCCGCGCGAAGCCGCCCGCGTCGAGGCTGCCCCCCGGCACGAAAAGGGTGGGATCGAGCCCCAGGCCCTGTGCCCGCGCGGTGCGGGCGATCAGGGCGTTGGTCACGTCGATCTCGCGGCCGAGGTAGCGGCGCAGGCTGAGCTCACGGGCCACCTTGAGGGTGTGGCGGTAATAGCCCTGGTCCAGGGCGACTTCGAGGTCGAGCAGGCGCCCGCTGCCCGCGTAGGCCGAGGCCGCCGTCCGGAAGACCCGCGCGAGCGGGTGCCCGGTCACGGCGATGGCCGCCGCCGCGCTCGCGAGGTCGCTGCTCTGCGCCGCCGTCTGGAGGGCCGCCGGGCGCAGGGTGCCGCCGGGAATCAGGCCGTCCAGAATGGCCTGGCTGCCGCGCCCGCCGACCAGCCCACGGGCGATGGTCTTGAGGTTGGCGAGGTCCCACTTCATCAGCAGGACTTCGATCTCACGCCGCGCCTGCCCGTCTGCGAAGCCCAGCACCCGCTGGGTGGTCGAGAACAGGTTTTGCGACAGTGCTCGGTCGAGTTCCGGGAGGCCCGCGCCCTCGGCGGTCGCCTCGCGCAACTCGGAGGCGAACTCGGTCTCGGAGAGCACCCGCAGGAACTCCTGGTAGCTGCCCGCCGCGAGCGCCGAGTCAAGGGCGCGCCCGTCGAGCAGTTTGGTCCGCATCACGCGGACGCGCGTGTTGATGTAAGCGTAGTCGTCGGGCATAGAGAGAGGGTCCTTATTCCCCGGCGAGCAGGCGGCTGACCTGCGGCGCCAGTTCCGCGCGGACCCGCTCCAGGCGGCCCGGCAGCGTGTTGGTGATCCCGCTCTTGCCGCCGCGGGCCACGACCCGCACCCCGCCCTGAACTCCCGGGTTGGCCCGGACCGGCAGGTCGGTGACGAGACCCTGGGCCACAGTCAGGTCCTGCGGGCTGACTTCCACCGCTTCGGCGTCGGGAATCGCCTGACGGGCCTGGGTGAGCAGCCGGGCCAGGATCTCGCGGTACTCGGGCAGCCCGCTGATGTCGCGCAGTTGCGACTCGACGAGCGCGTAGACCTGCGAGAGGCCCTGCTCGCCCGCGGTCAGCCGCGCAGCGTTGAGTTCGAGGTCGGCCGCCGAGCGGGCACGGACCAGCCCAGCCTGACGCTGGGTCTCCAGCAACCGGGCGCGGCTCTCGACGAGCGCCTCAGCCCGTTCCTGGGCCTGCGCCAGGATGGACTGGGCACGGTCGCGGGCCTCGGCGCGGATGCGCTCGATCTCGCCCTGCGCCTCGTGTTCGAGAAGCTTGTCGAGGGCCATGTCAGATCAGGAACAGCGCGAGGAAGCCGAAGATGACGAGGGTTTCGGGGATCAGAAAGTACAGCAGCAGGGAGCCGGCCTTGCTGGGGTCCTCGGCCACGGCGCCCACCAGCGAGGAGCCGATGCGGGCCTGCGCCAGACCGGTGCCCACCGCGCCCAGACCCAGGGCCAGGCCCTTGCCGACGGCGATCAGGCCTTCCTGGCTGGAGTCGCTGGCGGCCTCGGCGGCTTCCTGGGCCAGACCGCTGCTGGCGAGGGCGAAGACGAGGGACGCGAGGACGATCTTGTTGTACTTGGTCATGGGCAACTCTCCTGGGTTATTTGGCCTGCCCCTGGGGGGAGCTGAGGCGGCGAAGGGGGTTGTAGGCGGGGCTGGTCTCGGCGTTGAAGCCGGTCGGGTTCAGGAACTCGACCATGTGCAGACGCAGCGGCTGGATGATGTGGCCGATCAGGGTCAGCGCCAGCACGAAGAAGTGCAGCACGGCCCCGATCACGATGCCCAGGATGATGCCCAGGAAGCCGATACTCTGGGCCAGGCTCCAGCCCAGGTCGGTGCAGAGCTTGGCGAGGATGGCCGAGACCAGGCCGACCGCGAAGATACGGGCGTAGCTCACGACCGAGCCGCCCTGGCTCATCAGCTCGATGGGCAGCAGCGGGTAGTGCTTGATCACGCGCAGGTAGCCGATGACGAACAGCGCGAAGCCGAGGTACATCAGCAGCACGAGGGGGTTGGCGAAGTTGGTGAGTTGGCCGAAGTCCTGCGCGGCCCGTGAGGCGAAGGCCAGCAGCACGAGGGCGCCCACGCCGCCGAAGAGGGCGAGGCCCTCCCAGGTGTGGACGGGGTCGCGGTGCTTGAGGCCCTGCGCGACGCGGATGCCCCAGCCCCACAGCACCTGCAGGATGCCGAACAGCAGCGCGAACACCAGCGCCACGTTGGCGAAGTACTCGGTTTCCAGGCGGGGAAAGACGATCGGAATCAGGCCGCTGTAATAGCCTTCCCGCAGCTTCTCGGCCTCGACCGGGAAGGTCAGGCCCGTCCAGCCCCACAGCCGGTCGAGCAGGCCGGGGTTGATGTAGAAGAAGTGCAGGTGCTCCAGCAGGGTGCCGAAGAACTCGCCCGTGAGAAAGCCCCACAGGATGCTCCAGCCCGCCATCACGTTGGTGACAAAGCCGAGATCGCGCAGGGTCGCGGGCGGTACGTAGGCCCCGAAGAAGCTGAGGTCCCAGCCTTCATTGCGCCGCGCCTTGCCCAGCAGCCACAGGCCGAAGAGCAGGAACAGCAGGCCGTACCCGATGTCCGCGATGATGATCCCGAAGAAGAGGGGGAAGAAGACCGCAATCACCCAGGTGGGGTCGAAGGTGCCGTAGCGCGGCAGGCTCATCAGCCCCATGACGAGCTGGAAGGGCCGGACGTAGCCGTTGTTCTTGAGCTGCACCGGAACCGCGTGGTCGTGGTGCTCGTCGACGGGGTGCACTTCGTAGGCCACCGCGTCCCCGAAGCGGCCCAGCGCTGCGGTGAGCGCGGGCACCCGGTCGGCCGGAACGTAACCCTGCATGGCGAGGCTGTACTTGCCCCGCGCGGAGACGGCCCGCACGTCGTGAACGGCGACCCGGTCTTTCAGGGCGTCACGCACGGCGTACAGCACGGGGCCGTGGGTGCGGGCGAGTGCCTCGCGCCCCTCGTTGAGTTGGCGCTGACGCTCGGAACCCTGCTGACGAATCTGGTCGAAGGCGAGGGCGGCTTCCGACAGGCTCATCTGGTCGAAGCGCCCCGGCAGCCGCAGCTCACCCAGCCGCACACGCGACAGGGCGCCGCGGGCCGCGTCCCGGTCCCCGCGCAGCACCGCGACCAGCCCGACCCGGTTGGGTCCGGCGGCGTCGGTGGCGAGCGCATAACGGTCTTTCAGCGTCCCCTGAAGGGCCGCTTCCAGTTCCGCGAGGCTGTCGCTGGGCTGAAGCAGGAACGGCACCACCGTCAGGCGGCGGCTGCGGTCCACGCCCCCGGACAGCCGGGCGAGGGTCCGCACCGCGTCCCCGTAGGCGGCTTCCGCGTCGAGGTCCGCCTGCAGCTCCTGACGCTGACGGGCCAGCGCCGAGACCGGCCCGGCGGCCTCCTCGACCACACGCTCCCAGTCCTCCTGCGGGGGCAGGGGCGCGGGAGCGGGACGGTAGGCGCCCAGTTCAGCGATGGTGCTGTCAGCTCGGGCCAGCAATCTCTCGTCTTCCCGGCGGGACTGCGCGTCCTGCCCGGCAAGCGAGCCGGTCGACAGCGGCCCCCCGGTGATGGGCTTGAGGTGCAGCACCCCGGCGTCTTGCAGCGCCGTGATGACCGCCTCGCTGCCGCGCTGGCGGGTGGCGATCACGACCTGCTGCATGGGGTTGATCACGGCAGCACCGCCCTCAGGATCAGTTCGGCGGCCTGCTGCACGCGGGCCTGCGCCCGCTCGCGGGTCGCCTGCGCTTCGGCTTCGGCGCGGGCGCGGGCTTCCGCGCGGATGCGCTCGGCCTCCTGACCCAGCTCCTGATCGTGCTGCGCCTGCATCTGCGCCGCGCGGGCCTGCGCGTCCGCCAGAATGCGGGCCGCCTGGGCCTCGGCCGCTTCGACCTCGCGCCGCGCTTCCTCGCGGGCCGCTTCGATCTGCGCGTCCAGGGCTGCCTCGCGGCTGGCCAGTTCACTCAAGACTCGACTTGAGACGTCCAACTCCCTCCTCCTTTCCCTATCGTCACCCAGCCCACCCGTGAGAAAGCCCCGTCCGTCAGGGCGGGTTCCGAGGGGTGCTCTGGGATGCGGTTGGTGGCCCGACTGTAGGTCAATCTGCTGTCAGACTCGCGGCCCATCCTAACACAGGCTTCATTCTGCCCCCGGAGGGCAAGCGTCCCGCCGGAGGGCCGACTCAGGTGCGGCCTGCCCCCACGCCGGGGAGCAGGCCGCGATCCCACCACCGGGAAAGGTGGCCGGGGCTCAATCGCCGCCCAGCACCACTGGGGAACCCAGGCGGCCGTCGGGCTCACGGTACCCCTGCTCGCTGTGGGCGCTGAGGTCCATGCCGCCGACCTCCTGGCGCGGGGAGACGCGCAGGGGCGTCAGGTGCCCGACCAGCCGCAGCAGCAGCAGGGTGCCCAGCCCGCTCAGGGCGACGCTGGCCGCGACGCTGGCCCCCTGCACGAGCAGTTGCGGCCCCACGGCCTGCCCGCTGCCGGTCGTCCAGGCCAGCGCCCCGGTGAGCAGTGCCCCCACGATGCCCGCGACCCCGTGACAGGCGAACACGTCCAGGGCATCGTCGGCCCACAGGCGGCGCTTGGCCTGCACGGCCCAGAAGCTGGCGGTCGCGCCCAGCGCACCGACGACCAGCGCGGCCCAGGGCGCCACGAACGCGCAGGCGGGCGTGATCGCCACCAGCCCGACGACCAGCCCCGTCGCGCCGCCCACGGCGGTGGGCTTGCCAGTGCGGGCCGCCTCCCAGCCCAGCCAGGTCAGCAGCGCGGCGGCGGGTGCGACCAGCGTGTTCAGCAATGCCAGCGCGGCCGTGTGGCCCGCCGCCAGGGCGCTGCCCGCATTGAAGCCCACCCAGCCGAACCACAGCAGTCCCGCGCCCAGCAGCACGAAGGGGACGTTGTGCGGCATGTGCGCCGCGTGCGGGTGGCCCAGCCGGGGTCCCACGGCCCAGGCCGCGACGAGCGCACTGACCCCCGCCGCGATATGAATGACGGTGCCACCCGCGAAATCCAGCGCCCCGAGCTTGAACAGCCAGCCGTCGGCGCTCCAGACCCAGTGGGCCAGCGGCGCATAGACGAGCAGGCTCCACAGTCCACCGAACAGCAGAAAGGCCCCGAACCGCATTCGCTCGACGACCGCCCCGCTGATCAGCGCCAGCGCGATGACCGCGAACGTCCCCTGGAAGGCCGCGAAAACGGGCGACGGGATGGTGCCGGTCAGGGTCCCGGCCAGACCCTCCAGTCCCAGGTGCCCCAGGCCCCCGATCAGCGGCCCTCCACCTTCCCCGAAGGCGAGGGTGTATCCGGCCAGCGTCCACAGCACGAGCACCAGCCCGATGGACGCGACGCTCATCATCATGGTGTTCAGCACGCTGGGAGCGCGGGTCAGGCCCCCGTAGAACAGGGCCAGGGCGGGGGTCATCAGCAGCACCAGCGCGGTGGCGATCAGCATCCAGGCCGTGTCGCCGGAGTCGGGCGCCGGGGCGGGGGGTGCGGCCAGGGCGCTGCCGGTCAGCAGCAGGAGCACAAAGGCCCGCAGGAGCGCGGCCCCGTTCATCCGGCCCTCCCGGACGCCGGAACCGGCGTGAGCTGGCGCTCGGTGACGGGGGTAAGCGCGGCCGTGTCCTCCTCGCCCGTGCGGATACGGACCACGCGCTCCAGCGGCTGCACGAAGATCTTGCCGTCACCGACCTCCCCGGTGCGGGCGCCTTCGCAGATCGCGCGGATGGCCGCCTCCGCGAAGGCGTCGCTGACCGCCATGCGGAACTCGACCTTCTCGCGGAATTCGATCATCACCTGGGTGCCCCGGTAGTGCTCAACGATCTCCTGCTCGCCGCCGTGGCCGGACACGCGGCTCAGCGTCAGCCCACTGATCCCCGCCCGAAACAGCGCCTCCTTGACCTGCCCCACCCGCTCGGGGCGCACAACTGCCGTGATCAGTTTCATGCTGGCTCCTTGTCGGCGCACAGGGGGTCCAGAAGCCTGCCCACCTGCCCCCAGCGTAGGCGCCTGCATGCCCAGCGTCAACAGCTTGCTTGCAAAATGTCCAGACTTTTGTGGACAACTCGCGGATATTTTCCCAGATTTCTCCAAACGTCTGACCACTAGAGCAAAATGTCACCAGGCAGTTGAACAGATTGCAGACCGTGTACAGACCTTCGAACCTCCGGCCGACAGCAGAAGGGAGAGGCCCTGAGACCTCTCCCCGGCTCCACGGCTCAGGAGGAAGTGGCCCGGCGCCCCCGCACCCGCTGCCACAGCCGCGCGGCAAAGACCAGCACGCCCGCCAGCCCCAGCACCGCGAGCACCGGCGCGAAAATCGCCAGCACGCTCAGGCCCAGGCTGGCCCCGTCCTCGGCGGCGCTGAGGGCCGGGTTGGCGAGGCCCCCGGTCGTGGCGGTGGCGACCGGGCGCACGGCGGCGCGGGTCGCGTGGACCCCACCGGCCACGATGAAGCCCAGCGCGAGGCTGAGGGCCGGGGGCACCTCCGCCACGCCCGTCTGCGCGGCGAAGAGAATCGCGCCCGCCGCCGCGTTCACCACCCCGCCGACGAGGTGCAGCGCGTGGTCCACGCCGGGAATCTTGTCCCCGATGAAATCCAGCAGCCCCAGCACTCCGATGCCCAGGAGCACCCAGGGATTCGCCAGCAGGTCAAAGGGCGCGGCGAGGTCGAGGACCCCGAACCGCGCGAGCAGGCCCACGAGCAGCAGCGGGATGGAGGCGTTCAGCCCCGCCGCCCCCGACAGGCCCAGCGAGGACAGCAGACCGGAGAGGAGTTCCATAGCCCCTACGCTTCCCGGCCGCTCAGCGCAGGTACGCGACGAGGAGGTCCACCCCGGCCCGCAGGTCCGTTTCGTGGACAGCCTCCACGATGGTGTGGATGTAGCGGGTGGGCAGGCTGAGGGTCAGGGCGGGCACCCCCGCCCGCGTGCGCTGGATGGCCGCGCCGTCCGTGCCGCCCAGGGCCAGGACTTCCATCTGGTACGGGATGCCTTCCTTCTCGGCAAGGTCCACGAACTCGTCCACCAGCCAGCGGGTCGAGATCATGGTGGAGTCAAAGACCTTGATGCCGATGCCCTCGCCCAGCCGGGTGACCGCCTCGTCGGGGCCGACGCCGGGGGTATCCACCGCCAGCGTCACGTCGAGGCCGATGCCCAGGGTGGGCTCGACCCCATACGCCGCGACGATGGCCCCGCGCAGGCCGACCTCCTCCTGCACGCTGAAGACGGCGACCACGTCGTGCCGGGGGCGCTCCTCCCGGAAGGCCCGCAGCACCTCCAGTTGCAGGAACACACTGGCGCGGTCGTCCATCGCCTTGCCCACCGTCATGGCCCCAACCTGCCGGGCGGTCTGGTCCAAGGTCACCATGTCCCCGATGCGCACGCGGCCCTTCACGTCGTCTGCACCCAGGCCCAGGTCCACGAAGAACTCCTTGACCTCAGGCACCTTCTTGCGGTCTTCCGGGGTGGCAATGTGGACGGGGCGACCGCCGGGGGTCAGCAGGCCGGGAAGCGCCCCGCCGCGCGTGTGCACCGTGACGTTGCGGGCGAACAGGTTGCGGGTGTCGAAGCCGCCCAGCGCCTGCACCCGCAAGAAGCCCTTCTCGTCGATGTACCGCACCAGAAAGCCGATCTCGTCCATGTGGGCGCTGAGCATCACGCGCTCGCGCTTCCCCTCGGCGTCCTCGCGCCCGCGCTTCAGGGCAATCACGTTGCCCAGCGCGTCCACCCGCACCTCGTCCACCAGCCCGTCGAGGTCGGAGAGCACGAAGTCGCGCACGGCGTCTTCCTGACCGGGGACGCCGTTCAGGTCGGAGAGGTGGCGCAGGACATCCAGCCTTAATTCAGTTGTGGTCACGCGGGTCAGGATACGCCGGGGTCGGAGGCCGCGCCGGAGGTGCTCGGCTCGGCGGGACGCTCGGGTGCGGGCGTCGGTTCCGGCTTGGGCCGCAGGTCGGTGCTGTTGAAACGGCCCTGCGCCTCGGCCAGCCCGGACCCCGCCCAGACCTCCACCGCGTCGGCCCCCAGCCGGACGAGTTCGGCCAGCGTTGCGGCCTCCTCCTCCCGCCACTTGCTCAGCACCCAGTCCGCCGGGTCCCAGCCCGCCGGGGGGCGGGAAATGCCGATCTTGAGGCGGGGAAACTGTTCGGTCCCCAGCACCCGGATCAGGTCACGCACCCCGTTCTGGCCGCCGTGCCGCCCGCCGGGCCGCAATTTCAGCAACCCGAAAGGGCTGTCCAAGTCGTCCTGCACGGCCAGCACCGCGCCCGGCTCCAGCTTGTAGAAGCCGACGAGGGGCGCCACCGCCTTGCCCGACGCGTTCATGAAGGTCTGCGGCTTGACCAGCAGCACCTTCGCGCCGGGGGCCGGACCCACCCGGACCTCTGCGACGTGCGCGTCCTTCTCCTTGCGCCACACGGCTCCCCAACGCCGCCCCACCTCGTCCACGACGAGCCAGCCGACGTTGTGGCGGGTCCGCTCGTACTGACTGCCCGGATTGCCCAGCCCCACGACGAGCTTCAAGGGTCAAGCCTCCAAGCTATTGAGCGTCTCGCGCCAGCGGGCTTCGGTCTCGCGCACGCGGGTCTCGCCACGGGCGCGGGCGTACCCGGCGCGGAAATCGGCGAAGCGGGTGTCCGTCTCCGCGAAGAGCAGGCCCAGCGCCTGCCGCACGTCGGCCACGTTCTGGGGGGTGAGGGTGGTGTCTTTGGCGTCCAGCACCTCGTCCAGCGTCGCCATCAGGCCGGAGAGGGGCCGCAGCCACTGAAAGGAGGGGTGGTTGATGACCAGCGAGTACAGCTCGAAGGGTCCCTTCACCGGGCCGTGCAGGAACTCGTACTCGCCCTTGGCGAAGTCGAGCAGGGCCGAATGGAAGTGCCGCAGGGCTGTTGCCAGCGCCGTGAGCCGGGTGCGAACCGCCGCGTCGGAAGCCGTCATGCGCCGAGGGTAGCAAGTGCGGCGAGGTCGGCCCGGTCCTTCTCTCTTAATTCCACCCCGTAGAAAGCCGCCACGACGCCTTTCATCGCGCGGTGCCCGGCGGGGGTGAGCGTGGGCACGCGGACCCCCTCCCACTCCACCACGTGGGTCGTGAAGATTCCGGCGGGCCACACGATGGAGGCGAGTTCGCCCACGGTGCGCGGCGGGTCCACGTCGTCCCGGATGGGCACGAGGTCCACCAGCACCTCTCCCCGGCGGTAGAACACGTCCCCGGCGGCGAGCGAGCCGTGCGCGTGGGTAAAGCCGAGGCCCTCCAGCACGGCGACGGCCCGCGCCCCGTCGGCCTCCCGCACCAGGAAGTCAATGTCGTCGTGGGCGCGGACATTCCCGCCGCACAGCACTTCCACCGCCTGACCGCCGATCAGCCAGCAGGTGACGTCCGCCTGCGCGAACGCCCGGACGAGGGGGAGGGTGTCGGGGTGCAGCACGGGCCGGACTCTAGCACTCCCCTTCCCCTACCAGCCCCACGTCCCCGGCTCGCCCTTGAACGGTCCCACCACGTCGGGCGTGATCCAGCCCCCGTAGAAACTGCCCGGCTGCGGGGTCACGCGCACCCCGTCCACCCGGCACTCGTCCATGCGGCCCGCGTAGACGGCGACGTATCCGGCGATCTCCCGGAAAGCAGGGGTGGGCCGCTCATAGCTCCAGCCCGCGCCCTCGGCCACCTTGCCACCGGCTGAGAGCGTCCAGTACGACGCTTCACCCTTCCACTCGCAGACGCTGCCGCCGGGGGCGGGGGTCAGCACGCCGGGCCGGAAGGCTTCGCGGGGCAGGTAGTAGGTGGGTGGGTGGCTGGTTTCGAGGACGCGGAAGGCGCCGGTCGTCTCGGCGATCTTCTCGCCGCCCAGCCAGAGTTCCACTGTCCGGGCGGTGCGCTCCAGCCGGGGCGGGCGCGGGTAGTCCCAGACGCTTTCCTGGCCGGGACCGGGGGGAATGGGCTGTGGGCGCGGCATGGGGGCAGTGTGACGCCCCGTGCGGCCGCAGGCTGTCGGCTTCCTTGCCCTTCCGTTACCCTGACCCATGACCACCCCCAACCTGCCGGACGCGGAAACGCCCGAACTCGGCGGCACCGTCAACCTCGCGGACCTGGAAGCGCTGGGCCGATCACGCCTCGACCGCAACGCGCTGGAGTACTACGCGAGCGGCGCGAATGATGAGCTGACCCTGCGCGAGAACCGCACCGCCTTCGCCCGGCTGAAACTCAGGCCCCGCATGTTGGTGGACGTGTCGAACGTGGACACCCGGACTGAAGTGCTGGGGCTGCCCCTGCGCTCGCCGGTCGGCATCGCCCCCAGTGCCTTCCACGGCCTCGCGCACCCGGACGCGGAGGTCGCCACCGCGCGGGCAGCGGCCTCGGCTGGGAGCGTGATGACGCTCTCCACGCTGAGCAACACCCCGATTGAGGAGGTCGCGGCAGCGGCAGGCGGACGGTTCTGGTTCCAGCTCTACCTCTATACTGATCGCGCCCTGAGCGCCGAGATCGTGCGCCGGGCGGAGGCGGCGGGAGCGCGGGCGCTCGTGCTGACCGTGGACGCCCCCTTCCTGGGCCGCCGGGAGGCGAACGAGCGTCACCGCTTCGCCCTGCCGCCCCACCTGCGGGTGCCCAACGCGGGGAGCCGGGAACGGCTGGCGCAGATGGAATCGGAGAGCGGCTCGCAGCTCGTGAACTACTTTCAGGGCCTAATTGACAAGACCTTTACCTGGGCCGACCTCGCTTGGCTGCGCGGGCAGACCTCGCTGCCCATCGTCCTCAAGGGCATCCTGACCGCCGAGGACGCCCGCCTCACTGCCGAGCATGGCTGCCACGTCTGGGTGAGCAACCACGGGGGGCGGCAATTGGATACGGCGGTCTCCTCCATAGAAGCCCTGCCCGAAATCGCGGACGAGGTGGGCGGTGCAGTCGAGGTCTACCTTGACGGCGGCGTGACGCGCGGCACCGACGTGGTGAAGGCGCTCGCGCTGGGGGCCAGGGCAGTCTTTCTGGGTCGTCCTGCCTTGTGGGGCCTCGCGGCAGGTGGGGAGGCGGGCGTGCGCCGAACGCTGGACCTCCTCCACGACGAGGTGCGGCTGGCGATGGCGCTGTGCGGCAAGCAGAACGTCGGCCAGGTGGGGCGGGACCTGGTGCGGGTGTAGGCGCCGGGTTTCCGGCTTAAGCTCTCCCCAGGAGGTCCCCCCATGCACATCACCCGGTCGGCCATCTCCCTCAACGTGCCGGACGTTCGTGCCTCCGCCGAGTTCCTGAAGCGGCACTTCGGCTTCACGCAGGAGATGGAGTACGAGGGCGTCGCGTCCCTGACGCGGGAGGACGTGGGCTTCAACCTGATCTTCCTCTAGACAGGGCTGTCCACCTTCAAGCCGCCACAGATCGCCGGAAGTGCCGGGCAGGGGCTGCTGGTGGTGTTCGTGGTGGACGACATTGACGGCGAGTACGCCCGACTACAGGCCGAGGGCGTGCCCGTGGTCACCCCCATCGAGACCGAGCCGTGGGGCGAGCGGTACTTTCAGGTTTCGGACCCCAACGGCGTGATCGTGCAACTGGTGCAGTGGGTTGCGCCGCCAGAAGGTGCGGAGAACGTCTAAGCGTTAACCCCGCTCCCCACGCGGCCCCGGCCACGCTCCAGTCGACCACAACGCCCACAGCACCAGCAGCGGCTGGAAGAACAGCCGGGTCAGCCGTGCCTGGTCCGTATCCAGCCCGAAGGCGTCCGTGCGGGTGAGGTACTGCGACACGTTGCCGGGGAAGATGGCAACGAAGAAAGCGGCGACCACCCACCCCACCGTCCTCCGCTGACGTGGCAGGGCGAGCAGCGCGGCCCCCAGCCCGATCTCGACCAAGCCGGAGGCCAGCACCACGAAGTCCTTGTCCAGCGGCACCCACTCCGGCACCTGGGCCTGAAACTCCCCACGCAAGGTGGTCAGGTGCCCGGTCCCGGCCCCGATCAGCGCCAGCCCCAACAGCCAGCGGGCAAGGTGGCGCGGCCAGGAGAGGTGGCTCACGCGGCCTCTTCCACCTTGTCCACCTTGCGGCGGGAGCGGCGCACCCGCAGCGTCTTCTCGCTTTCCAGCATCCGCTTGAGCGCGGCCTCGGCGCGAGTCAGGCCCTCCAGGTCAGCCTCGGTGCGGCCCGCGCGGGGTTCGTAGTCGTCGAGCACCTTGCCCTCCTGGTAGCGGTCGAAGATCACCGGGCAGATGTAGCTGCCGCGCGTGACGGCGGGCGTGTTCCCGAGGTCAGCAGCGACGTACTTCACGCACTCCACCAGCGTCTTGCGGGCCTGCCGCTCGGATTCGGGCGCTCCGGCTTCCGCCAGGAACTCAGCGGCCACCAGCGTGCCGCCCCAGGTCCGGAAGTCCTTGGCGGTGAAGGGGCCGATCACGTCGCGCAGGTAGGCGTTGAGGTCGTGGGCACGGACGCGGGAGCGCACGTCCTCCTCCACGCTCTGGAACAGCCAGGGGCCGGGCAGCGCGAGCAGGCGCTCCATGTTGGTCGCCAGGGTGCGGTCGCGCACCGTCTTTTCCTGAAGGATGGAGTGTTTGCCCTTGAACCGGAACTGCACGGCGCTGCCCTCGACCCTGACGTGCCGCTGGCGCAGGGTGGAGAGGCCGTGGGTCTTGTGGGCGCGGGCGTAGGTATCGCTCCCCACCCGGAAGTGCGCGACGTGCAGCACTCGCGTCATCACGGCGAGCACCTTGCGCCGGGGCAGCCCCGCGAGGCGCAGGTCGGCGGCGGTGACGGTGCGGAGGGTCGGCAGGGCCTCGGCAAACCGCGCCAGCCGTTGCCACTTCTTCAGCGCCCCCGCCTGCATGAAGTCGGGGTGGTAGCGGTACTGGAGCCGCCCCGCCGCATCGCGTCCGAAGGCCTGCAACTCGGCGTCCGGGTCAGGCGAGACGTACACGTCCGTGTAGGCGGGCGGCACCGCGAGGGACGCGATGCGGGCGAGCCCCTCGGCGTCGGTGTACTCCTCCCCGTCCGGCCAGAAGTAGCGGAACTCGGTGGGCTTCTCCCCCTCCCGGCGGAGGTACTCGTCTTGCAGGGTGGTGGTGCGACTCGTCATGGGCGTCAGGATGGGCGAACTGCTGGAAGGGCGGCTGTCCGGCAGGCTGCAATCCGGTTTGAGACAGGCTGAAGGGAGAGGCTCATTCTTCGGCCTGCATGGGCAGTTGCCAGTCAATCGGCGTCTGCCCGGACTCCTCCAGCGCGGCGTTCACCCGCGAGAAGGGCCGCGTCCCCATGAACTTCGTCACGCTGAGGGGGCTGGGGTGGGCGGACTCGATGATGACGTGCTGGGGATTGGTGACCAGCTTCGCCTTCTTGCGGGCATAGGCGCCCCACAGCACGAAGACCACCCGTGACTCCTTCGCGTTGACGTGGCGAATCACCGCGTCGGTGAAACTCTCCCAGCCCTTCCCCGCGTGGCTGTTGGGTTCGCCCTGCCGCACGGTGAGCACGGCGTTGAGCATCAGCACGCCCTGCTCGGCCCAGTGGCGCAGGTAGCCGTGGCGCGGCGGCTGGAAACCCACGTCGGCCTGCAACTCCTTGTAGATGTTCGCCAGGCTGGGGGGCGGGCGCACGCCGGGCCGGACGGAAAAGGCCAGCCCGTGTGCCTGACCGGGGCCGTGGTAGGGGTCCTGGCCCAGGATGAACACCTTCACGTCCTCCAGCGGCGTATAGCGCAGCGCGTTGAACACGTCGGGCGCGGGCGGGAAGACGTTGTGCTGACGGCGTTCCTCCACCAGAAAGTCCTTGAGCGCGTGGAAGTAGGGCGCGGCGAACTCGTCCGTCAGGGCCTCGCGCCACGACTCAGGCAATCCCGCCGGAATCAGGGGCTTGGGGGCTTCGGGCGTCGTGCCGAAGAGGTCAGGCTGGTCGGTCATGGGGGGCTTCCTCCGGGGGGTGGACTTGGGCGGCCGAACGGGTTTGGCAGGCAGACCCCGCGCCACGCGCTCGGCCCGCAGCACCGCCTTCTTGCGGCTGCCATGCCTGTGATAGACGCGCCGGGCCTCGGCCTCAAAGGTCGCACTCTCCCGCGCAGCATAGATTCTGGCCCGCGCGGCGGCCCCCGCCTTTCCTTCATCCACGACGGGCGGTGGATAGTTCAGCCGGGTCGCCCCGCTCCACTCCCAGGGCGCGTGCAGGAAGTCGCCGGGCACGTCCCCCAGTTCGGGCACCCAGCGGCGGATGAACGTGCCGTCCGGGTCCTGCTCGCGGGCCTGCCGGGTGGGGGAATAGATGCGGACGCGGTTGATACCCACGGTGCTGCTCTGCATCTGCATCTGCGACCAGTGGATGCCAGGCTCGTTGTCCAGCCACTGCCGCGCGAGAAACAGGCCGGTCGGCCGCCAGTGCAGCCACAGGTGCTGCGAGGCGAAGGAGACGAGCATCGCCCGCATGCGGAAGTTGAGCCAGCCCGTGGCCCGCAGCATCCGCACGCAGGCGTCCACCAGGGGATATCCCGTCTGCCCGTGTGCCCAGCGGTCGTAAAAGTCCGCGTTCCAGCCGGGGTCGCCCACATCCGGGCGCAGGCCGTCGAAGGCACGGTTGAGGTTGCGGAACTCCATCTCCGGCTCGGATTCCAGCCGCTGGATGAAGTGGCAATGCCAGTGCAGGCGGCTCTCGTAGGAACGTAGGGAGCGCACCCAGCGTTCGTCGGCGTCTGGATTGCCCTTGACCGCCGCCAACCGCTGCCGGGTGGCCTGCACTACCTCCCGCAGCGAAACGGTGCCAAAAGCGAGGGGAGCCGAGAGGCGCGAGCAGCTCTCCTCCGCCGTCAGTGGACTGCTCATCTCGCGCATGTAGTTCACGCCGCGCACGGTCAGGAAGCTCTCCAGCGTGGCGCGGGCGACGCTCTCGCCGCCAGGGGGAATGACCTTGCCCTCCGCGGGAACGCCCAGCTCCGCGTGGGTGCAGAGGCCGCCGGGCGGGAGGCCGGTGCCCCGCAGCGCGGCGGGCACGGGCACGACCGGGGCAGACATGCGTTCCTCCCAGGTGTCCGCCCAACCATCGCGGTCGCGCAGGCGGCGCACCACGCCCGTCTGTGGCAGTTCCACGAACGGCACCCCCCGCTCCCGCGCCCAGGCCCGCACCCGTCGGTCGCGCTGAAAACTGACCATATTGCCCGTTTCCTCATGCGCCCACAGACCGCCGATGGGGACGAGTTCGGAGAGTTCCTCCAGCACGGCGACCGCCTCGCCGTGCCGGACCACCAGCCCCGCGCCCAGCGCCCGCAGCCGCCGGTCCAGCTCCGCGAGGCAATCGTTGAGGTAGGTCAGGTGGTGCCCGGCGAACTCCTCGTGCCCGAGCTGCTCTGGCTCGTAGAGGTAGAGGGGCAGCACCGGTCCCCGCGCGGCCGCCTGGGCGAGCGGCGCGTGGTCCTGCACACGTAGGTCCTTCTTGAACCACACGACTTGAACGGGCGGGCCAGTGGGCGGACGGAGCATCTTTCCCAGTCTCCCCCACCCCGCCCACACCGTCGGTACGCGCCCCCGCAAACAGAAAGGGACGGGCGCTGCACCCGTCCCCGGCTGGCTCTTGTTGCTTCTACACTCCCAGCCGCCCCGCCACCGCCTTGACTACGGGGGAGCCGTCCGCCCCGTCGAAGGCGTCGATCTCCTCGATAAAGCGGTCGAAAAGGTAGCGGCTGTCGTGCGGCCCCGGCGAGGCTTCGGGGTGGTACTGCACCGAGAAGACGGGATAGCGGCTGTGCGCCATGCCCTCCAGCGTGCCGTCGTTCAGGTTGACGTGCGTGGCGACAAAGGCCCCGTCGGGAATGGACTCGATGTCCACCGCGTAGCCGTGGTTCTGGGAGGTGATCTCCACGTTGCCGGTGAGCAGGTTCTTGACGGGCTGGTTGCCGCCCCGGTGCCCAAACTTCATCTTGAAGGTCCGGCCGCCCGCCGCGAGGCCCAGAATCTGGTGCCCCAGGCAGATGCCGAAGGTGGGCAGCAGGCCCATCAGCTCCCAGGCCGTCTTGTGCGCGTACTCCAGCGGCGCGGGGTCGCCGGGGCCGTTGGAGAGGAACAGGCCGTGCGGTTGCAGCGCCATGATCTGCGCGGGGGTGGTGTGCGCGGGCACCACGATGGGCTCGATCCCGACCTCGGCCAGCCGCTCGATGATGGTGTGCTTAATTCCGAAATCCATCAGCACGACGCGCTTGCCGTGGCGCAGGGTAGGAAAGGCGTAGGGCAGGGCGGTCGTGACTTCCTTGGTCATGTCGTGCCCGTCGATGTCCTGATGGTCCCGCGCCCTTTGCACGTAGACCTGCTCCTCGGCGGGGGTGAACTCGCCGTAGGGGTCCTCGGGGTGGGTGTACGAGCGGTGGGCGATCACGCCCTTGACCACGCCGCCCGACCGCAGCCGCCTAACCAGCGCCCGCGTGTCGATCCCCTGGATGGACACGACGCCGTACTGCTGCATGAACGCTTCGAGCGACTGCTGCGCCCGGTGGTTGGAATATTCGCCGGAAAACTCGCGGGAAATGAAGCCCCGCACGTAGGGCTTGTTGCTCTCCATGTCGTAGATCGCCACGCCGTAGTTGCCGACGTGGGGGTAGGTGATGGTCACGATCTGCCCGTTGTACGAGGGATCGGTCATGATCTCCTGGTATCCGGTCATAGAGGTGTTGAACACGACCTCGCCCACCGTCTCGCCCCGGTGCCCGAAGGCGTAGCCCCGGTACACCGTGCCGTCTTCCAGCGCCAGAATCGCGCGTTCCTTGCGAATCATAGGGACCTCCATTCGCGCCTCACGGGACGCGTTTTATGGCGGAAGCAGGAGGTCGGACGCCGCCCGCTTTCAGCCACAGAGCTTATCAGGCGTACCTGGGACCAACCGTGCCGACCCGACCGGACGGCCTCACGCCAGCGCCCGCAGCATCGCGATCTCGTTGCAGTTCTCAAAGAAGGCGCACCGCTGGCACTCCGACCACACCTTGGGGTGCAGGTGGGTCTTGTCGATCCGCACGAAGCCGCACTTCTCGAAAAAGGCCTGCTGGTAGGTCCACGCAAAGAGGGCCGGAAGGTCAATCTCGCGGGCCTCGCGCTCACAGGCTTCGACGAGCTGCTTGCCCAGCCCCCGCCCCTGCATGTGGGGGTGGATGGCGAGGCCGCGCACCTCCGCGAGGTCCGGCGCGAGGAGGTGCAGGCCGCACACGCCCGCCAGACCGCCCGGCTTTCCCTCGTGCGGTTCGGCCAACACGAGGTGAAAGTCGCGGATGGTCTCGGCGAGCAGCAACCGGGAGCGCACGAGCATCTGCCCCCGCGCGGCCCAGTAGCCGATCAGTTCGTGAATAGCCTCAATGTCGCCCAGCCGCGCCTTGCGGGTGACCAGCGGCGCCTGCGGGTGAATGTCGGGAACGGCGATGGAGTCGAGGCTGAGGAAGGTCATGGGGTGACCTCCCGGAACGTGGAGGGTGGAACGTGGAACGTGGAAGTTGCGCTCCCCCCTACGTTCCACATTCCACGATCGACGATCTGCCCTACGCCTGCCCGACCCCCACGTCCAGCGCCCGCATCCAGGTCGTGCCACCGGGGCGCTCGCTGCGGGCGCGGTAGGCACGGACCTGCGGGGTGTCGGGCACGTCGCCCATCACGACCGCGAGGGGCACCTGGGTGAAGCCGAAGCTGTGCCAGTCGCCGCCCTTGCTGAACAGGTAGATGGCCCGGTCGCCCCGCGCCCTGGCGTACTCCACGGCGCTCATCACCAGCCGCCGCCCCAGCCCCTGCCCCTGCGCCGAAGGCAGGATGGCTGCGCCGCGCAGCAGGGAGGCTCCCTCGCCATGCTCCAGGCCGATGGCCCCGATGGGTTGGCCGCCGCGTTCCATCACCCAGTAGGTGGTGCCGGGCGCGAGGGCTTCCTCGGTATCCAGTCCGGCATCGTGAAAGATGCGGCAGACGGTGTCCTTGTCCTGGGGCTGCGCGAGACGAATCTGAACGCTCTGCTCGGTCATGGGTGGGTCCTCCGGAGGGGATGTCCGGCCGGACGACCCAGCGGGCGTCCGGCGCGGCTGGATTGTGCGTGGGGGCAGCATAGCGCACGCCCGCGCCGCGCGAGCCCAGGACCCTCACGCCCCCCCTCCCCCGCCCAGCACGCGCTTCCAGGCCTGCTCGCGCTCGATCCAGCCCCTAAGCAGGCCGCTTTGCACCTGCGGCGTGTCCGGCAGCGCGGCGGCAATCTCGTCGGCGGACACCGGCACGAAGCCGAAGCGCCGCCAGTAGTCCCCCGCCTCCTGCGAGAACAGGTACACCGTCCGGTCCCCCCGCAGGCTGGCATAGGTCAGCGCCGACGCCACGAGTGCCCGCCCCAGCCCCTGCGAGCGGGCTTCCGGGAGGACGGCGGTGGAGCGGATCAGGGACGCGCCCTCGCCGTGCTCCAGGCCGATGCAGCCGCCCGGCACCCCGTTGAGGTCGGCGATCCAGTAGGTGCTGCCCTCCGGCGTCACGCTGGAGGTATGCAGGTCACAGCGGGTGAGCAGGTCGGTGATGGTGGAGAAGTCGGCGGGCGTGGCCTGCCGCAGCTTGACGTGCACCGTGTCGAGGGGCGCGGGGATGTAGGTCATGGGGAGGGCCTCCTCTGGGGGCGGGAAAGGGAGATCAGACGGATTCGGCGGCTTGTGCAGCGCGGGCAGCTTCCTTGAGGAAGTACCGCAGGCCCGCCCCCGCGCTGGCGTCCGTACTCCAGCGGGGAATGACATGCAGGTGAACGTGCGGAATGTGCTGCCCCCCGGCGGGGAGGACGTTCCAGCCCACCGTGTAGCCGTCTGGCCGGACGGTGGCGTCGAGGTGCGCCTTGACCTCGGCCAGCAGGGCGTGGGTGGCGGCGGCTTCCTCGGGCGTGAGGTCGAAGACGGTCTGGCAGGGGCGCTTGGTGACGATGATGCCGGAATGGGGCAGCCCCTCGGCGTACTGCGGCTGAAGCTGGCTGTAGACGCATAGCTCGTTCTGAACCGTCCAGCCTTCCCCGGTCAGGCGGCCTGCGGCGTTGGGAAGGAGGGGGTTTTCCTCCGGCTGGGCGAGGTGCTGCTGCCACTCCGCCTCGCGCTTGCTCAACAGGGTGCCGTCCAGAGTCACCGTGACCTTCACGGGAGGGCCGCCTTCGCCGCCGCGACTGCCTCGCGCACCCGGTCCGGCGCGGTGCCGCCGAAGCTCTGGCGGGATTTCACGCTCTCCTCGACCGTCAGCGAGCGGGCCACGTCCGCGCTGAGGAGGGGATGGGCCGCCCGCAATTCCCCATCCTCCAGCTGCCACAGCTGGCGGCCCGAGCGCGAGGCCAGCCAGACGAGGCCGCCGACGACCTCATGCGCCTCGCGGAAGGGCACGCCCTCCCGGGCCAGGAAATCCGCGAGGTCGGTGGCGGTGGAAAAGCCCCGTGCCGCCGCCGCCTTCGTCACATCCGCGTGCCAGACGGACTTCGGCAGCATGTCGGCGTAGAGCCGCAGCACGATGGAGAGGGTGTCGTAGGAGTCGAACACGCCCTCCTTGTCCTCCTGAAGGTCCTTGTTGTAGGCCAGCGGCGTGCCCTTCACGACCGTCAGCAGGCCCATCAGGTTCCCGAACAGCCGCCCCGCCTTGCCCCGCGCGAGTTCGGCCACATCGGGGTTTTTCTTCTGGGGCATGATGGAGCTGCCCGTGGTATGCGAGTCCGGCAGCGTCAGGAAGCCGAACTCGAAGGTGGAATAGAGGATCAACTCTTCGCTGAGGCGCGAGAGGTGCGCCCCCAGAATTGCCGCCGCCGACAGGAACTCCAGCGCGAAATCCCGGCTGCCCACCCCATCCAGGGAGTTGGCGGTGGGCCGGGCGAACCCCAGCGCCCCCGCCGTGGCGTGGCGGTCGATGGGCCAGGGCGTCCCGGCGAGAGCGGAAGACCCCAGCGGCGACTCGTCCATCCGCTCGGCGGCGTCGCGGAAGCGGCCCTCATCGCGCTCCAGCATGGCGGCGTAGGCCATAAACCAGTGCGAAAGAAGGATGGGCTGTGCGACCTGAAGGTGCGTGTAGCCGGGCAGGATGACGGCCTCTCCCCCGCTTGAGGTGAGGTGCCGCTCGGCCTCCGCCACCATCACGGCCCGCAGCGCCCGCGTTTTGTCCGCAAGGTCAAGCGCCGCCTCCTTGGTAAACAGACGGAAGTCGACCGCCACCTGATCGTTGCGGCTGCGGGCCGTATGCAGCTTCCCCGCCACCGGGCCGATGCGGTCACGCAGGGCGGCCTCGACGTTCATGTGAACGTCCTCTCGGTCGAGGCGCCACTCGAAGGCCCCAGCGCGGATGTCATTCAGGATGCCCTGCAAGCCGTCCTGAATCTGCGCGACTTCTTCCGCCGTCAGGATGCCCACCTGCCCCAGCATCGCCACATGGGCGAGCGAGCCGCGAATGTCCTGTTCGGCGAGGCGCTGGTCGAAAGGCACGGAGGCGTTGAACAGCTCGACGAGGCCGTCGGTGGCTTCGGCGAAGCGGCCGCCCCAGAGTTTGGATTCCTGTTGAGATTGAGTCATGAATCGTCCTTGCGGGCGGGAGAGATTAGGGGAGGGTCAGGACGCGGAAGATTGCCCAGAGCAGATACACCACCGTCAACACAGCCCCGACGATAAAGACACCGCGCCACAGGGACGGGGACGGCCATTTCAGCAGGAAGCCGAGCAACCCCAGCAGGGTCAGGACGGGCAGGCCGATCAGCAGGGTGAGACTGATCACCGGACCTCCTTCACCAGCACCAGCGGCGGCGGACTCGCCGGGTTCGCGTGCGCGTACACGGCCTCCTCATCCACCCGGTAGCCCAGGCGCTCATAGAAGGGGACGACTTCGAGGTTGTACTGGCTGACGGCCAGCAACACGCGGGCGTAGCCGTCCCGCGCCGCGACCTCCTCCACCGCCCGCACCAGCGCGGCGCCGAGGCCCTGCCCCCGCACGTCCGGGAGGGTCGCCAGCTTGTTGAGGGTCAAGGTTTCCGTTCCATCGGGGCGCCAGCCCACGCAGCCCACCGCCCGTTCCCCCTCCCAGGCGAGGAAGCCCCCGCCCTGGCCCAGGCTCCAGGCCACGTCCTCCGGCCGGGTGCGGCTCCAACTGGAGCGCGGGTCCATCCCGGCGGCCATCATCACCGCGTGGAAAGCGGCAGCGTCGGTGGGGGTCGCGGGGCGGATCATGCGGGCGGCTCCAGGATCAGGCGCAGCTCGGGGTGGGTGGACTCCACGAAGCCCAGCCGCTCGTAGATCCGGCGGCCCATCGGCGCGGCATTGAGGGTGATCTGCCGCAGCGCCCGCTCCCGGACCTCCTCCAGCATGGCCTCCATCAGCGACTCGGCCAGTCCCCGGCGACGGTGGGCAGGGTCCACGGAGACGTTGAGGATATGGCCTTTCCGGGTCGCGGGGTCGTCCAGGGTGGGCATCTTGGGAAAGACCATCAGCCCCGCGCCGCCCACCACCGTCCCCTCCCACTCGGCCAGCACGCCCACGTACTCGCCGGACGCGAGCGCCCCGCGCAGCCAGTCGGTCCAGAGGGGCACCTCCTGCGCAGCAGCTTCTGGGGTCAGGGTCCCCATGTCCACGAACATCTGCGCCCGCTGCCGGGCGACGGCAGGGGCGTCGGCGGGGGTGGCGCGGCGTAGCGTGTGTGTCATCTCCTCCCCCACTTTCGCAGCACCTCTTCGCCCGCAGTACGCGGCACGTTCTCTTCCAGAAAAGCCGTAACATCCTTCAAACGCGTTGGATACTGGTTCCCCGTCGTGTGACCATGACGGAAGCCTGCTGCCGCCAGTCGCCGTGCGATTTCCCAGCCTTCTGTGTCAGTTTGAGCCGGGGCGCGAAAATTCTTGCCCATAGGGGTCATGATCTGGCCGCACTGGGGGCAGGGGTAAGCTCCAGGCACATCAAAGGAGCCGTACACCGCCACGGTCTTGCCTGACATCAAACGCTGCCCGCCCACCATCACAGGTTTCTGAAACTGCTTGCGACACTCAAAGCAGACGTGGTGGCTGGAACGTCCCTGCCACTTCACCAGAGCCGAAACACGTTGAGGCTTAACGGCGGGCGTCATCTCAGACCCGCTCGACTTCCTTCTGCCCGGCCTTCGCCTCGACCCGCGCCTGCACCCGCATCCGCAGGGCATTGAGCTTGATAAAGGCCCCCGCGTCGTGCTGGTTGTAGTCGCCGCCCGCCTCAAAGGACACGAGGTCCTTGTCGTACAGGCTCCGAGGAGCCTTGCGGCCCACCACGGTGCAGTTGCCCTTGTACAGCTTCAGGCGGGCGGTGCCCGTCACGCTCCGGGCCACGTGGTCGATGTAGACCTGGAGGGCCTCGCGCTCGGGGGCGAACCAGAAGCCGTTGTAGACGAGTTCGGCGTACTTGGGACTCAGGGCGTCGCGCTGGTGCAGCACCTCGCGGTCGAGGGTCAGGCTCTCCACCGCGCGGCGGGCGTGGTAGAGCAGGGTGCCGCCGGGCGTCTCGTACACGCCGCGCGACTTCATGCCCACGAAGCGGTTTTCCACGAGGTCAATGCGGCCCACCCCATGCTTTCCACCGAGTTCGTTGGCCTTCTGCAGCAGGGCGGCGGGGCTGAGGCGCTCGCCGCCAATCGCCACCGCGTCCCCATTCTCGAACTCGACCTCCACGTATTCGGGCTGGTCAGGCGCGTCTTCCGGGCTGACGGTGAGCTTGAACATGTGCGCGGGCGGCTCGTTCCAGGGGTCTTCCAGAATCCCGCCCTCGAAGGAGATGTGCAGCAGGTTGGCGTCCATGCTCCAGGGGTCCTTCTGGGTGGTGGGCACCGGGATGCCGTGCTCGCGGGCGAAGGCTTCGAGGTCGGCGCGGCCCTGGAAGTCCCAGTCGCGCCAGGGAGCCACCGTCACGATGTCGGGCTTGAGCGCGTAGGCCGTCATCTCGAAGCGCACCTGATCGTTGCCCTTGCCCGTCGCCCCGTGCGAGACGGCGACCGCGCCCTCCTGCCCGGCGATCTCGACCATCTTCTTGGCGATCAGGGGCCGGGCAATCGAGGTGCCCAGCAGGTAGTAACCCTCATACAGCGCCGAGGAGCGGAACATCGGGAACACGTAGTCGCGCACGAACTCCTCGCGCAGGTCGAGGGCGTAGGCGGCCACGGCGCCCGTGTTCAGCGCCTTGACCCGTGCTTCTTCGACCTCGTCCCCCTGCCCGAGGTCGGCAGTAAAAGCCACCACGTCGTAGCCGCGCTCGGTTTGCAGCCACTTCAGGATGATGGAGGTATCCAGCCCGCCCGAGTAGGCGAGGACAATCTTGGGTCGGTCGGCTTGGGTCATGGGTTGATTCTCTCCTGTGCGGGGCAAGGCCACACGAAACCCCGGCGCGTGAGCCCCCGGCCTGTCCAGAAAGGAAGGCCGGGCGGTCAGCGTCGGAGGGTCAGGGTGGACATACGGTGTATGGATATACGCAAGGAGCGTATAGCTATTCAGGAGGGTAGCAGCCACGGCGGCAGCACGCAAGGGCCGCCACGAAAAGCCCCGGCCGCAGGGGCCGGGGCTGGGAGCTAGGCGAGACTCAGCGCAGGCGGTAGTCCAGGCCCAGGCGCACGCCCGCGCCGAAGCCGAAGCCCGACCCGGCGGTCGTCACGCCGATGGTGGGGCCGACATTCCCTTCCACGAACACGCTGATGGGTTGGGCGACGGTGTAGCGCAGGCCGCCCAGGACATGCGGGTACGCCGAGACGCCGACGACGGACCCGACCGCTGCGCCTGCCCCCAGGCCGAAGCCGTAATAGGGCGTCAGGCCACCGAAGTTCTGCCCGCTGATGTTCTGGAGGTACGCCACCTCGCCGCCCACGCGGAAGGCCCCCGCGAACAGCCCAGTCGTGCTGAGGTTCAGGCCATAGCGCACCGCCGAGTTGGCAGTCAGGTCGCTCTGGTAGTGCAGGCCCGTCGTGGTGCCGATATGCCCGCCGATGGAATCGGCAGCGGCCGTCGAGACGGCGCCCAGCGCCAGGAGTCCAAGCATCGTCTTCTTCATACCGCCAGCTTAGGAGTCCGGCCCCGCGCGGCACACCCCGCAAAATCTTTAGGAAGGCGCCGGGGCTATCCTCTCCCCTGTGCCTCCTTTCCTGCGCGGCCTGAGCCTGGGCCTCTCGCTGATCGTCGCCATCGGGCCACAAAATGCCTTCGTGCTGCGGCAGGGACTGATCCGGCGCCACGCGCTGCTCGCTGCGCTGGCCTGCTCGCTGTGCGACACCCTGCTGATCAGCTTCGGCGTGCTGGGCGTGGGCGCCCTGCTGGCGCGGAACTTGGCCCTGACGCTGATCGGGACGCTGGCAGGCGCGGCCTTCCTGCTGTGGTACGGGGGGCGGTCCTTCCAGGCGGCGCGGTCGCCCGGCTCGCTGGAGACGAGCGGGACAGGCGAGAGAACTCCGCGTGCCGTGATCGCCACCGCCGCCGCCTTCAGCTTGCTCAACCCGCACGCGCTGCTCGACACGGTGGTACTTATCGGCGGAGCAAGCGCGGGGTTGGACGACCGGGCACGGGTGGCGTTTCTGGGAGGCACGGTGACGGCCTCGTGGCTGTGGTTCTTCGCCTTGGCCTTGCTCGCGGGCCGCCTCGCCCCTTTGATGCGCTCGGCGCGGGCGTGGCGGGTGCTCGACGTGCTGATCGGGGTGGTGATGTGGGCGATTGCGGCGGGGTTGGTCGCCAGCCTGCTTCATCAATAGAGCTGCATAACCTTGCAGTTACGTTCACCTCTTATCCGTGCCATACTCAGGACTCGGAATGCCCAAGCGTACCGACCTCCAGACGATCCTTATCCTCGGCAGCGGCCCCATTCAGATCGGGCAGGCGGCCGAGTTCGACTATTCGGGCACGCAGGCCCTCAAGGCGCTGAAAAAGGAGGGGTACCGCGTCGTGCTGGTCAACAGCAACCCGGCGACGATCATGACCGACCCCGACCTCGCGGACGCCACATACCTCGAGCCGCTGACCCCGGAGTTCGTGCGCAAGGTGATCGAGAAAGAGCGCCCCGACGCCCTGCTCCCCACCCTGGGCGGGCAGACGGCCCTGAACCTGGCGATGGAACTGAACGCCAACGGCACCCTCGCCGAGTTCGGTGTGGAACTCATCGGCGCGAACGCCGAGGCCATCCACAAGGGCGAGGACCGCGAGGCGTTTCAGGCCGCCATGAAGAAGATCGGCGTGGAGACGGCGCGCGGGAAGATGGTGCATTCGATGGAAGAGGCCGTGGAGTACCAGAAGGAGATCGGCCTTCCCATCGTCATCCGGCCCTCCTTCACGCTGGGCGGCACGGGCGGCGGCATCGCGCACACCTACGAGGACTTCCTGAAGATCACCGAGGGCGGCCTGCGCGACTCGCCGGTGCATTCGGTCCTGCTCGAGGAGTCCATCCTGGGCTGGAAGGAGTACGAGCTGGAGGTCATGCGCGACCACGCCGACACGGTGGTCATCATCACCTCCATCGAGAACTTCGACCCGATGGGCGTGCACACCGGGGACTCCATCACGGTGGCCCCGGCGCAGACCCTCAGCGACGTGGAGTACCAGCGGCTGCGGGACCAGTCGCTCGCCATCATCCGCGAGATCGGGGTAGACACGGGCGGCTCCAACATCCAGTTTGCAGTGAATCCCGACAACGGGCGCGTCATCGTGATCGAGATGAACCCGCGCGTCAGCCGCTCCTCGGCGCTGGCGAGCAAGGCGACCGGCTTTCCCATCGCCAAGATCGCCGCCCTGCTCGCGGTGGGCTACCACCTCGACGAGCTGCCGAACGACATCACCCGCTCCACGCCCGCCTCGTTCGAGCCCAGCATCGACTACGTGGTCACCAAGATTCCGCGCTTCGCCTTCGAGAAGTTCCCCGGCACCCCCGACGCGCTGGGCACCCAGATGCGGAGCGTGGGCGAAGTGATGGCGATCGGTCGCACCTTTAAGGAGAGCGTGCAGAAGGCGCTGCGGAGCATCGAAGCGGACGTGCGCGGCACGTTTGCGATCATGTCCGACGACGAGTTGCGCGGCCTGCTGTACGGCAACCCAAGGCGTATTGAGGCCGTCCTAGAACTGCTGCGGCGGGGCGAGGGTGTGTCAGCCCTCCACGACGCGACGAAGATTGACCGCTGGTTCCTGGGGCAATTGCAGGAGATCGTGGACGCCGAGAAGGAAATCCTCGACCTCGGCCCTCTCCAGAACTGGAAGTACGAAATCTGGCGCGAGGTCAAGCGGCTGGGCTTTTCCGACGCGCGGCTGGGCGAACTCGTGGGGCTGAGCGAACTGGAGGTGCGCGAACTCCGCAAGGCGGCCAAAGCCACCCCGGTCTACAAGACGGTGGACACCTGCGCCGCCGAGTTCGAGGCGTACACGCCCTACCACTACTCGACCTACGAGTGGGAGGACGAGGTGACGCCGACCGACAAGCCGAAGGTGGTCATCCTGGGCAGCGGCCCCAACCGCATCGGGCAGGGGGTGGAGTTCGATTACGCGACCGTCCACGCCGTCTGGGCGCTTCAGGAGGCGGGCTATGAGACGATCATGGTCAACTCCAACCCGGAGACGGTCAGCACCGACTACGACACCGCCGACCGCCTGTACTTCGAGCCGCTGACCTTCGAGGACGTGATGAACATCGTCGAGCACGAGAAGCCCGTGGGCGTGATCGTGCAGCTCGGCGGACAGACGCCCCTCAAGCTGGCGCGGCGGCTGGCGGACGCGGGCGCCCCGATCATCGGCACCCCCCCGGCGACGATCCACGAGGCGGAGGACCGCGCCTCCTTCAACGCCCTGTGCGAGCGGCTGGGGCTGCCGCAGCCGAAGGGCAAGGTGGCCGAGACGCCCGCGCAGGCGCTCTCGCTGGCCGCCGAACTCGGCTTCCCGCTGATGGCCCGGCCCTCCTACGTGCTGGGGGGCCGCGCGATGCGGACGGTGCGGAGCATGGAGGAGCTGACGACCTACCTGGACGAGGTGTACGCCGCCGTCGAGGGGCAGCCGTCCATCCTGCTCGACCAGTTTCTGGAGGGCGCCCTGGAGCTCGACGTGGACACCCTCTGCGACGGGGAGCGGGCGGTCGTGGCGGGCGTCATGGAGCACGTCGAGGCCGCCGGGGTCCACTCGGGCGACTCCGCGTGCGTGCTGCCCCCGGTGAACCTCTCCCCCGAACTGATGGCGCGCGTGAAGGCCGACACGGAACGCCTCGCCCTGGAGCTGGGCGTGCGGGGCCTGATGAACGTGCAGTGGGCGGTGAAGGACGGCGTGGCGTACATTCTGGAGGCCAACCCGCGGGCCAGCCGCACCGTGCCCTTCGTCTCCAAGGCCGTGAACCACCCGCTCGCCAAGAGTGCCGCGCGGATCGCCGTGGGGCAGACGCTGGCGCAGATCGGCTTCACCGAGACGCCCACGCCCCCCATGTACTCGGTCAAGGAGGTCCACCTGCCCTTCCTGAAGTTTGGGGGGGTGCTGCCCGTCCTCGGCCCGGAGATGAAGAGCACGGGCGAGAGCATGGGCATCGACACGGACCCGTATCTCGCCTTCTACCGCGCGGAGCTGGGGGCCAAGAGCAACCTGCCCAGGGAGGGTACGGCGCTCCTCCTCGGGGACGGCCTGGACGGGGTGGCCGCCACGCTGGAGGGCGCGGGGCTGCGGGTCATCCGCGAGCAGGAAGGGGGCACACTGCCCGACCTCCTCATCGACGTGACCGCCTCGCCGCTCCTCCGCACCGCCCTGGAACGCGGCAAGCCCATCGTCAGCACCCGCGAAGGCGCTGAGTGGACGGCCAGGGCGATAGGGGCGGCGAAGGGGCGGGAGTTGGGGGTGCGGAGCTTGCAGGAGTGGCAACAGGGAAAGCCGGTTGGCGCCTGACCCGGCAGCCAGAGAGAAGGGGCGGACACCGCTTGGGTGTCCGCCCCTCTCCCCGTTCGGGTTTAGCTGCCAGCGGGCGCCGTGCTCGCCGTGCCGATGCGCGACCACACGATGACCGTGAAGCCGCCGCGCTCATAGACGCGCAGTTCGTAGGTCTGGCCGCCCTGCGTGAAGATGCGGCTTTCGCCCTCGGGCAGACCGGTCAGGCCGGTGGGGGTGCCCCCGCTGGCCGCCGTGTCCGTGGTGGCGGTCTCGGTGGTTTCCGTCGTGGCCGTCTCAGTCGTCGCCGTTTCGGTGGTGGTCGTGGTTTCGGTCGTCGTGGTGGTGGCCGTCTCGGTGGTGGTCGTGGCGGCTTCGCCCTCGGCCGCAGCGCCTTCGGCAGCCGCAGCGCCGTCCGCCGCCGTGAACCCGGCGGTGGTGAAGGCCTGCACGATCTGGTCGATGGACCCCGTCACGGAGCCGCGGTAGATGGCGCCGCCGCCCAGCACGGTCGAGAAGGTCTTGACCAGCGTGGCGTCCTGAAGGCCAGGAATGGTGACCGTGGCGTCGCCGATCGTCAGGGCAGCTTCCTGCGACACGACGGGAGCGGGCGCTTCCTCGGTGGCGGGGGGCGTTGCGGGCGGGGTCTGGGTCTGGGCCAGGGCAGTGCCCAGGCTCAGCAGCAGCGTGGCGGTCAGCAAGCTCAGACGTCCAAGGTTCTTCATAGGTATACCCCCAATGGTGCGGTCCTGCGGTGAACGAAGGGCCGAAACAAAACCTGCTCTACAGTTGGTTCCCGCGTAGCCTAGCACTCCCGATGAGAAAAAACGCAAGTTCCTCGCCGGGCAGCTTAGGGCGAAATTGATCCTTTCATTCCCCTCGCAGGCGTTCATCACCCTCAAGGCCGATTGGGAGGCCCCACACCCGGCGCTCGCCCCGGCTGCCTACCCTGGCCCCATGACCGACGACCGGAAGGGCAACGAGGCCGAGCGGATGCAGGACGCCTACGCTCAGCGCCAGGAGCACGAGCGTGAGACGGGCAAGACCAGCGCGGGCGGTGCGGGCAGCACGGGCACATCGGGCAGCGCCGAGACGGGGGCCGACTCCTCCGGGGCTGCGGACGGCGGAGCACGGTCGGGCGCCACCGAGAGCTGAACAGGACAGCGACGGAGGGCCGCGTGGAAATCGTTTATGCGGCCCTCTCCCCTGTTCACCTTACTTCTGGAACAGGCTCAGGTACTCGCCGTAGCCCTGTGCTTCCAGCTCGGCCACGGGCACGAAACGCAGCGCCGCCGAGTTGATGCAGTAGCGCAGGCCGCCCTCCTCCTGCGGGCCGTCCGGAAAGACGTGGCCGAGGTGCGAGTCGGCCGCCTGCGAGCGGACCTCGGTGCGGGCGTAGCCGATCTTGTAGTCGGTGTTCTCGGCCAGGGACGTGCCCGGCAGCGGGCGGGTGAAGGAAGGCCAGCCGCAGCCCGCGTCGTACTTGTCGAGGCTGGAAAAGAGCGGCTCGCCCGACACCACGTCCACGTAGAGGCCGGGTTCCTCGTGGTCCCAGTACTCGCCGGTAAAGGCCCGCTCGGTGCCCTCCTGCTGGGTCACCCGGTACTGCATGGGCGTGAGCCGCTGACGCAATTCCTCGTCGCTGGGCTTGACGAAGGGGGGCCGGGCCGGGTCGGTGGTCATGGGCTGAGTGTAGGGAGAGCCGCCCCGCAGGAATAGGAGCCTTCTTCCGACCCAGACGCCAAACGTGCCCCACCCCATTGCTTTGTTTTTTAAAGCAGGGCAGAATGGAGCCATGACAGCTTTCACTCCCTCCTCTCCGGACAAGCTGCGGGTGGACATCTGGTCGGACATCGCCTGCCCGTGGTGCTACGTCGGCAAGCGGCGCTTCGAGGCGGCCCTCGCGAACTTCCCCCAGCGCGATCAGGTCGAGGTCGTGTGGCACTCCTTTGAACTGGACCCTGCGGTGGCCGCGCGGCCCGGTCAGTCCATGCGTGCGATTCTGGCGGGCAAGTACGGCCGCAGCGAGGCGCAGGCCCAGCAGATGCTCGACGCCATGACTCAGACGGCGGCGGAGGAGGGGCTGGACTACCACTTCGGGGACCTCCAGCCCACCAACACCTTTCAGGCCCATCAGGTGATTCACCTAGCCGCCGAGAGGGGTCAGGGAGACGCCATGAAGGAGCGCCTGCTGCGGGCCTACTTCACCGAGGGCGAGTTCCTGGGCGACCCGGAGGTGCTGGTGCGTCTGGCGGCAGAAGTGGGTCTGGACGCGGATGAGGTGCGGGCGGCCCTGGCCTCCGGCGAGCACGCCTCCGCCGTACGCCAGGACGAGGCGCAGGCCCGTGCCCTGGGGATTAACGGCGTGCCCTTCTTCGTGCTGGGGGGCAAGTACGGCGTGAGCGGCGCCCAGTCCCCCGACGTGCTGCGTTCGGCGCTGGAGCAGGTGTGGGCCGAAACCCACCCCGCGCCCCTCACCCTGCTGGCGCAGGACGCCCCCGCCGAGGGCTGCGAGGGCGACGCCTGCGCGGTGCCCGGAACGGCGAACCAGACCTGACGCGAAGTTAAACGGGCTGCCTTTTCCCACCGAGGAGGGCGGCCCGTTCCGTTGACGTTTACCTTCAGCGCACCAGCCACTGCATCAGCATCTGGCTGCCGAAAAAGACGGCGGCGAACAGCAGCGCCCCGGCTGGCTCGCGCACGCCGAAGATCGCCACGCCCCCCAGCAGCGCGACCAGGACCCGCAGGGCCAGTCGCCCGCGTTCGTCGCCCCGCAGGGTCAGGCGCAGGACCAGCACCAGCGCCGCGAGGCCCGCCCCCAGCACCGCCAGGTCGAGGGGGTCCCGCCGCAGCACCCAGGTGAACCCCAGTAGGGCCGCGGCGAGCAGCAGGAACACGACTGGAGCGGCCCTCACCTCAATGGCTCCAGACCTCGCAGCGGTGTTCCTGGCGGAAGTCGAGGCGTTCGCCGATCACGCCAGGGGCGAGGCTCAACACGTTGCCCCGGGCGGGGTCAAGGCGGGTCCACCCCGGCACGCCTACACCGTTGGGATTCCCCGTGCGGGCGAAGTTGCCCCAGTAGGCGCGGATGGTGCGGGCGAGGTCGGCCTGTGCGGGGGTGAACTGCGCGGGGCTGGCGAGGCCGGGCAGCGGGGTGCCGAACACGCTGATGATCTCGGCGGCGTGGTAGGCCCCGTAGCGCGGCACTGTGGCGGTGGCGGGCAGGTTGATGGGGGCCGTGCGGTCGCGGAACTCGTAGGCGTACACGGGCGTCACGCGGGCCAGGTCACGCGACAGGTCGTTCACCGGGCAGGCGAACAGGCCGTCTCCGGCGATGGCGGCGGCGGCCAGCCCCACCGTCTCGTAGTCGCGGGTGGCGTAGTTGGCGAGCACGCGCGGCGCGTTCCAGCGTTCCAGCAGCGCGACGAGGACGACGTACTGCCAGCGCGGCAGGTCCCGCTGCGCCCCCAGCGGCGCCACGAAGAGGGTCCCCTCGTCCTGATTGCTCCCCACGATCAGGGGAACGCGGTGAACCTCGCCCCGGCGGAAGGCCTCGGCGGGACCCACGGGTACGGTGCCGTCGCCGTAGACGGGGGGCAGGGCGACGGTGCCGGGCGCCCGCGTGCCGGGAACCTGGGTCGTCAGCAGCCGCTCGGCGGGCACCCGGCGCAGGCAGGCGGCGTCCCCCTCCGGGCAGCCCAGGGCGCGGGCGTAGGCGGCCCCGGTCTTCAGCGCCTGGGTCACGGGCACGGTGTTGATCTCGGGGGTGCAGGGGCCGCTCTGGAGGATGGCCTTGTCAAAGAGGCCCGCCGCGCCCGGCGAGGCGAGCTGGGCGCACACACTCATGCCGCCCGCCGACTCCCCGAAGAGAGTCACGTTGCGCGGGTCGCCCCCGAACGAGGCCGCGTTTGCCCGCACCCAGCGCAGGGCCGCCTGCTGGTCGAGCAGGCCGTAATTGCCCACCGTGCGCCCCTCCAGCAGCTCCGGCGCGGCGAGAAAGCCCAGCGCCCCCAGGCGGTAGTTCACCGTGACCACGACCACGCCCTGCTCTCGGGCCAGCACCCGCGCGTCGTAGTCGCTGCCCGCGCCCGAGCGGAAGGAGCCGCCGTGCACCCAGACCATCACCGGGGCATTCCGGGCGTTCGCCGGGGCCGTCACGTTGAGGTACATGCAGTCCTCCGACCCGCGCACCCCACCCCCGCCACCGTCCGCCCGGGCGGGTTGCAGGCAGGCGTTGCCGGGGCGCGAGGCGTCGCGCTCGCCCACCCACAGGGCGGGAGGCTGCGGCGCCCTCCAGCGGCGGTCCCCCACGGGGGGCGCGGCGAACGGAATGCCCTGCCACACGCGCACGCCGTCCCCCTCGCGGCCCACGAGCACCCCCTCGGTGACCCGCGCCTGCACAGGCTGACCGGTGACGGCGGGGGTGGCGGGCAGCGCGGGGGTGGGCGGAACCGGGGGGTGGCCTGGGCGGAGGCCGCCGTCAGGAGGGCGGCGGCCAGCAGCGCCAGGGACCGGGGGGAGCGTCGCAACGTCATGCCCCCAGCCTAGAGAACCGGGCCAGGGGCAAACTAGGGGCGAAACTTCAGGCCGGATTGGGGGTCAGACCGGGCGAGGCGGCGGGCGCTTCACCGTCATCCTCCGGGAAGGCCGGGGTCGAGAGCGACCCGCCCTGCAGGATGGTGACGAGTTCTTCCCCGCTCAGCGACTCGCGCACGATCAGTTCGTCGGTCAGGCGGTGCAGCACATGCAGGTGCTCGCGCAGCAGCCCCACGGCCCGCTCGTACTGGCCGTTCAGGATACGGGCCACCTCCGCGTCGATGCGCTCGGCGGTGTGGTCGCTGTAGACGCCCTGTTGCGGGCCGTAGCCCAGGAAGCCGCCGCTCTCCTGCGCCAGCGCGAGCTGCCCGACTTCCGACATGCCCCATTCGGTGACCATGCGGCGGGCGAGGCCGGTGGCCTGCTGAAAGTCACTCGCCGCACCCGTGGTGACCTCCCCGGTGGCGACCTCCTCGGCGGCGTGCCCGGCGAGCGCCACGCAGAGGCGGTCGAGCAGCGCGGCGCGGGTGTGGTGCATCCGGTCCTCCGGCGTGTAGAGCGCCGACCCCAGCGACCGCCCACGCGGGACGATGGTCAGCTTGTGGGCCTTGTCCGCGTGGGGCAGGAGCTGAGCGGCAAGGGCATGACCGACCTCGTGGTAGGCGGTGACCCGACGGTCGGCTTCCCGCACCACCAGGCTTCTTCGTTCCGGTCCCATCAGCACCCGGTCCCTGGCCTCCTCCACGTCCCGCATCACGATCTTCGACCGGCCCGCCCGTGCCGCCCCTAGTGCCGCTTCGTTCAGCAAGTTCTCCAGATCTGCGCCCACCATCCCCGCCGTCCTTCTGGCAATCACGCCGAGATCCACACTGGGGTCCAGCGGCTTCTTGCGGGCATGGATGCGCAGAATCATCTCCCGCCCCCGCACGTCGGGGGCGTCCACGACCACCTGACGGTCAAACCGTCCTGGACGCAGCAGCGCCGCGTCCAGCACATCCGGGCGGTTGGTGGCGGCGAGGATGATGACCTCCTGCCCCGAGGCGAAGCCGTCCATCTCCACGAGCAGTTGATTCAACGTCTGTTCCCGCTCGTCGTTGCCGCCCTGGAGGTTGACCCCACGCTTGCGACCCACGGCATCGATCTCATCGATGAAGACGATGCAGGGGGCGGACTTGCGGGCCTGTTCGAAGAGGTCACGGACGCGGGCGGCGCCGACGCCAACGAACATCTCGACGAAGTCGGAGCCGGAGATGGAGAAGTAGGGGACGCGGGCTTCGCCCGCGACCGCCTTGGCGAGCAGGGTCTTGCCGGAGCCGGGAGGACCGACCAGCAACACCCCGTGGGGGATGCGGGCACCGAGCTGGTGGTAGCGCTCGGGGTGGCGCAGGAAGTCGACGACTTCCTGCAGGTCACTCTTGGCCTCGTCACAGCCCGCGACATCGGCGAAGGTGAGCTTGATCTGCCCCTCACTGATCACCGCTGCCTTCGACTTCCCGAAGTTCCCCGCCGCGTTGTCCCCGCCTCCGGGTCGGCGGAAAAGCAGGACGAGCAGCGCCACGATCAGCAGACCCGTCAGCAGGCCGCTCACCAGCGTGATCACGCTCAGGCGGGGCGGCGCGGCATAGGTGACTTCCACGCCCGCCGCCTCCAGCCGGGGCAGCGCGATCAGGGGATCGGCGGCCAGGGTGCGGGTCTGGAACGACTCCCCATCGTCCAGCCGACCCGTCAGCAGGGCGGTGTTGTTCTGAATCTGCACGGTGAGCGTCTGGACCTCGCCGGCCCGCAGCGCCGCCGCAAGGTCGTCCAGCCCGAGTTCGTCCGGGCGGCTGCGGGGACTCAGCACGATAATCAGGAGCAGCAGCGCCCCCACCGCCGCCGCCAGTGCCCAGCCCCAGGCGCCGCGTTTCACCCGCGTGCCCCCTGCCCCCGGCCCCATGTCATGCCCCAGTGTAGGCCGATGGGGTCGGGAAACTCTGGAAGAGAACTAGCGATGTGCGGCGGACCATCCCGTCCCCGAGGTTGAGCGCCATGCACTCAAGTCTATTGACAGCTCCAAACTGTAGCCTTATGCTGTTCGCAGTTCAGAACTGCTGTCCACTGGGCAGCAGAATCTTACGTCTGCACCCCTCACTTCTCTTTCCCAAGGAGTCACCATGCCCAAAGCTGTCGGAATCGACCTCGGTACCACCAACTCTGTGATCGCCGTGATGGAAGGCGGGCGCCCCGAAGTCATCGTGAACGCCGAAGGCGCCCGCACCACCCCCTCGGTCGTGGCGTACAAGGGCGACGAGCGCCTCGTCGGGCAGATCGCCCGCCGTCAGGCCGCGCTGAACCCCCAGGCCACCCTGTTCGAGGTCAAGCGCTTTATCGGCCGCCGCTGGGACGAGATCCGCGAGGAAGCGGGCCGCGCTCCCTTCGTGGTCAAGGAAGGCCCCGGCGGGTCGGTGCGTATCGAGGTGAACGGCCAGGACCTCGCCCCCGAGCAGGTCAGCGCGGAAGTCCTGCGCAAGCTTGTCAACGACGCGTCCGCCAAGCTGGGCGAGAAGATCCGCGACGTGGTCATCACCGTGCCCGCGTACTTCGACAACTCGCAGCGTGAAGCGACCAAGCAGGCGGGCGAGATCGCGGGCCTGAACGTGCTGCGCGTGATCAACGAGCCGACCGCCGCCGCGCTCGCCTACGGGCTGGAGCGCAAGGGCAACGAGACGGTGCTCGTGTTCGACCTCGGGGGCGGCACCTTCGACGTGACCATCCTCGAACTCGGCGACGGCGTCTTCGAGGTGAAATCCACCTCCGGCGACACGCACCTCGGCGGCGCGGACTTCGACCAGCGCCTCGTGGGCTGGCTGGCGGGCGAGTTCCAGAAAGAGCACAACTTCGACCTGCGCAAGGACCCCCAGGCCCTCCAGCGCCTGATCGAGGCCGCCGAAAAGGCCAAGATTGAGCTGAGCAACGCCTCCGAGACCACCATCAGCCTCCCCTTCATCACCTTCGACCCCGAGACGCGCACCCCGCTGCACCTGGAGCGCAGCCTGACGCGGGCCAAGTTCGAGGAGCTGACTGCCGACCTGCTGCGCCGCGTGCGGCACCCGGTCGAGCAGGCCCTCGCGGACGCCAAGCTGAACGCCTCGCAGATCGACGAAGTGATTCTGGTCGGTGGTTCGACGCGTATCCCCGCTGTCAAGCGCATCGTGCAGGACATCATCGGCAAGACGCCCAACGAGTCGGTCAACCCCGACGAGGCCGTGGCGCTGGGCGCGGCGGTGCAGGCGGGCATCATCCAGGGCGACTCCAGCCTCGGTGACATCGTGCTGGTGGACGTGACCCCGCTGACCCTAGGCGTGGAGGTCAAGGGCGGCATGATCGCCCCGATGATCACCCGCAACACCACGGTCCCGGCCAAGAAGACCGAGATCTACACCACCGCCGAGAACAACCAGCCCGGCGTGGAGATCAACGTGCTGCAGGGCGAGCGCCCGATGGCCGCCGACAACAAGAGCCTCGGCCGCTTCAAGCTCGAAGGCATTCCGCCCATGCCCGCTGGCCGCCCGCAGATCGAGGTGACCTTCGACATCGACGCGAACGGCATCTTGCACGTGACCGCCAAGGAGAAGACCAGCGGCAAGGAAGCGTCCATCCGTATCGAGAACACCACCACCCTCGACAAGGGCGACGTGGAGCGCATGGTGCGCGAGGCCGAGCAGAACGCCGAGGCCGACCGCCAGCGCCGCGAGAAGGTCGAGAAGCGCAACAACCTCGACTCGCTGCGGGTGCAGGCCCTGACGCAACTCGACGAGAACGCCGGGGCCGCCCAGGATGCCAAGGACCGCCTGAAGGCCGCCGCCGACGAGGCCGAGGACGCCGTGCGCTCGGACGACGACAGCCGCATCGAGAGCGCCCAGAAGCGGCTCGAAGATGAACTCCGCACCTTTATGACCGCCGCGCAGTCGGGCGGACAGGGTCAGGACGGCGCCGCCCAGGGCCAGGCCCAGAAGCAGGACGACGACGTGATCGACGCGGACTTCAAGCCCGCCGACTGAGCCCAGCGTCCACTCCGCGCAAGACCACACACCCAGGGGAGAGGACGGCTAATTGGCCCCTCTCCCCTATCTTCACACCATGTTTCGCAGACGGGGGACCCCCATGACCCAGGACGACCAGAACACAGAGAACCAGAAGAAGACCGTGGACGCCGACACCGGCACCGAAATCGACACGGACCTCCCGACCGCCGAGACGGACAACCTCAAAGAGGACCTTGACGCGGCGGGCTTCCCCGGCATGGACGAGGGGATGTTCGCCCAGGTGCAGGAGATGATGGGCAAGCTCGAACGGGCCGACGAGCTGGAGAAGGAAAACGCCGAGCTGAAGAATCGGCTGGGGCGCCTCGCCGCCGACTTCGAGAGCTACCGCCGCCGCACCCAGGAGGACGTGGACGCCGCCCAGGGGCAGGGGGTGGCGAAGGCCGCCGAGGCCCTGATGCCCGTCTACGACGACCTCGACCGGGCGCTGAGCATGGGCACGGGCGACCCCGCCAAGCTGATTCCCGGCATGCAGGCCGTGCAGAACAAGGTGCTGCTGGTCTTCAGCGGGCTGGGCCTGGAAGTCACCGGGCGCGAGGGCGAGGTCTTCGACCCCCGCTGGCACGAGGCGATTCAAGTCGTGCCCGCCGACGAGGACGACGTGATCGTGCAGGTCTACCAGCTCGGGTTCCGCATGGGCGACCGCTCGGTGCGGCCCGCGCGGGTGGTGGTGGGCAAGAAGCAGTGAGCACCCCGTGGTCAGCCGCCAGCCCGTGACAACTCCGTTCCCGCTGGCGGCTGGCCGCTGAACGCTGGAGGCTCCCTATGGCATACAAGGATTACTACAACGTCCTCGGCGTCACGCGCGGCGCCTCAGACGCGGACATCAAAAGCGCGTACCGCAAGCTCGCCAAGCAGTACCACCCCGACAAGAACCAGGGGGACGAGAAGGCCGCCGACCGCTTCAAGGAGATCGGGGAAGCCTACGCGGTCCTCTCTGATCCGGAAAAGCGCAAGCTCTACGACCAGTTCGGCCACACCGGGCAGGTGCCGCCGGGCTACGGCGACGCCGGAAACTTCCAGGGCGGCGACTTCGCGGGCTTCGACCCCTCGCAGTTCAGCGACTTCTTCCAGGGCCTCTTCGGCATGGGAGGACGGCGGGGCGGCGGCTTTCAGGGGGGCGCGGGAGGCTTTCCGGGCGGCGGACAGGTCAACCTCGACGACCTGCTCGGCGGCATCGGCGGCACCCAGGGGCGGAGATTCGTGCAGAACGTGGAGGGCGAGTTGCAGGTCACCCTGCAGGAAGCCTTCGCTGGGTCCGACGAGGTCATCAACGTGGACGGCAAACGCCTCGCCCTGCGGGTGCCCGCCGGAACGCGCGATGGCTCCCGGCTGCGGCTGGCCGGTCAGGCGCCGGGAGGCGGCGACGTGCTGCTCACCATCCGGGTGCTGGAAGACGCCCGCTTCGACCTGGAGGGCGACGACCTGATCACCACGGTGGACGTCCCCACGCCCGTCGCGGCGCTGGGGGGGGCGGTGACCGTGCCCACCCTGGGCGGCAACGTGACCCTTACCGTCCCGTCCGGCAGCAGCGGAGGCCGCCGCATGCGCCTGCGCGGGCAGGGCTGGCCGAGGCGGGACGGGACGCGGGGCGACCTCTACGCCCGGCTGAACCTGACCGTGCCCCGCGACCTCACCGACGAGGAACGGGAGCTGTACCGCAAGCTGCGCGACCTGCGGTCGTGAACCGTCCAGCGAACAGGGCCGCCCGGTGAAGAGGCGGCCCTTTTCCGTTGGCTGTTCGCTGTTACTGGGGATCGACGCTGGGCTGGCTGACCCCTTGCAGGGCGGTCTCGTCGGCACTCCCGCCCGCACGGACGGCGAGGTCCCCCAGGCTGACCATCCCCACGATCTTGCCCCCGTCCGTGACGGGCAGGCGGCGAAGCTGGCGGTCGGCCATCTCGCGGGCGGCCTCCTGAACGTCAGCATCGGCTTCCATCGTGAAGACGCTGCCGGTAGTGTAGTCGGTCACGGCGGTGCCGTAATCATGGCCGTAGGCGACGGCCCGAATCACGATGTCGCGGTCGGTGATGATGCCGCTGGGGCGGTCCCCGTCCATCACCAGCACGGCCCCGATGTCCTGTTCGAGCATCAGGGTGGCGACTTCCTTGAGGGTGGCCTGGGGGTCCACGGTCACGGGGTTGGGGGTCATGATCTCTCGAAGGGTCGGCATGGGGGGACCTTACGCCGTGAAAGGGCAGGGTCCGGTGGGAGGGAGCTAAAGGCGCTAAGAGAAGAACACAAGAAGACAGGGGAGAAGGCGCGTGGCCCTCTCCCCTGTCCCCGACTCCCGGCTCAGCGCATCAGCCAGTCGAAGCTCGTCTTCATCAGCAGGGCGCGGCTCTGGGGGGTCAGGCCCTCCAGCCCAAAGCCCATGTTGACGGTGCGGTAGGCGCCCGCATCGTTGGCAACGATGGCCCCGGCGTTCTCACCCGCGTTCTGGGCCGACACGCGCGGCGCGGGGGTCTGGGCCTGGGCCTGCGGTTGGGCCGGGGTTCCGAAGATGCTCCCCAGAATGCCGCCGATGATGTTCGTGGCGAGGCGCTCGACCAGACCACGCGGGTCCTGCACCTTCTGCCCGGCGCGGGCCGTGTTGGGGTCCACCCGGATGCTCTGGGCGGTGATGGTGCCCGCCGTGGCGTTCGCGCTGCCCCAGGAGGCGACGACCTGCGAGCCGCTGAGGTCTGCGATCACGTCGGGGTAGTACTGGTTGCCCGCGCTGCCCGCCGCGTTGAGGGTAAAGGCGGTGTTGCCGAACGCGCCGCGCGTCACCAGCTTCGGGGTGCCCGAGCTGTCCGCCACGAAGCGGGTCTTGAGGGTCCCCGTGTAAAAGGCGCTGCCGCCGATGTCATAGCCGATGTCCTGCCCGGTCACGAGCAGGCGGCCCCCACCCGCGAGGTATTGGCGCAGGGTGTTCTGGTCCTGCGCGGTGAGGGTGTTCTGGTACTGCTCGCCCGTCGCCCAGATTACGACGTCCACCCGCTGCATCTCGGAGAGGGGCACCGCGCCCTGGGTCTGGGTGTTCCACACAAAGGCGCCGCCCGCAGCCGCGTTGGCCCGGATCGCGTCGCGCAGCGCGGCCGTCACGTCGGCACCCTGGCCCATGTCGTCGTCGACCAGCAGCACGCGTGGCTTGGTGCCACTGGCGGGCGGCGTGGGCGTGGGAGCCGGAGTCGGCGCGGGGGCAGGCGCAGGAGCGGGCTGGGCCGCCACCGGCTTGATGAAGCAGCCCTTGCGCACGCCGGGAGCGGGGTCACTGCCCCACTCGGCCACCGTGCAGTTGAAGCCGTCGGTGCCGATACCTGTCAGGTAGCGCCCGGCGGTGCCGAAGGCCGCCTCGCGTTGGCCCTTGAAGTCGCAGAAGCTGCCTTCCACGGCGCACAGCTCGAAGCCCGCCGGACCCGTGGGGTTGGCCGGAGCGGGAGTCGGGGCCGGGGTGGGCGCAGGTGCGGGCGTGGGCGCCGGAGTCGGAGCGGGCGTGGGGGCGGGTGCAGGAGTCGGCGCCGGGGTGGGTGCAGGGGTCGGGGCTGGAGTGGGCGTCGGCGCTGGGGCGGGAGCCGGAGTGGGCTGGCCCGCCGTCACGCCGAGCTTGCCCAGCGATCCGGGCACGCTGATCAACCCGTAGCCGACGTTGTTGTTCTTGCTCCCCGCGTTGCTGGCGGAGGTATACAGCGCATTCTTGATCGCGTCCACACCCGTGCCCGGCTTGGCCGAGAGCATCAGGGCGACCGCGCCCGCCGCGATGGGGCTGGCCTGAGAGCTGCCGCTCAAGGCCCCGTACTGGCCGTTCGGGAAAGAACTCGTGATCGCCACGCCGGGAGCGGCGATGTCGGGCTTCACGAAGACGCCGTTGATCTGCCCCTGCCACGCGACCGGACCCCGGCTGCTGAAGGACGCGACCTGCCCGTTCTGGTCCACCGCGCCCACCCCGATGGCGTCGGGGAGGTTGCCGGGGCTGCCCGTGCTGGCCGAGGTCGGGCCGAAGTTCCCGATCGCGAACACCGGGGCCACGCCCGCCTTGAGCATGTTCTGCACCGGCACGATGAACTCGTCGTAGGTGCCGGGAATCCCCAGGCTCATGTTCACGACCTGGGCGCCGTCGTTGGTGTCGGCATTGTTGTCGGGGTCGAGGACGTACTGCATCCCCGCGATGACCTGCGCGAAGGTGCCCTCGTTGTTGGGGAGCACCAGCGCACTGATCAGCCGGGCCTCAGGTGCCACGCCCACCGTCTTGCCCGCAATCAATCCGGCGGTGTGGGTGCCGTGGTTGGTGGTATCGCGCGGAGTGTTGCCGATGCGGTCGCCCTCCGCGTTGAACTCGGCGAAGGCGGCGATGCGGCCCGCGTACTCGGGGTGGTTGGGGTCGATGCCGCTGTCCAGGTGCCCCACCCGGATGTTCTGGCCCCGGAAGCCCGAAGCCCACGCCTGGGGCGCCCCGATGCTCTGGAGGTGCCACGGGGTGCCGGTGGGTGCCGAGGACTGGCTGAGGGCCACCGCACGGGGAATCTGCACCTTGAAGTTCTCGAAGACGGCGTCCACGAAGGGCAGCGCCGCGAGCGCCCGCGCCTGCACCGGGGTCAGCGGCAGGAAGATGCTCTGGTCGAGCCAGAGCTGGGTGACCCGGCCCGAGTTCACGGCCTGGTTGATAAACCCGGCGGCGGCGCCAAGCTGCGCGAGCCGCGCCTGCAGCTGCTGACGCGAACTCTTGAACAGTGCCCGGCCCCGGTCGGTGTTGCTGAACTTGAAGCGGACGATCACGCCCGTGGGCGTCTGGTCGCCGCGCTGCGCCCGCTGAAGCAGCGTGGGCGAGAGCGTTCCCGCCTCGGCGAGGCTGGCGCTGCCCAGCGTCAGGGCCGCGCCGAGCAGCAAGGTGGCCTTGGTCTTGGTCATACCCGGCAGCCTAGCGGCCCCCCCAGGACGTCCCCTGAAGCGCAGGTGAGGACGTCTTGAGGCGGAGTCAGGGTCGGGTCAGTCGCCCGGGGGAGGGAGTCTGCCTGCGGGTCCTCCGCTCAACGGACGTACTGCACGATGACCCGGCCGTCGCTGATGGCGCCGCGCATCATGCTGAAGCGGCGGACGCTCAGGACGGTCTGCCCCCCCCTCAGCGCCAGCAACTGCACGTTCAGGTTGACCCCGTTCTGGGTGTAGGGGTCGTTGCCGCGTAGATTCCATTCAAAGCCGCTCTGCACGTCGAGCGCCCGCTCCTGCGCGTTGCCCGCCACGAACGCCTGCGGTTTGCCGGAAAATCCCTCGGGCGCGCGCAGCTCGCCCGTCAGCAGGTCGATCTCCAGCCCGCGCAGCACCCCGTCAAGGCCCGCCACGTCCCCGAAGCGCAGTCGGTTGCCCTCGCGGGTCGCGGGGAGCTTGACCCGCTTGCCGACCGAGGCCAGCGACGGCTCGAACAGCAGGTAACTCTCGAACTCGGCGCGGCTGATGCCCAGCCGGGGATCGTAGTCGGGCTTCTCGCCGCGCGAGAACTTGCTCATGATTACCCGCAGCGCCTCGCGGTCGCCGCCCATCTCCACGACCCGGACCGGCAGGGTCACGATCAGTCGGCTGGCCTGCCAGTTCATGATCTGGGCGCTCTGCCCCGGCTGCGGCAGCAGGGCCACCAGCCGGGGCAGCCAGCCGCTGGGCAGCGCCACACCGACGGGCGCGGCCTGAACCTCGACGGGAGCCAGGGTCACGCTGCCCAGCAGCAGCATCATCAGGGAAAGGCGAAGGGCGCGCATGCCACGGCGGAGCATACGCGCCCAGGGTGAGAATTGCCCGCTACCCTGCGCGTCCGGGGCATCATCCCCGCGTCAGGAACCGGTCATGTCGGCGAGCAGCCGGTCAGGCCTTGCCCACGCTCCCCAGCACCCGCAGCTTGTGCTCCACGATCTGGCCCATCAGGTCGCGGGCGGGGCCGAAAATCTTGCGGGGGTCGAACTCCTTGGGGTGCTTCTGCAGCACCTCGCGAATGGCGACGGTGCTCGCGAGGCGCAGGTCGGTGTCCACGTTGACCTTGGCGATGCCGTGCCCCGTGGCCCGCTGGAGGTCCTCGTCGGCGATGCCCGCCGCGTCCCCGATCTCGCCGCCCGAGTCGCGGAAACGCTGGACGATCTCGGCCGGAACGCCGGAGGAGCCGTGCGCGACGAGCGGGATGGTCGTCAGCGAGGCGATCTTCTCGATGCGGGCGTGGTCGATGTAGGGACGGCCCTTGCCCTTGTACGCCCCGTGCGAGGTGCCGATGGCGATGGCGAGGTAATCGGTGCCCGTCTGCTCGATGAACTGCACGGCTTCCTCGGGGTCGGTGAGGAAGGCGTCCTTCTCGTCCACGACGATGTGCTCCTCGATGCCGCCCAGGCGCCCGAGTTCGGACTCGACCGAGATGCCCATCGCGTGCGCGGCCTCCACGACGCGGCGGGTCTCCCGGACGTTGTCCTCGAACCCGTGGTGCGAGGCGTCGATCATGACGGAGGTGAAGCCCATCTTGATCGCCCTGAGGGCCGACTCGTAGGACGAGCCGTGGTCAAGGTGCAGCGCGACGGGGACGGTCGCCCGCCCTGCGAGGTCGATGACGATGTTGGCGAGGTCCTGGCCGCCGTACTTGATGGCGCCTTCGGACATCTGGACCATCACGGGCGAGCGCAGCCGCTCGGCGGTGTGGATGATCGCCTGGGTAATCTCCATGTTGTTGGTGTTGAACGAGGGAACGCCGTAGCGCCCCGCGCGGGCGGGAACCAGAATGTCGCTACCGGTGACGAGCATGAGTCCTCCTTGATCGGCCTGAGCTGGTGACGGTGCAGGCCGGAATGTGCCCTGACATCCTAACCCGGCTGGGTCCAGCGTCCCCGGACACCGTGCCCCGGCTCTCGGGGCGGCGGGGCGGGCGGGGGTAGGATGGACCCATGACCCCCACCCTCCCCACGCGGCCCGACGTGGATTTCGCGCCCCTGCTTTCGGCCCGTGCCGGGCGCATGAGCGTCAGCGCCATTCGCGAACTGCTCAAGCTCACGCAGCGCCCCGAGATCATCTCGTTCGCGGGGGGCCTGCCCGCCCCCGAGTTGTTTCCGCTGGACGCGATCCGGGCCGCGGCCAACACGGTCCTCGACCGCTACGGCCCCGCCGCCGTGCAGTACGGAACAACGGAAGGCCACCTCCCCCTGCGCGAGTGGATCGCGGCCCAGACCCCCGGCCTGACACCGGGACACGTGCAGATCGTGACCGGGAGCCAGCAGGGCCTGGACCTGCTCGGCAAGATTCTGATTGACGAGGGGGACGTGGTGCTCGTCGAGGCGCCGACCTACCTGGGCGCCCTGCAATCCTTCCAGCCCTACGGTCCCCGCTACGTGGAGCTGCCCACCGATGAGCACGGGATCGACGTGGACGCGCTGGAAGACGTGCTGAAGGCCCACCGGGTCAAGCTGCTGTACGCGATTCCCAACTTCCAGAACCCCACCGGGCGCACCCTGAGCCTGGAGCGCCGCCGCCGATTGGTCGAGCTGACCGGGCAGTACGGCGTGCTGGTGCTGGAAGACGACCCCTACGGCAAGCTGCGCTTCCGGGGCGAGGCGCTGCCCAGCCTGTTTACCCTCGGCATGGAATACGCGGGCGGCGATCCCGAGCGCAACCACGTCCTGTACTCCGGTTCCTTCTCCAAGACGCTGGTGCCCGGCCTGCGCGACGCCTGGGTGCAGGGGCCGCACCTCATCATTGAGAAGCTGGTGCAGGCCAAGCAGGGCGCCGACCTGCACACGCCGATCTTCAACCAGATGATCATCACCGAGCTGGTGCAGGAGGTGCTGCCGCGCCAGATCGAGATCGTGAAGCAGGCCTACGGCGAGCGGGCGCAGGACATGGTGAGCCGCCTCCGGGAGCACTTCCCGGCGGGCGTGGAGTTCACCGAACCCGAAGGCGGCATGTTCCTGTGGGTCACGCTGCCGGAGGCGCTGGACACCACCGAACTCTTCCCGCGTGCCCTGGAGCGCGGCGTGGCTTACGTGCCGGGCCGCCCCTTCTTCGCGCTGGGCGGCGGGGCCAACACCATGCGCCTGAGCTACTCCAGCGCCACTCCCGAGCAGATCGAGCGCGGCATCCGGGCGCTGGCCGAGACGTTCCGGGGAGCGATGGACTGAAGCTCTGAGGGATTCAGGAGGCCTCCACGTGGGGGCCTCTTTTTCGTCCACCCGCCAGGCCAACGCCTGCCATGCTGCACGGATGATCTCGCGGCGCAGATATTGGAGTTCGCTGGGGCTGGTGGCACTCGTTTCGGGATCACTGGGGTGGTTCGTGCCGCAGGTAGTGGACGAGTTCACGCCTACCGCTCAGGAGATAATGACCGGGTATCTCAGGGACAGCCTGGGAGGGCGTCCCGACTTCGCCGCGTTCGGCGTGATTGAGGACGACCGGGCATTGCGGGTCTCCGCTGACTACTCTTCAAAACGGATGACAGGCAGCAGAAAGTCGGCTCCTATACGGTGTTTCTGCGATGAAAGCACCCAAGAGCCGACCCCCTCACGATACCTTGCAGACCGTTCTGCGGTCTGCCTTCCCCCTTGATGCCCGCCGCTTGATGGTCTTCACCGCCTTGGTCCTGGCGGTCATTCAGGCTCGCACGGTCGTCCTCTACACCCTCAAGACCCATGTTCCGTTGCCAGGTACGCTCACAGCTCGCTACCAGCGACTCTGTCGCTTCGTCCAATTTCCTTTCCCCGAGGGTTTGTTTCCCAGATTTGCGCTGTCCTTCCTGCCGGACGGTCCCGTCGATCTGATCCTCGACCGGACCAACTGGCGACTCGGCCAGCAGGACGTGAACATCCTGCTGCTTTCTGCTGTGTGGAACGGGTTCAGTCTGCCCCTCATGTGGGCATTGCTCCCACATGGTGGGGCGAGTGATTCCCGTACTCGGGAATCACTCGTGTTGCGCTTCCTGACGTTTTGCCCGGATCGGCAGGTCCGGTGCCTGCTGGCAGACCGAGAATTCATCGGCCAGCACTGGTTTCGTTTCCTCGATCAGCACAGCATCGCTCCCTGTATTCGCTTGCCTGCACGCGCCACCATCGGCCAACACCGTCTGCCCGTGTGGGCTGTGTTCAACAAGCTCCAAGTGGGCGAAGTCAGGGTCTGGCGACGCCAGACCCTGATCTACGGTGTGTCACTCCGGGTGGCCGCGACGAAGAACGCGGCCGGGGAGACGCTGTACCTCGCTTATCGGGGGCACGTGGGACCGAATCTCCGACGGTATGCCCAGCGTTGGCAGGCAGAAAACTTGCACTCCGCGCTCAAAACGAGGGGCTTCAATCTGGAAGACACCGGGCTAACCCGTGCTGAACGGGTCTCCACCCTGCTGACGGTGGTCGGTGTGGCGTTTATCTGGGCCTGTGTAACTGGGGAGCTGCTGGTAACCGAGAAAGGCGTACGGATCAAGAAACACGGACACCGTGCGGTGTCCGTGTTCCGGCTTGGCCTCGACCATCTTCAAGATCTGCTGCTGCATCCCTCTCGGTCGTCTTGGCACACCCTCGCGACTCTCATGCCGCGTTTTGAAGGGTAGTCAGGGGTCTCCGTCCTCAACCCGACCGGGTTACGGACCGTTCTCCCCAGCGACTATGACGAGCTGACGCAGGGAACCCGTTACGACCCCGACTGCCTCGCGGCTTGGCACATTGGGTTGCTGGCCCAGCCCCCACAAGGCGACGATCCCGATGACTTCTTCGACTACCGGGAATGGCGCTGGCCCGTCACCGTGGAGTTCGGGGACACCCGCCCCGGCACGTTGAATGCCCGCTTGAAGAGATTCACTTTTCCGGCGGCCGTCTGGCGCACACCCAGCGGCCCTCCGCCCCAGTGCCGCCTCTGACTCCCCGACCCCGCTATCATCCCCCCCGATGACCCCGCCGCCGACTCCTTCCGAGGCTCCCCTGGGCGTGTTCGACTCCGGCGTGGGGGGTCTGAGCGTGCTCTCGGAACTGCGCCGGGTGATGCCGGGGCAGGACTTCCTGTATCTCGCGGACACGGCGCATGTGCCCATCGGGGGGCGGCCCGACGAGGAGATTCGTGATCTCACCGACCGAGCGGTCACGGCGCTGCACGCGCGGGGGGCGGGGGGCGTCGTCGTGGCCTGCAACACGGCCTCGGCGTTCAGCCTGACGCACCTGCGGGAGCGGTTCGGACCGGACTTCCCCGTGATCGGCCTCGTGCCCGCCGTCAAGCCCGCCGTGGCCGCGACGCGCACCGGGGTGGTGGGCGTGCTCGCCACGCCGGGGACCCTGCGCGGCACGCTCCTCAAGGACGTGATCGAACGTTTCGCGCACCCGGCCGGGGTGCGGGTCCTGACCGCCGTGAGCGCCGAACTCGTGCCGCTGGTGGAGGCGGGACAGGCGGGGGGTGAGCAGGCGCGGGCCGTGCTGCGTGAAGTGCTGACCCCCCTGGCCGAGGCCGGGGCCGATCAACTGGTGCTGGGCTGCACCCACTATCCCTTTCTGGCGCCCAGCATCCGGGCCGAGTTCGGGGATACCTTCACGCTGGTGGATTCGGGGGCAGCGGTGGCGCGGCACGCCCGCAACGTCCTCTCGGCGTCGCGGAGGCTGCGGGAGGGGACGGGGGACAGGCACGTGACCTACCTCGTGACCGGGGACCCGGAAGTCTCCCGGCCCGTCATCGCTCTTCTCACGGGCGAAGACGGGCACAATGTCACGGTGCAGCAGGTGACGACTTGACCTCTTCCCCCTCCTCCCGGCTCCCCGTGCGCGAGGGCCGCGACCTCCTGACCCCCCGGCCCCTCGTGCTGGAGCGGGCCATCAACCCCCACGCGCCCGGCAGCGCCCACCTGAAACTCGGGCGCACCGAGATCCTGGCGACCGTCAGCATCGAGGACAAACCCGCGCCCCACATGCGCGGCAAGAAGGAAGGCTGGCTGACCGCCGAGTACGCCATGCTGCCCCGCGCCACCACCGACCGCCAGGCCCGCGAGCGCAACCTGCAAAACGGCCGCCGCCACGAGATTCAGCGGCTGCTGGGGCGGGCGCTGCGGGCCTCCATTGACCTGCGGCACTTCCGCAACCAGACCCTCTACGTGGACTGCGACGTGCTGGTGGCCGACGGCGGCACCCGCGTCGCCAGCGTGCTGGCCGGGTACGCCGCGCTGCACGACCTGTGCGACCGCCTGATCCACTCCGGCACGCTGACCGAGTGGCCGCTGGTGCATGCCGTGGGGGCCGCCAGCGTGGGGCTGGTGGGCGACGAGGTGCGGGTGGACCTCGACTACGCCGAGGACAAGGTCGCGCGGGCCGACCTGAACGTGGTCGCCACCGAGGCCGGACTGGTCATCGAGGCGCAGGGCGGGGCCGAGGAAGGCCCCATCTCCCCCGACGAGTACGTGCAGCTGCTGACGGTGGGGGTAGAAGCGGTGGGCGGATTGCTGCGGGACCTGGGGCGGCAACTGTAGGCGGGGGCCACTCCGGCGGGGGCGCGCCCCTATACTGTCGTCTCAAGCTAAGGAGGCCACATGAGCGTGACGGGAGCCATCGGGCGGGCGCTGCTCGCCAGCATCTTCATCAAGAACGGACTGGACCACCTCCAGAACCCCGAACCCATCGTGCGGGCCACGCGCGGCGCGGAAATCCCCCAGCCCGAACTCGCGGTCAAGGCCAACAGCGCCGTGATGGTGGGCGCCGGGACCCTGCTCGCGCTGGGGATCGCCCCCCGCACGGCGAGCGCGGCGCTGGCGATCAGCCTGGTGCCGACCACCGTGATCGGCCACCCCTTCTGGGACCGCGATGGCCGCGAGCGCCAGCAGCAGCAAAACCAGTTCCTGAAGAACCTCGCCCTGTTCGGGGCGCTGCTGGCGGTGGGCAGCCGCCGCCGCTGAGCCGGGTTACAGCTCCAACCCGGTCGGCGTCCGCGCCCCCGCCGGAATCGCCGTGACGAGCACCTCGTATTTGCCCGTCACGAACACCTTGAAGCCCGCCTTCTGGAGTCCCCGGCGGGCTTCTGTCACGTCGGCGGCGAGCAGGCTGAGGTCGGGACGGGCGAAGTTACGCAGCCTCGCGCCGTAGCTCAGCAAGCCGTCGCGGTAGCGGGCGTTGGGATAGCCCAGCACGAGTCCCCCCGCGGGCGTGAGGTGATGCCGCCGCAGGGCCGCGAGCAGCGCGTCCTGCCGGATACCGGGACTCTGCAGCAGGCTCAGCGCGAGGACGAGGTCGAAGCGGCCCAACTCCGGTCGGGGCAGGGTGGTCACGTCGAGTTCCAAGAAGGTGCCGCCAGGGTGCCGCCCCCGCGCCGCTGTGAGTGCAGAAGCGTCCACGTCCACTCCGACGGCCTCCAGCCTTCGGCCAGGAAAGGCCAACTTCAGGGCGTCGAGTTCCCGGCCCCGGTTCACCCCCAGCGCGAGCACCCGTCCGCCTGCCGGGGGACTGACCCGGCGCAGCGCCTCCACCAGCGTGAAGAGGAACACCGGGTCTTCGAGCTTGTCCACCCGCGCCCAGTCGCCGCCCTCGCCGTAGCCCCCGGCGTCCGGCTCGGGCGCGGCGGCCCAGGCCCGCAGCCGCAGCCGCACGCGGCCCTCCCCCACCCGCTGTGGGGTAAGCAGGTGGGCGCCCAGCAGGTCCGCGAGGTCGGTCCACGTCTGCCAGGGGCGGTGCAGGCCGTGCGGGGTCGCCTCGCCCGCGTAGAGACCCAGCCCCAGGTCAGGGTCGGGAACGGTGAACGTGACCTCGCCCGCTTCGGCCAGGGCCACGCGGAGGGCGGGCAGAATCACGGAGAGGGGTTCGTGGGTGAAGTGCGGGGCAGGGGGCAGGGACACGGCGCGTCCGAGCCTACCCTGGGGCGGAGGAAGGGACCAATGGACGCGGCCCAGACCCGGAAGGCCTGAGCCGCTGCGAGGAGTGGGGTCTCAGGGGCGCAGCATGGAGGCGAGCTGGCGCAGGCCGTCCTGATCGGCGGCGGGGGCCATCTGCGCGGCCTGCTCGGTGGCGTCGGCGAGCGAGGGCAGCAGGGCCGCCGCGCCGTCCGTGTCACCGCTTTCCAGCATGGAGCGCAGGCTGGCGAGCTGGCTGGTCAGGCCACTGGCTCCCGCCGCGCCGCCCAGGGTCTGCTCCCAGGCCGAGATGTTGCGGATGGCGCTTCCGGCATCCAGGCCAGTCACGCCACCCTGAAGGGCTTGCAGGGTCTGCTGAAGCTGCTCGTTCATTTCCCTACCTCCTTGTGATGGTGCCCGGCCATCTCACCCTGCTGGGGCAGGGCAAGCTGTAAGCGTTCATGCAGGCGCGCCCAGAGGTGAAGCCCCGCTTCAGGCGAGTGTGGGACCCACTACACCGGCGCCCGGCGCAGCGGCGTCTGCTGGGGCATGACCCTCCCCGAGAGTCCCGCCGCCCGGCTGGAAGCCCGCCTGCTGCGGGTGCTGGGGGCCGTCCACCACGACCCCGACGCCGACGCGCTGGTGGGGCGGCGGGCGGCCATCACCTTCCAGATCACCGACCCCGACGTGACGGTCCGGGTCAGTGGTCGGGGCGGAGTGCGGGCGGTGGTGACCACGGGCGAGGCGGCGCGGGGGGAGACGAGCGACCTCACCTTCGGCCTGAGTGCCCAGACGGCCCACGCGCTGTGGCTGGGGCAACTGAACCCCGCCGCTGCCGTCCTCTCCGGCCAGATGACGATGCGCGGGCCACTGCCCCTCGCGCTGGCGCTGGCCCCCGGCATGCGGGCGATGCAGGCGGCCTACCGGGCAGCGGTGGAGGAAGAGGAGACGGCGGGGTGGATTAGTACCCCCGGTGCGTGACCCGCGCCCCCTGCCCCTCCAGCCAGCCCGTCAGCACGCCCACCGCCGCCTTCACGCCAGGCGTGACCACCGGGCCACCGAAGCGCGAGAGCCGGATGAGGTGCGAGCCGTCCTCCCGTGCGGTGATGCCGACGAGCACCTCCTGGGTCAGTTCGCCCTCCACGACGTGCGCGAGGGCCACCCAGCCGTCCTTGCCGAGGCTGGCGTAAAGGTCGAGCAGCACGACGGTCCAGCCGTCCGGGTTCTCGCGGGTAACGCCGCCACGGGCGGTGTGCTTGGCGAATGCGGTGGGGGCGAAGTCGGCGGGCAGGGTCAGGATCGCGTGGGGCACGGCAGGGGCATCCTCGGAGTCGGGAAAGCGGGCGGCGGTGACGGGGAACTCGTCCGCCAGGGTGGAGGCTGAAGCCGTCGGCACGAAGCGGGCGTGCCGGGGGTCCAAGCCGAGGTCGCGCCACTTGCGGGCGTATTTGGTTTCCAGCGCGGCGGGGGGCGGAGGCTCGGTGAGGTGAACGGCCATCACGCCGCTCGCCTCGGCCTCTCGGCAGGCGAACTCGAAATATTCCTCGTGGTCGGTGGTGAACAGCACGGCCCCGCCGGGTTTCAGGCGGCTCGCGGCCAGCCGAAAGAAGGGTGCCCGCAGCAGGCGGTGCTCCTCGTGGCCCGCCTTGGGCCAGGGGTCAGGAAAGTTCACCACGATGGCGTCCAGCGCTCCCGGCGGCACCACCTCGCGGATCAGGGGGGTGGCGGGCAGGCGGGTCAGCACGGCATTGGACAGCCCCGCCGCCCGCAGCCGCCGCTCGGCCTTGAGCAGCGACGTGCCGCTGATTTCCACGCCGAGGTAATTGGGGGCCTCGGGGAAGCTCGCGGCGAAGTGCGGCCAGAAGCGGCCATCCCCGAAGCCGACCTCCAGAATCCAGGGGCGCTCCGGCGTGTCCGGGTACAGCCGGGCGGGGCGGTCGGGGAAATGAAAGTCCGAGAAGTTATAGATCATGCCTCGCCCTCCCCCAGCAGTTCCCCAGCGAGGCGGGCGGCGTCCTCCAGCACGCTGCGGTAGGTGTGCTCGCCCGGCGTGCAGCGGCCCAGGGCATAGAGGTGGTCAAAGCGGGTCACGCGGAACCCCTCCAGCTCGCCCGGCGCGGGGGTCAGGAAGCGCACCGTGTAGGGCGGCGCCCCGTCCACCCCGGCGGCCTCCTGCTCGCTGCCGATCATCCACACGCCCGAGCGGGCGAGGTCATCGGCCAGGAAGTCGTAAGCGACCTCGGAAAGACGCCCGGCCTCCTCCATCGTGTCGCCGATCAAGAGGCGGCCCTTCAGAAAGGCGCCGACCGCGAGCACCCCCCGGCGGGCGTGCAGGGCGGGGCCTTCCCAGGTAGCGAGGGTGAGCCGTCCGCCTTCCTCCTCCAGCCCGGTGACGGTGCTTTGCAGGAGATGAATGCCGGGAGTGGCCTCCACCTCGGCCTTGAGGAGGCGGTGGAAGGTCCAGCCGTCGGTGTCGGGGGCCATGTGGGCGGCGACACCGGCGAACAGGCTGCCGGGCGGGAAGTCCGCGCCGTGGGTGGTCGGGCCATACAGGTTGCCGAGGTGGTCGAGGGCCTGGGTGACGAGGAGCACGTCCTGCCCGGCGCGGGCCAGCCACCACGCGAGTTCGGTGCCCGCGAGGCCCGCGCCGATCACGGCCACGTCGTAGAGGTGCCCCGGCTGCGGCAGGCTGCGGGGAGAGGAGGGGCCTGACATCGGGACGAAGTGTAGGGCATCGGGGCGGGCCTTCCCCACCGTCCCTTCACACGGTCAGCCTGCCTACCGTCCGCGCGGGTGCCCGCCGCCTAGCGTGGGCGGCATGACCCAGCAAGGCGAGCAACCAGGCGGCAAAGTCCTGACGCGCAGCGAGGCGACCGCGCACGGCGGGCGCAATGGGTACATCGAGACGCCCGACCATCACCTCGGCGTGAAGTTCAGCGTGCCACAGGAACTCGGCGGCGACGGCGGCGTGGGCACCAACCCCGAGCAACTGTTCGCCGCCGCCTACGCCGCGTCCTTTCAGAGTGCCATCGGCATGATCGCCCGGCGCGACGGGATCACCTTCGGGACCTCGCAGGTGACCGGGGTGGTCGGCCTGCGCCGCGAGGACGACGCGGACCCCAGCTACCACCTTGACGTGGAACTGCGCATCCTGCTGCCGGGTCTGGACCGCGAGCAGGCCGAGCGGATGGTGCAGGAGGCGAAGGCGCTGTGCCCCTACTGCCGCGCCCTGGGGGAGTCGGTGGGCGTGCGGCTGACCGTGCTAGACGAGGAAACCGCAGGCTAAATCAACGGTCGGTCGTCGCCGTGTAGGTGCCGTCCGCGTTTGCCGTGAAGGTCACCGTGCCCTGACGGTCGGTGCGGTAGACGCGGGCGCCGGTCTCGCGGTAAAGGCTCAGGGCCGTCCCCGTGGGGTGCCCGTAGTTGTTCTCGCCCACGCCGATGACCACGTTCTCCGGTCTAACCGTGGCGAGCCAGGCGGCGTGGTCGCCGTTGGCGGCGCCGTGGTGAATGCTCTTGTACACCTGGAAGGGACCCCTGATCTCGGGGCGGTCCTGTTCCAGCCACGCCTCGGTCTCGGGTTTCTCGCTGTCGCCGGTGAGGAGGGCGCGGAAGTCCCCGAACTCGATCCGCACGCCCACGCTGTTCTCGTTCTGGTCGTCACCCATGCCGGGGGGCGGGGCGATCACCCGGACCTTCACGCTGCCCAGGTTGACCACCTGCTTGTTGGCCTTCTGGAAGGTGGTCCCGGCCTCCTCCAGTGCGTTCACCAGCCGTTCCCAGGTCTGGGTGGTTCCGGCCAATCCGTTGTTGATAAAGAGGGTCGGCTTGGCCCGCTGCGCCGCCGGAACCAGGCCCGCGATGTGGTCGGCGTCGGCGTGGCTGGCGACCATCAGGTCAATCTCGTCCACCCCATAGGTGTCCAGGTGCGTCCGCATCCGCTCGGCGCTGCGGCCCCCGTCATAGAGCATGGTCTTGCCCTCGGGACTGCGGACCAGCACCGCGTCCCCCTGCCCCACGTCGAGGAAGCGAATCACCATCTGCCCGGTAGGGGCCTGGGGGTCGGTCTTCTGGTCCCCGCTGCCGCCCCTCAGCACTTCCTTGCCCGCGCAAGCGGCCAGTCCCGCCGTGAGCAGCAGCACGAACAGCCCCAGCAGGTCGGACGGTCCCGGCCCGCCCCGGCGTTTGCCTTTCGCGCCTTTTGGAGCGGACTTGCGGGCGGGGGCTTTCTTGGCCTTGGCCGCAGGCTTGCGGGAAGCAGGCGCTTTGGCCTTCGGAGTCGGTCGGGCGCTCACAGGCTGATCTCCTCTTCCCCACCCTCGGCGTTCCGGGCGTCGAGACGGCGCTGGGCGGCGCGGCGGCGGGCGGCGGTCTCGTCGGACAACAGGTGCAGGGTCACGCCGTCCGGCCCTTCCACCACCGCCAGCAGGTCGCCCTCGCGCACGCCCTCGGGCAGCGCGTGCAGGGGCACGTCGAAGGTCAGGCCATCCGCCCGTTCCACCCGCGCGAGGCGTCCCCGTGGACTGTCCTCAATGGCGTCCACCGTCCAGCGTTCCGGCCCGTCGTTCACGCCCCCAGCGTAGCGCGGCGGGCCACTTCTGCCCAGAGCGCACTCGGTCCGGGCGGGCCTCTCCCCTGTCACACTGCCCCCATGCACCACGACGTGACGCTGCGAGACGGCGACCTGACCTTGCGGCCCCTGACGGGAGGGGACATTCCCAGCCTGTGTGCCCTGGCCGAGTCTTGCGCGGGGGAACTGCGGCTGATGGGGTCGCCGCCGTCCAGCACGGCCTATTACACGGCGGCGCTGGAGGCCCCCGACGCCCTGCCCTTCGTGGTGGAGGTGGGCGACGAAGTGGCGGGCAGCACCCGCTACGGGGACATCCGCGCCGCGCACGCAGGTCTGGAGATCGGCTGGACCTGGCTGCACCCCCGCTGGCACGGCACGGGCGTCAACCGCCGGATGAAACGGCTGCTGCTCGCGCACGCCTTCGAGCAGATGGGGATGGAGCGCGTGCAGCTCAAGACCGACATTCTCAATGTCCGCTCCCAGCGGGCTATTGAGCGGCTTGGGGCTGTGCGCGAGGGCGTGCTGCGGTCGCATATGCGGCGGCCGGACGGGACGATGCGTGACACGGTGATGTATTCGGTGGTGCGGGCGGAGTGGCCAGGGGTGCGGGCGCGGCTAGCAGAAATGGCCTAACCCTCCGTCTCCTCAACGCCGGGCGCGGCATAGTGGGGGCGCAACCCCAATCCCCCCATACCGGCCCTCCCCACGCGGACGGCCCCAGGAGACTCCATGCTCGATCAGGCCCTTGTCGCCGAAGTGCTGACCCTCGCCCGCGCGGGTGGGGCGGACTTCTCGGAACTCTTTGTGGAAGACAGCGTGAACACCAACCTGCGCCTGCACCAGGGGGAGGTGAAGGACGCGGGCGGCGGCAACCTGTTCGGCGCCGGGCTGCGGCTGCTGTACGGCACGCGGGTGGTGTACGCCTACACCAACGACGTGACCCCGGCGGGCCTGCGCGACCTCGCGGACCAGGTGGCGCGGGCACGCGGCGCGGCGGGCGAGACGGACCGCTCAGGCGCGGGCGGCATGGACTTCCGGCGGGTGGACGCCCAGCCGCTGTACGTCGCGCGGCAGCATCCCCTCCAGGCGGCGGGCCGCGACAAGCTCGCGCTGATGCGCCGGGCACACGGCGGCGCGGCGGGTGTGGGCGACGTAAAGACGGTGGACGTGAACTACCTCGACCGGGTGCAGCGCGTCCTCGTCGCCAACTCGGAGGGGCTGTGGGCTGAAGACGAGCGCGTCTGGTCCCGCCTGAGCGTGACCGCCATCGCCCAGGACGGCACCCTGCGTCAGACCGGGTTCTACGGCCCCGGCGCCGGACAGGGCCTGGAATTCTTCGACGAGGTGGCCCCCGAATCCATCGGTGCCGAGGCCGCCCGCATCGCCAACGCCATGCTGCGGGCCGGGTACGCCCCGGCCGGAAAGCTGCCCGTGGTGATCGGCAACGAGTTCGGCGGCGTGATCTTCCATGAGGCCTGCGGGCACATCCTGGAGACGACGGCGGTGGAGAAAAATGCCAGCGTCTTCGCGGACAAGCTGGGCGAGAAGATCGCCCACGAGTCGGTGTCCGCCATCGACGACGGCACCATCCCCGGCTCGTGGGGCATGGTCACCGTGGACGACGAGGGCATGAAGGGCGAGCGCACGGTCCTGATCGAGAACGGCGTCCTGAAGTCCTTCATGGTGGACCGGGTGGGGAGCATGAAGACCGGCTACGCCCGCACGGGCAGCGGGCGGCGGCAGAACTACACATTCGCCCCGGCCAGCCGCATGCGCTCGACCTTTATCGACAACGGTCAGGAGACGCCCGAGAGCCTGATCCGGCAGGTCTCGCACGGCATCTACGCCCGGCGGATGGGGGGCGGCAGCGTGACCCCCGGCACCGGGGACTACAACTTCGCGGTGAACGAGGCGTACATGATCCGGGACGGCGAGATCGCGGAGCCGCTCAAGGGCGCGTCTCTCGTCGGGAACGGGGCGCAGGACCTCCGCAACATCGTGGGCGTGGCGGGCGACCTCGCGCTGGGGCAGGGCATGTGCGGCAGCATCTCCGGCTCGCTGCCCACCGACGTGGGGCAGCCGCACATCCTGATCTCGGAGATCACGGTGGGAGGCCGCGCATGACCGCAACGGGCGAACAGCAACTCTCTCTGCCCGACGCCCGCGCCTACCTGCTGGAGCGTGCCCGCGAGCGCGGCGTGACGCTGGAGGTCTACGGGCAGCGCACGAACGCGACGAGCATCCGGGCCTTTGACGGCGACGTGAGCGAGTTCAAGCTCTCGGCGCGGCAGGGGGTCGCGCTGCGGGCGGTGGTGCGCGGCGCGTGGGGGCACTCGTTCAGCGAGAACCTGTCGCGGCCCGCGCTGGACCGGGCGCTCGATATGGCGATCGAGAACGCCGAACTCGTCGCCCCGGAGCCGGGCGCGGGCCTCCAGAACTGGCCGCCGCCCCCCGCGCTCGACCTGTACGGCGAGGGCCTCAGCGGGGTCACGGTGGAGCAGAAGGTGGGCGTGGCGCTGGACCTGGAACGCGCGGCGCGGGAGGCCGATCCCCGCATGACCAGCGTGCCCTACGGCGGCTATCAGGACGGGGACGTGTACGGCACGGTCGCCAACACCGAGGGGCTTACGCGCGAGGACCGTCAGCTCTACGCCATGCACATGATCGCGCCGCTCGTCAGCGAGAATGGCCAGAACAAGATGGGCCGCGACTGGCAGTTTACCCGCGAGTTCACCGAACTCGACCCCACCCGCACGGCGATCTCGGCGGTGGAGAAGGCGACCGAGCTGCTGGGCGCCCAGCCTGCTCCCAGCGGCACCTTTCCGGCCCTGATCACCGGGGACTGCCTCGCGCAGTTGCTGATGCTGTATTCCGGCATGTTCAGCGGCAAGATGGTGGAGGAAGGCAAGAGTCCGCTCGCTGGGCGCCTGGGCGAACAGGTCGCCTCGCCCCTCGTCACGCTGGTGGACGACGCCACCCTACCGCGCGGCCTGAACTCGCGGGCCTTCGACGCGGAGGGCTGCCCGAGTGCGCCCCTCACCTTGATCGAGGCCGGGCGGCTGACCGCCTTCCTGCACAACGCGCAGACTGCCGCCCGCGCGGGAGCGCAGAGCACCGGGCACGCGGCGCGGCAGGGCTTGCAGGGCACCGTGGGCGTGGCCCCCAGCAACCTGATCCTGTCGCCCGGCGGGGCAGACGCGGCGGCCCTTGCCTCCGGCCTGACCGGGGTGCGCCTGACCGGCGTGGCGGGCGGGCACGCGGGTGCGAACCCCATCACCGGGGACTTTTCCCTCCAGGCCGAGGGCTTCTGGCTGGAGGGCGGCGAGGTCGCGCACCCACTGGAGGTCTTCACGGTGGCGGGCAACATCCTCGACCTGCTCGCGGGCATCGAGGCTGTGGGCAGCGAACTCGAAGACACCATGTACGGGGTCAGCGCTCCCGCCGTGCGGGTGGCAGGGCTGGCGGTGGGCGGGGGCTGACGTCGCAGAGGGCCGGGAGCAGAGGGCAGAGAGCCGGGTGAGCCTCTGCCCTTCTTGCTGGGGTAGCATGGCCGCATGAGCGCCGACCTCCCCGCGACCCTCGCCCGGCTGGAGGCGTGGCTGGCTGCACATGCCCCGGCGATGCACGCCGCCCTGACGCCTGGCGCGACGGACGCGGAACTGGCCGTAACCGAGCGGGTCCTGGGCCGCAAGCTGCCGTCTGCGCTCCGTACCCTCTACGCCACGCACGCCGACTGGGGGCACGTGCTGGGCCTGACCTTCCTGTCCCCGGTCATGCTGCAGATGGAGTGGGACGCCTGGCGCGGGTTGGAGGCCGAGTTTCAGGAGACGGCGGGCCACAGCTCCCGCCCGGTCGGGGCGGTGCGGGCGCAATACATCAATTCCGGCTGGCTGCCCTTCCTGACGGACGGCGGCGGCAACTCGGTGGGCGTTGACCTTGACCCTCGCCCGACGGGAACGCTGGGGCAGGTCATCACCTTCGGGCGCGACGTGCGGGTCAAAACCGTGCTGGCCGACTCGCTGGAGGATTTTCTGGCCGAGTACGTGGCCCGGCTGGAAGCAGGCTGGGTGCGCCTGCACCAGCACGAGCCGGACGAGCCGAACACCCTACGCCTGTACCTGCTGGACGCGGACGGCGAGGGGAGCGACCTCTATCGCCAACTCGCAGACTTTTATCCCGGTTTCGGCGCCGCCCCCGCCCGCCGCTCCCGCTGATTCCCGTCCCAGGGACACTTCCCTCGCCCACCCCGGCGTAAACTCTACTCATGAAGTGGCTGCGCGACCAGAGCCTCGCCCCCATCGTGGAAAAGGTAGAAGCGGGCGAGCGCCTGAGCTTCGACGAGGGGCTGCGGCTCTACCACACCCGTGACCTCAACGCGCTGATGCGGCTGGCGAACCTGCACAAGGAGCGGCTGCACGGCGACAAGGTCTATTTCGTGCATTCCATGCGGCTGGAGTTCACCAACATCTGCTACGTGGGCTGCACCTTCTGCGCCTTCGCCGCCCGCAAGGGCGAGGAGCGGGCCTGGGACTACTCCCCGGAGGAGGTGGCCGAGCAGGTTCGCCGCCGTTACCTCCCCGGCATCACCGAACTGCATATGAGCAGCGGGCACCACCCGAACCACAAGTGGGACTACTACCCCGAGATGGTGCGGCAGCTCCGCCAGAACTTCCCCGACCTTCAGGTCAAGGCGTTCACGGCCGCCGAGATCGAGCACCTGTCGAAGATCAGCAAGAAGCCCACGCTGGAGGTGCTGCGCGAGCTTCAGGCGGCGGCCCTCGCGGCGATGCCGGGGGGCCGGGCGGAGATTTTCGCCGACCGGGTGCGGCGTCAGGTCGCCAAGAACAAGGTGAAGGCCGAGAGGTGGCTCCAGATTCACCGGGAAGCGCATTCGCTGGGAATGCGGACGAACGCGACCATGCTCTACGGCCACATCGAGACGCTGGAGGAGCGGCTGGACCACATGCACCGCCTGCGGGAGTTGCAGGACGAGACGGGCGGTTTCCACGCTTTCATCCCACTGGCCTTCCAGCCGCTGGGCAACACACTGGCGCAGAACCTGGGCAAGACGGACTTCACGACCGGGCTGGACGACCTGCGCAACCTCGCGGTGGCCCGCATCTACCTCGACAACTTCCCGCACATCAAGGGCTACTGGGTGATGATCGGCTCGGAGCTGACGCAAGTTTCGCTCGACTGGGGCGTCTCCGACATCGACGGCACCATTCAGGAGGAGCACATCGCGCACGCGGCGGGCGCGACCTCCCCGATGGCGCTCTCGCAGGCGGGCATGGTGAAGATGATTCAGGATGCCGGACGCCTGCCCGTGCTGCGCGACGCGTATTACCACGAGCTTCAGACCTTCCCCCGCGCCGGGCTGGAAGCCGCCGACTAGGTGAGCGGTCCAGAGACAGGGGACCTCGACGCCGTGCTGAAGCTGGACGACGCCTGGAACGCCGCCTACCACCGCCGCGATCCGGCCGCGATGGCGTCGGTGCTGGCTGACGACTGGGTGGGTTTTTTCCCCGATGGACGCGCGGTGTTCAAGGCCGAACTGCTGGAGGGCATGCGCCGCAACCCGCCTGCCACGCTGATGTTCGAGCGCCACGCAGCGCGGGTTCACGGCGACACGGCCTTCACGCGCGGGACGCTGTATGCGAACGGCGGGCGCGTGCAGAGCTTTTTTCGGTTGTATGCCCGGCGGGCGGGCGAGTGGCGGGCGGTGGGCGTGCAGGTGGTGCCGTGAAGAAAGTGGAGACAATGTGCTTCGAGGCCCTCGTGCATCACCTTCAGGGGGCGCCCTGGCATCAAGACATCTTTGTCGTGGCACTGGAGGGCCGAAGCGGCAGCGGGAAGACGACGCTGACGCACCGTCTCGCCCGGTCGTTGGGTGCTCAGGTTCTCCACGGCGACGACTTCTACAGGATCATGCCCGAGGATCAGCGGGCTGCGCTCACGCCTGAGCAGGGCTACGAGCAGTATTTCGAGTGGCAAAGGTTGCGGGCAGAGCTGGCGACCCTGAGAAATGGGAGCAGCACTTCATTTCTCCCCTATTCCTGGACAGATGACCCACCCCGTCAGGTCAGTCTTTGTGCTGAAGGTTGGCTCATCGTGGAAGGCGTCTACACGCTCCATCCTGAGTTACGCCACCTGTACGACCTGAAAGTGTACGTGGATCTTCCGGAAGAATTGCGCAGGGTTCGGTTGAGCGAGCGAAGCTGGGATGACTTAGCGTGGGTGCAGCGTTGGGAGGCGGCAGAAGACTGGTATCACCGGCACCACAACCCCCGCAGCGCAGCCGACGTGGTGATTTCAGGAGCAGGTCAATGACCTACCGCGCGGGCTGGATTCACTACACCAACGTGGCCCCCATCCTCGATCCGCTGAGGCTGCCGCCGGGCGTCACGGCGATCACTGGCGTGCCCACCGAGATGAACGCGGCGCTGCTCTCGGGCCGGGTGGATATCGCCAACATCAGCGCGGTGGAGTTCATTCGGAATGCCGACCGGCTCGAAGCCCTGCCCGACTTCAGCGTGGCGGTGCTGGGCGCGGTGTACTCGGTCAACCTCTTTCACACCCGGCCGCTGGAGCACGTGCGGCGCATCGCCCTGACCGCGCAAAGTGCCATGAGCGTGGCGCTGCTGGAAGTGCTGCTGCGCGAGCGCGGCCTCTCGCCTGCCCTGGAGCGGGCGGAGGGCGAAGCCGAGGAACTGCTGGCCTCCGGGTACGACGGGGTGCTCCGCATCGGGGATAGCGCCCTGCGGGAGTGGTACGGGGTGGCCGGGCCGCTCACGCCCGAGCGCAGCATGACCGCGCTGCCGAATACGGCGCGGGGCGTGACCGTAACCGACCTCGCGCAGGAGTGGTTCGCGCTCACCGGGCATCCCTTCGTCTTCGCGGTGTGGGCCTACCGCAAGGAGAATCCGCCGCCCCCCGCCCTCCTCCAGGCCATGCGCGAGGCGCGGCGGTACGGGCTGGGGCACCTCGCGGAGGTGTCGGCGCGGCACGCCCTCAAGCTGGGGCTGCCGGAGCGGGTGGTGCAGCACTACCTGTGGAACTTCCGGTATCACCTTGAGGCGCCCGACCGCCTGGGATTGGCCGAGTTCGCGGCGCTCGCCGAGCCGGGGCACGCGCCGCTAAGCTTCGGGCCACGGCCGGGAGAGCCGTCGGGACTGGCCGCGCAGCCCTGAAGCGGGCATGAAGGGACGCCCCGCACCCCGGACAACGCCTGCCTCACCGCCGCCCCCTACGCTGGCCCCATGACCGACATTCTCTGGGGACTGGGCGGAATGGCCGTGCTGCTGGGGCTGGCGCTGCTGCTGAGCACCGACCGCCGCCGGGTGAACTGGCGCACCGTGCTGGGGGCGCTGGCCCTCCAGATCGCCTTTGCGCTGATCGTCCTGCGCTGGCCGTTGGGACGGCAGGGGCTGGACGCGGTCTCCGCGGGCGTGCAGGCGGTCGTGGGCAACGCGCAGGAGGGCATCAACTTCGTCTTCGGCAACCTCACCAACGGAACGCTGGAGGGGGCGGGGTTCATCTTCGCCTTCGGGGTACTGCCGGTGATCGTGTTTTTCAGTGCACTGATTGCGGTGCTCTACCACATCGGCGTGATGCAGGCGGTTGTGCGGGTGCTGGGCGGGGGTCTGAGCAAGCTGCTGGGCACCAGCCGGGGCGAGAGCCTGTCGGCCACGGCGAACATCTTCGTGGGGCAGACCGAGGCGCCGCTGGTGGTGCGGCCCTATATCGAGCGCATGACCCGCTCGGAGCTGTTCGCGGTCATGGTGGGTGGCCTCGCCAGCGTGGCGGGCAGCGTGCTGGTGGGTTATTCACTGCTGGGGGTGCGGCTCGACTACCTGATCGCCGCCTCCTTCATGGCCGCCCCCGCTGGCCTGCTGATGGCGAAACTGATGCTGCCGGAAAAGGACACCCCCCAGAACTACAAGGGCGAGGTGCCTGAAGACCCCGAAGGCCGTCCGGTCAACGCCATTGACGCGGCAGCGCGGGGGGCTTCGGCGGGGCTAGGGCTCGCGCTGAACGTGGGCGCAATGCTGATCGCCTTTATTGGCCTGATCGCGCTACTGAATACCCTGCTGGGCGCCCTGGGTGGCGTGTTCGGCTTTCCCGACCTCAGCGTGCAGCTCCTGCTGGGCTACCTCTTCGCGCCCCTCGCCTTCGTGATGGGCGTGCCCTGGGGCGAGGCAGCCACGGCGGGCAGCTTTATCGGGCAGAAGCTCGTGACGAACGAGTTCGTGGCCTTCGTGGAGTTCGCAGACGCCCTCAAGGAAGGGGCCTTCTCTCCCAAGGTCGAAGCCATCATCACCTTCGCCCTGTGCGGCTTTGCCAACCTCTCCAGCCTCGCCATCCTGCGGGGGGGCCTGGGCAGCCTCGCCCCGAGTCGGCGCGGTGACATCGCCCAGCTTGGGCTACGGGCGGTCGCGGCGGGTACGCTGGCGAACCTGCTGAGCGGCACGCTGGCGGGAATGCTGATCGGGTGAGGGTTGGTGAAGGGGGGCGGTTGCCCCGTGGCCCCCTCACCCCGTTGCTTCGCAGCGCCCCTCCGCTTCGCGGCTCTACGAGTCACCCGCAAGGGGAGAGGGGGCGAATTCTGCTGCTGCGAGAGCCGTTTTTTCTGTGTCAGCCGAGCTCAACGTCCCCACCTCGCAAGCCCAAGTTCCAGGCAGACGAGCCGTTCGGCGCGGGAGCGCCGAGGCCTTGCGTTGAACGGAGGATGGCGTGGAGGGAGACACGGGGGCGAGTTGAGCAACGCCCGGCGATGGAGGGACGACCTTTGCCCAGCGCCGCGCCCCCTTCCCTCTGGGGACTCGCAGAGCTGCGGAGCAGAGGGGGTTGGGGGGAGGGGCAAGCCGAATCAAGATTCCCGGCCCACCCTCCCCCGCCGTACCCTGTCCTCATGCCACCCTCCCCCGACGCCACGTTCCGCGAACAGGTCCTCGCCCTTGTCGCCCGTATCCCCCCCGGCCGCGTGATGACCTACGGCCAGCTCGCCCTTCTCGCCGGACGGCCTGGCCCCGGCGGCGCCCGGCTCGCGGGCTTCGTGCTGGGCAGCCTTGCGGGAAGGGCACAGAGCGGTGAGACCGACCTTCCCTGGCAGCGGGTCATCAATGCTCAGGGCAAGGTCAGCACCCACAAGCTCGGCTTCGGGGACGTGCAGGAGCGGCTGCTGGAGGCCGAGGGCGTGACGTTTGACGCCTCGGGCCGCTGCGACCTCGCCCGGTGGCAGTGGTGGCCGCCGGAAGACGGGCGGGACGCGGCGCCTGAACCCCTGCTTTAACCCCGCCCGATTGCAGTCCCCGGAGCACAACGTCCCGCTGGCCCCGGCGTATTCTGGAGGGCATGAAGCGAACGAGGCGGCAGAGATGGGTGGCAGGCGACGTCCTGTCCTGGGTGCTGGGCGTGACGCTCGGCCTGATCTTGGGGGTGGCGCTCCTGATCGTGGCTCCCCGGCTGGGACAGGCACAGGGCGAGGCCGAAGCGGGGCCAGAAGGCACCATCATCGCGCAGGGTGAGAACCAGACGAGCGCGGACGCGACCGGCTCCGAGTCCGAGGACGTGGCGTCGTCCGAGGGCACGGGCGAGGGTCAGGCGAACAGCGCAGGCAGCACCGGCGAAGGTGAAGGGGCGGCCGCCGAGGGGCAGGACGGCGAGAGCGCTGGGATGGGAACGAACAGCGGCGACGAGGCCGAGGAAAGCGTGACGAGCACCGAGCAGGGGGCGCAGGCCGAGGCCGACACCGCCGCCGGGGAGACGAGCACCAACGAGGCCAATACCGACGCTGTCTCCACCACCGACCAGACCGGGGCCGGGGCCACCGTCGCGCCATTGGGCACCGCCGAGTCCGACGAGGCCCGCGCCACGGGCGAGATCGGGTCCTCCACGGCCCAGAACACCGGCGAGGGCAACACCGCCGAGGAAGCGATCACCGGCGAGCAGACCGACTCGGCGGGCGACGTGGGAGCCGGGCAGACCATCTTTGCCAGCAACTGCGCGGGCTGCCACGGCGCGAACGGGCAGGGCGGTTTCGGCCCCAGCCTGGTCACGGCCGACGGCCCCAAGAGCTGGACGCTGGCGCAGTTCACCACCACCCTGCGCGAGGGCAAGACCCCCGAGCGCGAACTCGCGCCCACCATGCCCCGCTACTCCGAGCAGCAGATCAGCGACGCGCAGATCGTGGACCTGCACGCGTACATCAAGACCCTGAACTGAGGTTCACAGCAGGAGCGCCGCCCCACTTCCACGGGGCGGCGCCTTCCTTTGTGCCTCTATTGTGGCACGGCCCACGCTCGGGAACGAGTCCATCCGGCCACGGTTTCCCCCGTCGGGGCTGCCTACACTCGGCGGGTGCGAAAACCCCCGGCGACCGGACCCATCCCCACCTCCGAACTGCTGACCGTGCTTCGCCGGGCGGTGCCCTCGCTGGTGCGGAGTGCGCCGCTGATCGTGTCGCTGATGGCGCTGATGGTGGTGCTCCAGGGGCTGCTGCCCGCCGCCACCGTCTTTCTGAGCAAGTGGACGGTGGACGGCATCACGGCGGTGGCGGGTGGGGGCGAAGCCAACCTCACCCTGCTCGCCGTGGCGTGGGCAGCTACGGCGCTGGTCGGGCAGCTCACGGCGGTGGGGCGGGCCGTGTTGCAGGGGTACGCCACCGACCACTTCACGGTGCAGACGGTCACGCAACTCATGCGCAAGATGCAGGCGCTGCCCGGCTTGGACGTGGTGGAAGACCCCCGCTTTCACGACGACGTGGAGACCCTCCAGACGGGCGCCCGCTTCCGGCCGCTGAACCTCACGGCGACGTTGCTGGGGCTGCTGCAAGCGGTCGTGGGCGTGATGGGCGTGGCGGGGGCGCTGCTCACGGTGGGGTGGTGGGTGCCGCTCGTCGTCGTGGTCGGGATGATTCCGCTGGCCCGCACCCAGATTCGCCTGCGCGAGATGGGCTGGAGCCTTGCCATTCAACGCACCCAGGAGGCCCGCGAACTCGCCTACGACCAGCGCGTCGCCCTGCGGCACGAGTACGCCAAGGAGGTGCGCCTCTACGACCTGATGCCCTACCTGACCGGGCGCTACGTGGACGGGGCGCTCGCCTACCAGCGGGTGATGCGCGGGATGCGCAACAAGCAGGTGCTGGGACTTCTCCCCGCGCAGGTGCTCGCGCTGGCGATCACGGCGGGACTCTTCGCCTACGCGGTGGCGCAGGCGGGGGCGGGGCAACTCACGGCGGGTACGGTCGTGTTGGTAATTGGGGCGCTCGCCGGGGTGCGCGACAGCCTGGGCAGCGTGACCGAGTACCTCGGGATGGGGACCGAGCACCTCCGGTGGTTCCAGAAGTATTACGCCTTTCTGGACGCCAAACCCGGCGTGGCCCCGCCCCCTCAGCCCCGACCCCTCCCCGCCCGGCTGGACCTGCGGCTGGACGATGTGACCTTCGGCTACCGCGACCTTCCGCCCGTGCTGGAACACGTCACCCTGCATATCCCCGAAGGGCAGGTCGTCGCCATCGTGGGCGAGAACGGGGCGGGCAAGACCACGCTGGTCAAGCTGCTGCTGCGCTTCTACGACCCCACCTCGGGCCGGGTGCTGCTGGGCGCCCCAGGCGAGGAGGTGGACCTGCGGGGCGTGGACCTCACCGCGTGGCGCTCGCAGGTCGCGGCGGTCTTTCAGGACTTCGCCCGCTTCGAGTGGACGGTGCGCGACAACGTGCTGCTGGGGCGGCCCGAGGACGGGGAGAAACTGACGCTGACGGCCGACGCGAGCGGGCTGAGCGGCATCCTGCCCCGGCTCCCGGACGGCCTGAACACCCGCATCGGGCAGGCGTTCGGTGGGGTGGACCTCTCGGGCGGCCAGTGGCAGAAGCTGGCGACCGCCCGCGCTCTGTACCGGGACGCCCGCGTGCTGATCCTCGATGAGCCGACGGCGGCGCTGGACCCCCGCAGCGAGAGCGAGGTCTTTGCCGCCTTCGCCGCCCTCGCGCGGGGCCGCACCACCCTGCTGATCACCCACCGCCTCGGCAGCGTGCTGATGGCCGACCGCATCCTGGTGATGAAGGCGGGGAGGTTGATTGAGGACGGCACCCACGCCGAGCTGCTCGCACAGGGCGGCGAGTACGCCGAGCTGTGGCGGCTCCAGGCCGGGCAATATACCGGGGAGGACGCGGTGTACCCGGAGCGGGACGCGGTGGGGTCGGACTGAGCAGGCAACAAAAAAGCCGCCTCTTCGGGCGGTGATGCAAATAAGATAGCGCGGTATGCAGGATTCGTCAAGGGAAACCGGGGGGTGCGGGCGGAGGCCGTGTGGGAGGGGATTTTGGCTTGTGCTTGAGCGTTCAACCCCTCAGTCCGCTTCGCGGCCAGCTCCCCTCAAAGGGAGCCTCCAAAGCGCACGAAACTGGAGGGACGATGCCCGCGACAGCCTCCCTTTCAAGGGGAGGTGCCCCGCAGGGGCGGAGGGGTTGAACTGCGGGAGCAGAAGGGTCCCGCGCCATCCGCCCCTCACCTCCCCCTGCTACACTTTTTCACCTATGGCCCTGTTCGCCCCAGCGCGGGCGGCGGGCACGGCGCACCCTCCCTCTGACGCCTGGGAGCGTGCGACACCGAAAGGAGCGTCCACATGCATAAAGTCGCCATCGTGGGCCGACCCAACGTCGGCAAATCCAGCCTGTTCAACCGCCTGATCGGGCGGCGTGAAGCCGTCGTCGCGGACTTTCCCGGCGTGACCCGCGACGCCAAGGAAGGGCTGATGCTCTACCACAACCACCGCATCACGCTGATTGACACAGGCGGGCTGTGGAGCGGGGACGAGTGGGAACAGGCCATCCGCGAGAAGGCGGAATGGGCCATGGAAGGTGCCCAGGCCGTCATCTTCGTCCTTGACCCACGCGAGGGCCTCTCGGCCGCCGACTACGAGGTCGCGGAGTGGCTGCGGCGGCTCGGTAAGCCCGTGATCGTGGTCGCCAACAAGATCGACAGCCCCAAGCACGAGGTCTACCTTGCCGAACTGTGGGGCCTGGGCTTCGGCGATCCGGTCGCCATCAGCGCGGAGCACGCCCGTGGCCTCGACGACCTGATGGACCGCGTGATGACGCACCTCCCCGCCGACGACGAGGACGTGCCGGAAATCGCGCCCATCCGCATCTCGCTGATCGGGCGGCCCAACGTGGGCAAGTCCAGCCTGCTGAACGCGATCACGCACACCGACCGGGCCATCGTGGCCGATCAGCCGGGCACCACCCGCGACTCGCTGGACGTGGAGTGGGACTACGGCGGACAGCGCTTCGTGCTGGTGGATACGGCGGGCATCCGCAAGAAGCCCGACACCGCTATCGAGGACTACGCGATTCAGCGCTCGCAGGCCGCGATTGAGCGCAGCGACCTGATCTGGCTGGTCGTGAACGCGACCGACCTCGGCGACCACGAACTCAAGCTCGCCAACCTCGCCTACGACAGCGGCAAGCCCGTGATCGTGGTCGTGAACAAGTGGGACCTCGTGCCCGACGAGGAGCTGAAGCGCACCGAGAAGGAGCTGAATCAGAAGCTCCACCACATCTCCTACGCGCCGCGCGTGTACACCTCCGCGATCAACGACTACGGCATCCACGACATGCTCGCCGAGGCCATGAAGCTCTATGAGAAGTGGCAAAGCCGCATCCCGACGGCCGAACTCAACCGCTGGCTGGAGGTCTGGCAGATGCGGCAGGCGGTGCCCAACTTCGGCGGCAAGAAGCTCAAGATGTACTTCATGACGCAGGTGGAAACCGCACCCCCCACCTTCGCCATCTTCTGCAACCGCGCCGACTTCGTGACCCGCGCCTACGAGGGCTTCCTGCAAAACCGCATCCGCGAGGACCTGCAACTCGCCGGGATTCCGGTGCGCCTGAAGTGGAAGGAAAAGGGGCCGTACAAGAAGGGCAAGAAGGGCGAGGAAGCCGAGGCGTAAGGGCAGAAAAGAGTGGACCGGGGCGAGCCTCCGGTCCACTTTCTGTGGCCGGTCAGCGCAGGTGCCGAGCGGTCACGGGCCACACGGCCAGCGCTGTCCCGATTGGACAACGGAGTAGGCGGCAACCGTATCAGCGGTCCTGGGCTGCCTCGCCCCCCTCCATCGCCTGCCAGTCCTCCCAGGCCAGGGCGGGCAGCAGGGCGAAACTGCCGACAAAGAGCGAGGCGACGGCGGCGGGCACCCGCACCGCCGCCCTGCCGTTCAGCACGAGGTACAGCGCCCCCAGGGTGCTCAGGACGCCGATGTCCATGAACATCACGCGGGCAAAGGGGCTTCGGCGCAGGGTGTCCATGGTCCCCAGGTCACCGGGACGGCGGCGCCCCAGCACGGCGCTCAGCACCAACATCACGAACAGGGCCGCGTAGAGCTTCAGCCGCTCGGGGCCGGGGGCGCGGTACTTCTCCAGGGTGGGGGGCAGGGCTTTGAGAGTGGGCGTCATGCCCCAGCGTAGCCCCAAGAACCTCACACCTGCGGCGCCTCCCCGCTCCGTACGCTGGGGGCATGAGCCTCTTTCTGCGACTGCTGCTCGGCGGCCTGCTCGTCTTCAGCCTCGCGGCGTGTGCGCCCGGCGGCGAGGACGAGAACACCGATGGAGACGGGGCCAGCGTCTCCCAGCAGGACGGCGACAGCGACGACGAGAACGACGACGACTGAGCGCCCCTGCCCCCACGCCCCCGGCCCGACCGCCGGGGGTATTCGCTTGGGGCAGGCCCCATCACGCCTCGCGCACAGGTGGGCCTCTACACTGCCGGGCATTCCACAACCCGGCCCCTCGCCCTCCCCCACCTGCCCCGGAGGCTCCATGACGCGTACCCCCCTGTTCGGCCTGCTCACCCTCGGCATCCTGCTCGCCTCCTGCGGAAGCACCCCCAGTGCCACGGCGCCCACGCCCGAAGCCTCGGCCCCACAGACCCCGGCTCCGGTGACGGCAGCGGGCGAGTACGTGCCCGGTGAGGTGATCGTGCAGCTTGCGGGCGGGCTGGGAGCACAGGGCCTGACCGCGCTGGAGGCCCGGCTGGGCGTGCAGTCGCTCGAGCAGCTCGCAGTGGTGGACGGGGCGGCGCTGCTGCGCACCCGCGTGACCGACGGCCAGAGCGTGCCCGGCAAGGTCGCGCAGCTTCAGGCGAGCGGGGCGGTGCGCTTCGCGGAGCCGAACTGGATCTACCAGCATCAGGCGACCACCAACGACGCGCAGTTCACGAACGGCACCCTCTGGGGCATGTACGGGGACGCCAGCACGCCCGCCAACGGGTACGGGTCGCAGGCGGCCGAGGCCTGGGCACGCGGCAGCGTGGGCAGCGACAGCGTGTACGTGGGCATCATCGACGAGGGCTACCAGTTCGACCACCCCGACCTGCGGGGCAACGCGTGGCTCAACCCCTTTGACCCGGTGGACGGGCGCGACAACGACGGCAACGGGTACATCGACGACTCGCGCGGCTGGGACTTCGCCAACGCGGACAACACCGTGTACGACGGCGGCACGCGCGGCAGCCTGGATGCCCACGGCACCCACGTCGCCGGGACCATCGGCGGCACGGCGAGCGACGGCGGCGTGGTGGGCGTGAACCACAACGTCACCATGATCAGCGGCAAGTTCCTGGGGCGCCGGGGCGGCAGCAGCGCCGACGCGATCAAGGCGGTGGACTACTTCACCGACCTCAAGACCCGGCACGGGCTGAACATCGTGGCGACGAACAACTCCTGGGGCGGCGGCGGCTACAGCCAGGCGCTGTACGAGGCCATCGTGCGCGGGGCGAAGGCGAACATCCTCTTTATCGCGGCGGCGGGCAACTCGGGCACCGACAACGACGCGACCGCCTCCTACCCCAGCAACTACGACACGACCAAGGACGCGGGCTACGACGCGGTCATCGCGGTGGCTGCCATTGACAAGGCAGGGGCGCTGGCCTCGTTCAGCCAGTACGGGAAGACGCAGGTGGACCTCGGCGCTCCCGGCGTGGCGATCAGCAGCAGCGTGCCCTACAACAGCTACGCGAGCTACAACGGCACCTCCATGGCGACCCCGCACGTCACGGGCGGCGCGGCCCTGTACGCCAGCACCCACCCCGGCGCGACCGCCGCGCAGATTCGCCAGGCCCTCCTGGGCAGCGTGATCGCCACTCCCAGCCTGAATGGCAAGGCCTTCACGGGCGGGCGGCTGAACGTCAGCGGGTTCTGAGGGAAGCGGTCAGCTTCCAACTCTCCATATGCAGAGGGGGCGGGCCTGCGGGTACCGTCCCCTCTTCTTCTGCTTACAGACTGAGGGCACGCTCGCCCGGCACACTGACCCATGTCGCACCCCACCGTTCGCGCGGCGCTGATCCTCGGCGCGGCCCTGCTCGCCTCGTGCGCCACGGCCCAAGCGCCGCAGGTGCGCTTCGTTCCATTCGCCAGCGGGCTGCCGCAGGTCACGACCATCACCCACGCGGGGGACGGGTCGGGGCGGCTGTACGTGACCCTTCAGGGGGGACAGGTGCGGGTGCTTCGCAACGGGCAGCTCCAGGCGCAACCCTTTCTCGACGTGAGCGGGCTGACCCGTGCGGGGGGCGAGCGGGGGCTGCTGGGGCTGGCCTTCGACCCCCGGTACAAGCAGAACCGCCGCTTCTACGTCCACTACACCGACCGCAACGGGGACACGGTGCTGGCGCGGTACACGGCGACCACCGACTTCAGCCGCGGTGACCCGCAGAGTGCGCGGACCCTCTTTACCGCCGAGCAGCCCTACGCCAACCACAACGGCGGGCAGCTCGCCTTCGGGCCAGACGGCTTCCTGTACCTGGGGCTGGGCGACGGCGGCTCGGGCGGCGATCCCCAGAACAACGGCCAGAAGCTGAGCACGCCGCTGGGCAAGATTCTGCGCTTCGACGTGAGCGGGGACGCGGCCCGGCCCGCCGCCGGAAACCCCTTCGTGAACCGCAGCGGGGTCAATCCGTACATCTGGGCGTATGGACTGCGGAACCCCTGGCGCTTCTCCTTCGATCGGCAGGGCGGCGACCTGATCATTGCGGACGTAGGGCAGAACGCGCTGGAGGAGCTTAACCGCCAGCCCCGCAGCAGCAGGGGCGGCGAGAACTATGGGTGGAAGGTGCGCGAGGGCAACCGCTGCTTTGAGCCGTCCACGGGCTGCCGCACCCAGGGGCTGACCGAGCCTGTGCTGGTCTACGGGCGCAATGAGGGCCAGAGCATCACGGGCGGGTACGTCTACCGGGGCAGTGCTATTCCCACGCTGAAGGGCCAGTACGTCTTCGGGGACTTTGGAAGCGGCACCGTGTGGGCGGCCCGGACCACCGGGAACCGCTGGACGAAAACCACGCTGGGGCGCGTGGACAATCCCTCCACCTTCGGGGAGGACGAGGCGGGCGAGCTGTACGTGGCCGAGTACGGCAGCGGGCGCATCCTGAAGATGAGCCGCTGAGCCACCTTCAGTCCCCCACCTCCTCCACCCGGTAGCGCACGGTGCGGCGGCCGAGGTTCACCGTGACCTCGTCCCCCACCTGACGACCCAGCAGGGCACGGCCCACTGGACTCTCACTGCTGACGCGGGGGCGCTCGCCGGGCACGGCGGACGCTTCGGGCGGGCTGACGAGTTGAAGGGTCAGACGGCGGCCTGCATCCAGTTCCAGCAGCGTGACCACTGAGCCGAGGCGAATGCCGCCTTCCTCCCCGGCCCCTGGCCCGATCACCACCGCCCGCGCGATCAGGTCTTTCAGCTCGTCCACGCGAGCCTGCACCGCCAGGAGCCGCTGCTGGGCTTCGGGCAGGCCCTGGTTTTCCTGATCGTTGGCTTCCATCTGCTCGCGCACGACGCGGCGGGCTTCCTCCAGCCGCTCCGTTTCCTGGGTCAGTTGGTGCCGCAACCGGGCGAGGCCCTCGGGGGTCAGGGGGGCGGGCTGGGTCATGGCGGCATGGTGCCCCGCCGCAGGTCCAGGGTGCGTGAATCCCGGCTTCATCCTGCCGCGCCGTGCCCCCGCCAGACTCCCCCCATGCGTGCCCAACGTTCCGCCCTCGTCCTCGCCAGCGCCCTCCTCGTGGCCGGTCCCGCCCAGCAGGCCGAGGCCACCGCCTGGGAAAAGGCCAAGTTCGTCTTTCACCTCGGCGCGGCCTACTACGCCTTCAACACCTGGGTCTGGCGGCCCTACCGCGAGTACAAGTTCCAGACGGGTGCCCCCGGCCAGCGGGCCAACATCGTCAAGGCGGGCGTGGCCTTAGCCTTCGCCGCCTATCAGGTCAACACGGCGGTCAAAATGACACGCAACACGCAAGACCCCTTCCTGCGGCGCATCGGCTCGCTGCTGCCGGGCTTTAACAAGTCGCTGACCGCCGTCGGCAACGACCTGAAGCGAGGCCGCTTCAACGAGGCGGGCATTCAGGGACTCAACCGTCAGGTGAATACCCTGCTGAACACCGCCGAGCGCCAGGGGCAGCCGATCCGCCCGGTGGCAGTGCCGATTCCGGGGTTGTGATGGAGCAAAGAGGAGAGTCGGGCCATTGCGTGCCCGTCTCTCCTCTCGCTTGGATTCAGTTCACCCGCACTTGCTGTAGCCGCACGCCTGGCACTTCAGGCACCCTTCTTCCCGGATCACGGCCTTCTCCTCGCACACCGGGCAGCGCTCGCGGCCCATGCCTTCCACGCTGACGCCACTGGGAGCCGCAGGCGCGGCGGCGGGCGCGTCCACGCTGCCCCCGGCGAGGGGCGGCAGGCTGGCGGCGTCCATGTCCTTGGCGAAGGTGTCGAGCGCGACGGCGATCAGGTCGGCCTTGGACCCCACGAGGCGGCCGTTGTAGGAGCCGTACAGCCCGCCGTTGATGCCCCGCAGCGTCTTGATGATCGCCTGCGCGGGCACGCCGTGTTGCAGGGCGATGGAGACGACGCGGCCCAGCGCCTCACTGTCGGCGTTCGCCTCGTCCCCCGCGCGGCCCGAGATCACCATGACCTCCACGGGCTTGCCGTTGAGGTGGTTGACCGTGACGAGGAAGGAGCGGCGGTGCCCGCTGGTGGGATCGGTGAGTTTGACCATGTCGGTGATCCCGCTCAGACGGGTGGGACGCTCGTAGACGGGAGCCGGAGCGGCAGCGGCGGGCCGGGGGGTCAGGGCAGCGGCAGCGGGCGCCGCAGACACGGAGGCGGCTTCGGGCTGAGCGGCCACCGGGGCGGGCTGGGGACTCTCCCCCATCACCTCGGCCACGGCTTCGGCGGTCACGGTCTCCTCCACCTTCTTCTCCTTCTTCTTGCTGGTGGACAGCACCTGGAACTGCCGCGAGCCGTCGCGGTACACGGTGATGCCCTTGCAGCCCGTCTTATACGCCTCGGCGTAGGCGGTCTGCACGTCGGCGACGGTGGCCGAGTTGGGCAGGTTGATCGTCTTGGAGAGGCTGTTGGCCGCATGCTGCCCGCCCTCGTCAAAGGCCCGCTGCACGGTACCCTGCATCCGCACGTGGTCCACCGGGCTGATGTCGTGGGCACACACGAAGACCTGTTGCAGCGCCTCGGGGATAAACGCCAGCCCCACCACCGAGCCGTGGTTTTCCGAGACGGCCTCGGTCACGCGGTCCCAGTTCCAGCCGCCTCCGTCCGCCTCCATGTTGCTGGCGGGCGGGTACTGGTTCAGCAGCTCCATGAAGAGGGGGTGCAGCAGCGCCCGGTACTCGCTGCCGATCTTGCGCCAGATGAAGGGCGAGAAGACCGGCTCAATGCCGCTGGAGACGCCCATCAACATGGAGGTCGTGCCCGTTGGTGCAACGGTCAACACCGCCACGTTGCGCCGCGCCGCGTGGGGAATCTTGCGGGGGCTGCGGGTGTAGACGGGGTAGTGGCCGCGCTCCTTGCCCAGCCGCTCGCTCTCGGCCACGGCTTCCTCGCGCAGGGCGGTCATGATGTCGTGGATGGCCTGCCGCCCGGCTTCCGAGTCGTAGCGCAGCCCCAGCTTGATCAGCGCGTCCGCGAGGCCCATCACGCCCAGGCCCAGGCGCCGCAGGTCCTGCGAGGCGACCCGGTTGTCCTCCAGCGCGAAGACATTCACGTCCAGCACGTCGTCGAGGAAGCGCACGCAGGTCCGTACATCGGCGCGGAAGGTCGGGTAATCAAAGGCGCTGCCCTTCACGTAGGCCGCGAGGTTGATCGCGCCCAAATCACACGGTTCCCCAATTGTGAGTGGGATCTCACCACATTGTCTGGTATTTACATAACTAAAGCGAGGCTTTTCGCCATCAGCAGACATCGAGTGGTGCCCGATGTAGTAATTGTGGAACTCGTCCACCGTGCCGTTGTAGACATCCTCGACGCCGACATACTCGACCGAAACGACGCGGTGGTTCGCCATGCTGGCCCGCTCGGTGAGGGCCGCGTAGGTCGGCAGGCCGCCGGGATGCAGCCGGACAGGAACGCCCGCCTCACGGCAGTGGGCTTCCCACTCCGCTTTAAGAGGACGGCGGCCCAGACGGAATTTGAGGTCGTTGAAAGCCCGCACCTGACGCTCGCTGGTGTGCTCGCTGATGCGCCGCGTCGCGGCCCGTGCTCCCTCGCGGCCTGCGGCAGAAGCCCGCTTCAGGCCGCAGGGACGGCAGTAGCTCACCTCGCGGCGACTCCAGGGCTGCTCGTAGTGGGTGCCGCAGTCCTCGCAGGCGCGGGTGACGATGGGATAGAAGTTGCCCTCGTGCCGCACGGCCACGTAACCGGAGGCCAGAGCGGACTGGTACAGGTCGAAATTATGAACAGCCTGTCGAGACTGGCCCACGCCACGCGGCAGGGGGGGCAGGCCGAGTTCAGTGGCGATCCGCTCGGAGAGAGCATTCACGCTTCCCAGTTCCGTCTCCCGATGCTCCGAGAAGCTCTGGGGGAGGCCGCGCTCCCTGGCATGGGTCTGCCACTCGCGGTTGGTGAAGCCCCGGCCCAGCGTGTGAGCCAGTTCGCGTGCCGCCTCTTCCAGCTCGGCATGGGACAGACCGGAGTGACGGCCATTGCGCTCACCCGAGGTGGAGGCGCTCATACGGCTGCGGTAGGCGTCCTTTTCAGCGTCCGTGAGCTGGCCCCACCACCGCTCGCGCATCGGGTTGTTGTCGCCCAGCATGTCGGCACGGTGCAGGTCGTCGTGCGCCTCCACGGTCATCACTTCCAAATTGCTGGGACGGTTATTCTGCGCGTCGTAGTCGCGGTGATGCACGACCTCGCCTGTCTTGAGAGCTCGGCCAAGGGAGAAAGCGGCGATCAGGCGGTGTTCACCCCTGGGCTGCCCCTTCCCGCTGGTGAGCCACACGTAATCCTGACTGCGGGTTTTCGTCATGTGCGGCAGCACTTCGTCGAACTTGGCATGGAAGCGCGTCATGGAGGCCACCGAATCGCCCGGCTGCAACTCCAGCGCCTCGCGGAAGGTCCCGTCCGTCAGGTTGAACTTGTGGTTGCCCGTGACCCGGACCTTCAGTCCGTCGTCGAAGGCAACCTCATAGATGGGTTGGGCGTAGCCCGTCACGCGCGGGTTTCGCATCCAGCGCACGGCCACGTTGCCCCGGTCGTCCTTGGCGTAGACCGGCACATCCAGCCCGGCCTCCGTCAATTCCCGGAAGCTGATCGCCCCCCGCCCATCCGCCACCGCGACCAGCGTGTCTCCCGTCACGCAAGGATTCGTGCTCCGAATCTCGTACCGCTTGCCCAGGTTCTTCAGCGCCGAGTGCTCGTTCACCCGGTCCACGAAGATCAGGCCCGGCTCGCCCGTGCTCCAGGCATGCTCGGCGATCTGGTCCCACAGCCACTTCGCCGGGACACCGGGGCGCTTGTCGGCGGGGTTGTAGCGGCCCTGGGGGGCAGTGCGGTAGAGGGGCACGCCCCGCGCACCGTCCTCGGCGCGGTCGGGCAGCGCGGGCAGGCGGCCGTCGTACAGCCCGTCCTGGGGGGCGAGGTAATACTTGCCGGGCACCTCCTGCACGTCCACATGCCACAGGGCGTCGCGCTCCAGCGCCTGCCAGAACTTCTCGGTGATCAGGATGGAGATGTTGAAGGTGGAGATGTCGCCTTCCGCCGCCTCGCGGTCGAGGTCCTTGGCGGTCAGGAAGTCCAGCACGTCGGGATGCTCGATGGCGATGGTCGCCATGCCCGCGCCGCGCCTCGTGCCGCCCTGCCTCACCACCCGCAGCACCGGCGAGTAGACAAAGCGCAGCGTGTTCACCGGCCCGCTCGTCTCGCCGCCCCGGTTGGCCCATTCCAGGAAGTTGTCGAAAATTTCCAGCAGGAAGGACACCGGGCCGGAGCTGGTGCCGCCGGACCCCCGGATGGGAGCCCCTTCCGGGCGCATGGGCGAGAGGTCGATGCGCGGCTCGACGCCCACCCGCGCCGTCTCCGCGACCGCCCGCGCCGCGTCGATGATGCCGCCCATGTCGTCCGCGACAGCTTGCACGCCCTCCGGCAGCGCCCGCACGATCTGCACCCCGTTCTGCCGGGCCAGCGCCACGAGGTCGGTGGGGACCGCCTCGCCGTAGACCACCCGCGTCCAGTTGCGGACCGCGACCGGGGCCTTGTCCCCGTCGGGCTGGGTGGGCGGGCGCATCAGCCCTTCCACGAAGTCGGTCACGTCGGGATGGGTCGCCGCCATGTAGACCCACCCGCGTACACCCGCGTCGGGGCGGCTCTGCGCCGAGCGCGGCGCGTACACGTCGAGGTTCACGCCGTTGCCGCCGCCCACCTTGGTGACCAGCGCGAGCTTGCGGGCGACTTCCATCACGCCGTCAAAGCTCTCGGGGGCATGCTCGGTCGCGCCCTGCACGAAGCAGTTCCCCGTCAGCAGGCCACCCTGAATGACGAAGGTTCGCGTCTGCGGCTCTTCGCAGCAGAAGACTTCCTCGGTGCGGCCGGTGGGTTCGATGCCCACGACTCGCAGGCTGGCGTTGCGGGGCGCGGCCTGACCCAGCGAGGAGCGCTCGAAACGTTCGCGCTGGTCTTCCCGCAGGAAATCTTCGGGGCGCAGGGTCTGCTTAAGCAGGCGCAGGGCGTAGCTGGGTTTCCCGCCGTAGCCACCGTCCGCGTGGCGGAAGAGACGCAGGCTGGCCGCCTTGACTCCGAAGCGGACGAGTTGCCGGGAGAGTCGGGCCAGTTCATCTGCATCCGACTGATAGATGGCCGCCGACCCCCGGTCGTCTACCCCCCCGTCGGTGGCGAGCAGGCCGCAAAAGAAGCCGTACCAGTACGCGTCGCTGCTCAGTTCGTCGGGCAGGGCCTTGAGGTCGCCGCGCATCCCCTGCGCGACCGTGACCTCGCGGCCCGCGTACACGGCATCGTGAACCCGGAACTCCCCAAAGTGCTGGGCAAGTTGGCGCTTGGCCCCGAAAAGTTGAACGTGGTGAGTATGCCCGTTGGTATTTTTCGATCCGTCCCCGTAGGTAACGCCGTGGCGCACCCCGGCCTCGAAATCGTCGTCCCGCACCGGGCGGCGGCCGGTGGGCAGGACGGGGACCCACTGACCGGGCAGGTCCAGGGTCGTCACCTTGCGGTAACGGCCGGACTGGCTGCGTTTGCCCACCGGCCACTCGTGCCCCGCAGTCGCCTCGACCGTTTCACCGTTCTCGAACAGCACCCGGTAGAGTTCCTGCCGCCCGTAGCTGCGGAAGACCGCCGTACGGTACACCCCACCTTGCGACAACACCTCGGCGGGTCCGCTGAGGTCCGCAATACGCCGCTGCCCCTCGCGGGTTTCGACCAGCGTGTCTGCCTGAAGGCAGTTCAGCACGTTGCCGTGCTGCGTCCCGGCCCCCGCCAGCACGCGTCCGCCGGGGCAGAACTTCTTCTCGGCCATCAGGTCGTAGTACCGCTGCGCCCAGTGCTCCCGCACCTCCCCGGCTTCCGCGCCCGCCACCCAGGTCGCGATGCGGCGGAACATCCCCGCGATATCGCCGTCGCCGGGCTGGAGGTACTGCCGCTTGGCGATGTGCTGGGCGTTGTCGTCGAAGTGGCGCAGGGCAGGGTCGGGCGTGGTGGTCATGGCGGCTCCTTGAGGCGAGGCGGCAACAAAAACCCTCACCACCCGGCGGGGGCGGTGCGGAAACGGACGGGCGGGGACCCGCTGCGGGGGGTTCCTCTACGGTGCCTGACTCTACCATTCGGCTCCGCCTCATACAACGCCTTGTACTTACACCCCGAATGGGGTACAAGATGCAGCCCCAGACCGGGTGAGGTCAGGGGCCGTATCAACCGCCGGAGATTCAGCCCGTGCGCACCAGAAAGCGCCCGCAGGAGGGGCACTTGACCGGGGGCAGCTTGCCCTGCGCGGCCTTCTGCTGCACATTGACGGGGAGCATCACGTTGCAGCCCGTGCAGCGGCCCCCGCGAATCTCGACGAGGCCCAGGCCCTTTTTGGCCTTGCGAATCAGGTCGTATTCCTTGACGGTGCGCGAGTCGAGGGCGCCGACCAGTCCGGCGCGTTCCTGGCGGGCGCCCTCGCCCTGGTCGCGCAGGCCCTGCACGCGGGCCTCGTCCTCCTTCTCCAGCGCTTCGAGGGTGGGGCGCAGGGCGCGGTGCTCGCCGCGCAGGGCCGCCGCCTTTTCGGTCAGCTCGCGCTGGCGCTCACGCAAGGGCGCGAGGTCTTCGGCCATCTCCTCGGCCCGCTCTTCGAGCATCTGAATGCGGCTGCCGTACTGCGACTGGGCGCGGGCGTCGAAGGCGTTTTTCTCCTGCTCCTCGCGGGCGCGGGCCGCCTGCTCGCGGGTTCCGGCGAGGTCCTGCTCGAGGGCGCGGAGCTGCTTCTCGACGCCTTCCAGGGTGATCTCGGTGTCCTCCAGGGCGTTGTTCAGGCGCTCCTGCTCCTGCCGGGCCTCGCGCAGGGCGTCCGGAATGCTGGCCTCCTCGCCCCGCAGGCGGTCGAGTTCGAGGTCAAGTTCCTGTACGCGCAGCAGGCTTTGCAGACTTCCGGTATCGCTCATCCCGGTCAGTCTACCCCTGCCGGTGCCGACCGCGCCGCCGGGTGCCCGCCCCGCCGCGCCGGGCGGTAGAGGCCCAGGTAGATCGCCAGCACGCTGGACGCGTACATCAGCAGCGTCCAGGCGAACAGCAGGTTAAAGGCCACGCCGAAGGGCAGCGCCCCCCGCACCACCCCACTCAGGATGCTGCTCACCGCCCAGCCCAGGTCCCAGGCGATCAGGTTGACGGCGGAATACATCGGGCGGTCCTCGTCGGGCAGGGCCGTCATCGCGTAGGCCGAGTAGACGGGTCCGGCGGCGTTCATCAGCGCCCCACGGGTAAAGAGGGCGACGGCGACCATCCAGAGTTGCGGCGCGTAGCCCAGGACTGCCAGGAAGGGCAGGCTGGCCGCTTGCACCACCAGCACCGCCGTGAGCTGCCCCAGCCGCCGCACCAGCAAGGGTTGCAGCAGCACGGTGGCGGCCGTCGCCAGGCTGGTCCACGCGAACAGGTTGCCCAGGCTGGCATAGTCCACCTCGAACTTGCCCTCGATATAGACGTTCAGGAAGGGAATGGTCGCCCCCGCCCCCAGCCCCACCAGCACGTTGGGCGCGACCAGCCGCCCCATCGTGAGCTTGTCGCGGATGGCGAAGGAGCGGCCCTCCGGGGCCTTCTTGCCGCTGGGCCGCAGGAACAGGACCGGAAAGAGTCCCGCGAGCTGAAAGCCCGCCGACACCAGCAGCGCCGCCCGCAGCGCCCCCAGCCCATCCGGCTCGGTCGCGGTAGCCGCCGCGTACACCTCCGGCACCCGCCCACCGAAGAGGTTGCCCAGGAACCCCGCCCCGGTCATCAGCGCACTCTGGACACTGAAAAGGGTCACCCGCGATTTCTCGTCGCTGTTGTTCGCCATGAAGGGCGACCCGGCGACCATCAGCATCGCGCCGCCCGCCCCCTGCACGAGCGCCCCCGCGATCGCCCCCAGCGGCCCTCCCGCCGTGGCGAGAATGAGCGCCCCGGCCACGCTGAAGATGCTTCCGAGCTGAATTGTCCGCGCGTTGGAGATGCGCCGCGCGAGCGCCACCGCCGGGAGGCTGAGGGACGCCAGCGTCAGCGCGGGCAGCGCGTTGACCAGCCCCTGCCACTCGGCCCCCAGCCCCAGCGCCCGCAGGTAGAAGTTCAGGAAGAGGGCCGCGAACGCCTGCGCCAGCCCGAAGGTGAAGGCGGAAGCGAGGTAGAGCCAGACCTGACGGGAGAACTTCCAGGTCATTCGTGCACCCCGGTCTGCTCCACGCCCACCTTCGGGCAAAACCCCGCCATCACGCACTCCGGGCACAGCGGCCTGCGGGCCAGACACACCCGCCGCCCGTGCAGGATCAGCGCGTGGTGCAGGAACACCCAGCGGTCACGCGGAAAGAGGCGCCCCAGGTCGGCCTCCACCTTGTCGGGATTGGTCTGCACGCTCAGCCCCAGCCGCCGGGCGAGGCGGCCCACGTGGGTGTCCACCGCGATGGCCGGATAGCCGTAGGCATTGCTCAGCACGACATTGGCCGTCTTGCGGCCCGCGCCGGGAAGAGCGACGACCGCGTCAAAATCGTTGGGCACCTCCCCCCCATGCCGCTCCACAAGCAGCCGGGCGAGGGCGGCGAGGTTCCTGGCTTTATTCCGGTACAGGCCGATGGAGCGGATGTATGGCTCGATCTCCTCCGGGGTGGCCTGGCTCAGGGCGAAGGCGTCCGGGTAGCGGGCGAAGAGGGCCGGGGTCGCGGCATTCACACTCACGTCGGTCGCCTGGGCCGAGAGCACCGTGGCGACGAGGAGTTCGAAGGGGTTGCGGAACTCAAGTTCGGTGCGGGCGTCCGGGTAGAGGGCCTCCAGCGCCGCGAGCACCAGGGGAGCGCGGGCCGGGGCACCCTCCGGCAGGGGGGGGGCCGGGGCGGGAGTCATACGGGGCTGCTCTGATTCCCAGGCATCCGGGAGGGCACCGGATGCCTGTCCATCGCCGCACCCCCGTCTCTTCTTCTGCTCGCTTCGCTCGGGTTCGTCTTCGACTCACCGGAAGTTCTTTTCACGCGGGGCAGCCTACACCCGGCCACCAGGGGCCGTCTGGGGCACGGGGACACCTCGGGGGCAACCCGCAACGCGCCCACCGCGTACCCTGAGCCATGAGAACCTTTTCGCTGATTCTGGGCATCCTGGCGGCGCTGGGCCTTCTGCTGGGCCTGCTGCCCCTCTTCGGCTGGCTCAACTGGCTGGTGGTGCTGCCCCCCGCCGTGCTGGGCCTGATTCTCGGGGTGCTGGCCCGTGACCGGGGCGCGACTACCCTGAACGTGGTCGTGATCGCGCTAGCGGCCCTGCGACTCTTCCTGGGGGGTGGGGTGCTCTAGCTCCCGGCCCTTGCAGGCCCGCGCGGGCCTCTGCTATCCTGCCCAGGCTCACGCGCCCGGCGGCGCGGAAGGCACGGGTCTTTAGCTCAGTTGGTAGAGCGGCGGTCTCCAAAACCGTAGGTCGTGGGTTCAAGTCCTACAAGGCCCGCCAAGAAACCTCCCCCGCCCCGCGCGGGGGGTTTTGCTGTGGGGATGGCCCCCTGACCCACTGTGCCTCTGGTGACCTATCCCCACCCCGCCCCGTGCTCTGCTGAGGCATGCCGACAATTCACCGCGTGGCCCTGCTGGGAGCGCTGCTGCTGCCGTCCGCTGCCGGGGCGAGTGTGGAGACCCACCTCGCCGCCGTTCTCAAGTTCGGCCCGCGCGTGACAGGCAGTGAGGCCAATGCCCAGGCCCGCAGCTATCTGGAGGGGCAGCTCCGGGCGCTGGGCTACGAAGTCCGGCGCGAGACCTTCACTTACCCCCGCTTCGACGACCTCGGCTCGGGGGTCGAGGTGGGCGGGCGCACGCTGGCGGGCCTCGCGCTTCAGGGGTCGGTGGGCGGGGAGGTGACGGCCCCGGTCGCCCGCGTCTCCGGCGTGGGCACGCCCGAGGAGTTCGCGGCGGCGAATGTGCGGGGCCGAATCGCCGTCGTGGACCGGGGCACGCTCCCTTTCGCGCAGAAGGCCCGCAATGCGCTGGCGGCGGGAGCGCTGGGGCTGATCGTCGTCAACAACCAGCCCGGCGAGGTGCGCGGCACCCTGGGGGAGCGGGTCGCCCTGCCGGTGCTGACCGTCACGCGCGAGGCGGGTGCGGGCCTGCGGGCGGGCGAGCGGGCCACCCTGCGCGTCCGGGTGCGCGAGGGGGACGTGACCGGGGTGAATGTGGTGGCGTTCAAATCGGGCGTCACTCGGCCCGACTTCCTCTTTGGCGGGCACATGGACTCGGTGCCGGGGGCACCGGGCGCGAACGACAACCTCTCGGGCACGCTGGCGGTGCTGGACCTCGCGGGACGGGTGGCCGGGACGCCGCTGGCGAACCGCAGCGCCTTCGTCCTGTTCGACGGCGAGGAAGATGGGCTGCACGGCTCACGCGCCTACGTCAAGGCGAATCCGGAAGTCGTGCGGAACCTGCGGGCCATGTTTAACTTCGACATGGTGGGCGTCAACGTCACGCCCCTGACCGTCAGCGGCGAGGAGGGGCTGGTGGAGGCCGTGCGGCGGTCGGCGGGCGCCGTGGGCCGGGTGGGGGACACGGGCGGCAGCGACCATGTCCCCTTCGCGGGGGCGGGGGTGCCCACTCTCTTTTTCCACCGGGGGCTGGATGCCAACTACCACCAGCCCGGCGACGTGCTCGCCGACCCCGCGCTGATTCGGGAAACAGTGGACGCAGCGCTGAAGACGGTGGAAGCGCTTGCCGCGGCGCCGAGCACCCGGCCCTGACGTGCCCTAGCGCCCGCCCGCCGAGGTCGCGTCCAGCAACCAGGTCTGAAATTCGGGCAGGGCGCGATCCCAGGGCAGGGCCACGATCTCGGGCACCTCGTAGGGGTGCATGGCGCGGATGCGAACTTCGAGTTCGGGATAGCGTTCGCCGGTCGTCTTGATCAGCAGCAGGGTTTCGCGGTCCTCGGCGACCTCGCCCTCCCAGCGGTAGACGCTCTGCACGCCCGGCATCACGTTGACGCACCCCGCCAACCGCTCGGCCACGAGGGTTCGGGCCAGTTCGGGCGCCCGCTCCGGCGGGAGGGTGACCAGCACGACGAGTGACATAGTGCCCGCAGGATACGCCCCCCGGCTCCCGAGCGGACCTTGGGCCTTTCTTACAGCGCGGGTGGGAGGGCGGCTAGGGCAGGCGCAGCGTGTCGCAGACCTCGCCCGGCTCGTCGGGGGCGTTCTCGGCCACCACGAGGTCCTCGGTTTCGCCCACGAAGCCCTGGCAGCGGGCCAAGACCTCCAGATAGGCCGGGTCCAGGGCGGCGGCCTCGGCCTCGCGCAGCACGCGCACGTCGCGCTCCAGGGCACGGATACGCTGGCGGGTCTCCTGCGTCTCGGCACTCCAGGTCACGGTGCGGTAGACCAGGTTGCCGAGTTGAAAACTCAGTTGCACGATGCCCAGCGCCGCAAGCACGCTGGCAAACACCAGGGCCAGGGGCAGCCGCTGAAGCTGACGCCACCGGGACCGCCAGCCCCGCCGTTCGCGGGGAGGGAGCGGTTCCGGAACAGACATGGTTCAGAAGATAGCGTCGGGCACGCGGGAGGCAAGGGGGAGGCGCCCGAACTTGCGGCCAGATGTTCTAATGCGCCCATGAGCGGCGCAAGCACCGACACCACCCCCCGTCCGCGCCCCCCGGCCCCCTGGGAGGCCCTGGCGTCCCTCGACTGGGCCAGGGCGCACCGGGCGGGCATCCAGATGCGCTACGGCGACATCGACGCGATGGGACACCTCAACAACGCCGTGTACGTGCAGTACCTCGAAACGTCGCGGGTGCTCCTCATGCGCGACCTCGGCGTGCCCGACCGCGACGACCGCTCGGTGATCGTCCGGCTGGAACTCGACTACCGCCACGAGGTGCGCTGGGGCCAGGAGGTCACGGTGGAGTCCCTGGTCGAGCGCATCGGCGGCACGAGCTGGACGGTGGTTTCCCGCCTCTGCGCCGACGGCCAGCCCTGCGCCTACGCCCGCACGGTGCAGGTCCGGGTGGGGGACGGCCTGCGCCCTGAACCGCTGCCAGAAGCGCTGCGCCAGAGCCTCTCCGGCCTGCTCGCCCGATGAGCCGCCCCCACTACGAGGACCGGGTGCGCTATCAGGGCGACCTCTGGGTACGGCTCGACACCCTCCCCCGGTTGCTCGCCGAAGGCTGGCGGCGCACCCTGGCCGAGGGCGGCGTGGTTACCGTGATCCGCACCCCCTTCCAGTGGGCGATGGCGACCCCGGTGATCGAGATCGAGACCGGCGGTTATATGGGCGACGTGGGCCTCTACGTGCCCGAGGTGCAGCTTGAGGAGGCCCTCGCCCTGCTGCAGGCGGAGGACTGACCTCCCCTCTTCCCACCGCTGGAAGCGCTCCCGTTTCCTCAGTTCCCCAGGAGGACTCTCCCTTGACCACTCCCGATTCCCCCCTCTTCCCTCCCTCCATCGGCGTGGATGTCGGTGGCACCAAGATCGCCACGGGCGTCCTGATCGGCGACGAGTTGCATGGCCGCCATGTCCAGCCCACCCCGGAAACCGGCTGGGAGGCCGTGCTGGACGCGGTCGCCGCGCAGGTGCGGGCGCTGCAAGCCCAGTATCCGCAGGCCACCCGTGTCGGGGTAGGCGTGCCCGGTCCCCTCGCCGAGGGCCGCACCCGCGTCAAGTTCGCGCCCAACATCTACGGCTTTACCGACGTGCCGCTGGTGCAGGGGCTGGAAGACCGGTTGGGGGTGCGGGTGGTGCTGGAAAACGACGCCAAGGCTGCCGCGCTCGCCGAGGCGCACCTCGGGGCGGCGCGGGGCACGGCCAGCAGCGTGTACGTGACGGTCAGCACCGGCATCGGCTCGGGCATCGTGCTGGGGGGCCGGGTGTGGCGCGGGCACCACGGGATCGCGGGGGAACTCGGGCACGTCACCGTGATGCCGGGCGGCCCGGTCAGCGGCGCAGGGTTGGACGGGGCGCTGGAAGCCGTCGCGAGCGGCACCGCCATCGCCCGCGACGCGAGCTACGCGCTGAACCGCGAGGTGTCTACCGCCGAGGCCTTTGCCCTCGCCCAGAGCGGGCACCCGGCGGCGGGGCGGGTCGTCGCGCAGGCGCTGCGGCACATCGGCGTCGCGCTGGCCGACCTTCAGAAGTTCCTCGACCCGGAGGTCTTCGTGATCGGGGGCGGGGTGGCGAAGGTGGGCGACTTCTTCTTCGCCGGGATTCAGGCCGCCGCCGACGAGTACGCAGGCCCCTTCGCCCCCGTCACCCTGCGCCGCGCCCAGCTCGGCACCGACGCGGGCGTGATCGGCGCGGCGCTGGCCGCCCGGCTGGAGGGCCTGTGACGGCGCCCCAGACTGGCGGGCGGCGCGAGGTGGCCCTGATCGCGCACGACCGCCAGAAACTCGAACTCGCCCTGTTCGCCCTGTCTCACCGCGACGTGCTGGGGCGTTTTCCCCTCGTCGCCACGGGCACGACCGGGGGCATCCTGGCGAGCAAGACCGGGCTGGCGGTCGAACGCGTCCTGTCCGGTCCCAAGGGCGGCGACCAGCAGATCGGGGCGCGAATCGCGGAGGACCGCGTGCTCGCCGTCTTCTTCTTCCGCGATCCCCTGACCGCCCAACCGCACGAACCCGACGTGTCCGCCCTGCTGCGCCTGTGCGACGTGCATGACGTGCCGCTGGCGACGAACCCGGCGACGGCGGAGGCGCTGGTGCTGTGGCTGGCCCATCGGGACGGCTAGCCCGTCCACACGGGAACAAGGGAAGGTGGGCGACGTGCGGAACGTCGCCCACCTTCCCTGTTTGAACTCAGGGTTCAGATCACGAACTCGCCCGCCCGCATGACCGCCTCGCGGGCGCCGTCCTTCGTGACGCCGTCCACGTCGATCTCTCCCGAGCCGATCATCCAGTCCACGTGGGTGAGGGAGTCGTTACCGCCCTTCGCCGCGAACTCCTCGGTGGTCATCTCCACGCCGCCCCTGACGTTGAAGCGGTAGGCGCTGCCGATGGCGATGTGCGAGGCCGCGTTCTCGTCGTAGAGGGTGTTGTAGAAGAACAGCCCCGAGCGGCTGATCGGGCTGGAGTGCGGCACCAGCGCGACTTCGCCGAGGCGGTGGCTGCCCTCGTCGGTCTCGATCATCTGGCGCAGGGTGTCCTGCCCGCTCGCGGCGGTCGCCTCCACCACCCGCCCGCCCTCGAAGCGGATGCGGATGCCGTCGATCAGCACGCCGTTGTACGAGAGCGGCTTGGTGCTCACGACCACGCCGTCCACCCGCTCGCGGTGGGGGGCGGTCCAGACTTCCTCGGTGGGGATGTTCGCGGTGAAGGTGATGCCCGCAGGCGTCTGCGCCGCGCCGCCGCCCCACACGTGGTTCTCGGCCAGCCCCACGGTGAGGTCGGTCTCGCCGCCCCGGAAGTGCAGGGCGTGGTACTGCCGCTCGGTCAGCAGTTCGCGGCGGCGCTGGAGATCGGAGAGGTGGGCTTCCCACTGCTCCAGCGCGTCGGGCTGGTCGGCGCGGGTGGCGGCGAAGATCGCGTCCCACTGCTTTTGCACGGCTTCCTCGCGGGACACGCCGGGGAACATCAGCTCGGCCCACTCGGGGACTGGCGCCGAGATCAGGTTCCAGTTCAGGCGGTTGGTCATGACCTGAAGCGAGTAGGGCTTGCGGTAGGCGGCCAGCGTGCGCTGGTGCGTGGTGACGCGGCTGGGGTCCACGTTCGCCAGCAGGCCGGGGTTGGTCGCGCGAATGGCGATCACCGCGCCACCTGCCTCGGCGGTTTCCAGCTCGGCGTCCACGCGCCAGCGGCTGATCTGCTCGAAGCTGCCCTCCGGCGCCAGCGAGAAGCGGGCAAGTTGCACGTCGTCGTCGTCCCAGCGCACGTCCGCAAAGGACGCGCCCGCCGCGTAGGCCTCGCGCACCAGCAGCCGGGCCAGCGGGGCGGTGTCCACCGGGGCCTGCACCAGCACCCGCTGGCCTTCCCGCACGCCCAGACCCACCCGCACCGCCAGCCGCGCGTAATTGCGCAGCTTCTCGTCAAAGGAAAGTTGTGTCACGCCGGGCAGGATAGCGCCCGCCCCCGCCCGCTTGACGATCCCCGGCACGGCGTCTATAGTTCTGTGGCTGGCCGTCGAGGCGTAGCGCAGCCTGGTAGCGCACTACCTTGGGGTGGTAGGGGTCGTGAGTTCAAATCTCGCCGCCTCGACCAGCATAGAACTCCCTCCGCGTGGGGGAGTTTTTCTTGTGGTCTGCCTGGCCCTTTCGGGACTGGAGACGCGCCGATGGGGTACGCCTGGGGCGCCCGGCTGTCCCCCTGCGCGGAGCGGGAGCGGCGTGCATAAATAGCGGCATGGTTTCCCCCGCTGCCCGTCCTCCAGCACAGCGTCGCTGGGTCCTGCGGATGACCTGGCTGGACCTGTGTTTCCTGCACTGGCCGGTCCCCCCGGAGGCCCTGGCCCCCAGCCTTCCGCCGGGCCTCCAGCTCGACCTCTGGCAGGGCCAGGCCTGGGTGGGGATCGTGCCCTTCCGGATGGCCGGAGTGGCTCCCCGCTTCAGCCCGGACATGCCGCGGGTCAGCGCCTTTCCCGAGTTGAATCTGCGCACCTACGTGACGGCGCAGGGGGTGCCCGGCGTGTGGTTCTATTCGCTGGACGCGGCCCAGCCGCTCGCAGTGCGGCTGGCACGCCGCCTCTTTCACCTCCCGTATTTTGACGCCCGGATGTGGGTAGACCGGCGCGGTGAGATCACGCGCTACGCCAGCATGAGAACCCATCGCCGCGCGCCGGAGGGCCACTTCGCGGCGGCTTTTCGGCCGGTCGGCCCGGTGTTTCAGGCGGCTGGAGGCACCCTGGAAGACTGGCTGACCCACCGCCTCGCGCTGTACAGCGCGGACCGGCGCGGGCGCCTCTACCGGGGCCAGGTCCACCATGATCCCTGGCGCCTTCGCCGGGCAGAAGCGCGGATCGCCGAGAACACGCTGGCGGCGCCGCTCAACCTGAGACTGAAGGGTGAACCCCACCTGCTGTATGCACAGAGAACGGAGGTGCGGGCCGACTGGCTCACCCCGGTGCGCGTCAGCCCCGAGCCGTGAGTTCCGCAGCGTGAGCGCCGTTCCCTTGCCAAAGAAAACCGGGAGCCCCCGCAGGAGTTCCCGGCCTCTACTGACTTGTACTGACTTGGCTCAGCGGTTCACGAAGCGGCCGCCGTGGCGGGCCATCGCCGCTTCCACCACGTCCATGGGCACGCTGTCCTCGATGGCGATGGCGCGGCCCCCAGCCTCGACGGTGCTGTGCATCTCGTCGTAGTGGGTGTCCTCGAAGTCGTAGCGGTCGTCGTAGTTGCGGGCGACACGGGTTTCCATCCCGTCACCGTGAACGGCGGCGTCGGCGGTGCCAGCGGCCGCGCCGAGGCCCGACCCCAGCGCCCCCATCCCCAGCAGCACAGGCACGGCGGCGAGGCCCCCCGTCGCGGCGACCACGGCGCCCGCGGCCACGCCCGCCACGGCACCGAGGGCCGTGCCCTTCAGGGCGCCGCCCGCCATGTCGGCGCCGTCACCGCCGCCGTCCACGTACTCGGTGGTCGTGGCGGTCGCCGCGCTGGTCTGGGTGGTCGTGGTGTCCATGCTGCCCATGGAGGAGCGGCGCTGGAAGGACGTCTGGCCCATCTCGGGCTGAATCACGCCCTGGCTCAGCAGGTCCTGCACGAAAGCGTCGGCCTGGGCCACGGTCGGGAAAATCAGGTGTCGCATACCTGGCAGTTTGCCGGGCCGGGCGGCGCGGGCAGATGAGAGGCGCGGCAAGAGGCTTTGGGGAAGCCCGGGGGGGTCAAGCGTCGGCCGCGTCCACCTCGGGTCGGCGGCCCTTGCCCCCGGCGGGGTCGGTCACGCGGGTGAGGGCCTGGGCGGGCACCCCGGCGAGCAGGCCCTGATCGGTGTGCACGTCCACCGTCCCCGCGAGCGGGTGCAGCTTGGTGACCTTGCCGCACGCACCGCTCTCGGTGTGGCACACGCGGGCGTTCTTGCGCGGCAGGTCACGCAACAGGTCGAGGTACATCCCGTGCTCGAACTGCAGGCAGCACAGCAGGCGTCCGCACGGCCCCGAGAGCTTTTCCGGGTTGAGGGGCAGTTGCTGGTCCCGCGCCATGCGGATGCTGACGGGCGCGAACTCCTGCAGGTGGGTGCTGGAGCAGTTGCCCCGGCCGCAGGCTCCCAGCGTGCCGATCATCTGGGCCTGCTCGCGCGGCCCGACCGCCGCGAAATTCACGCGGGCGCGGGTGTGCCCCCGCAGGTCCCCGATCAGGCCGCCGAGTTCGATCCGGTCCTCGGCGCTGTAGCTCACCGTCACGAGGCTCTCGTCGAGGGTGAACTCGACCGCCACGATCTTGACCGGGAGGCCGCGCTCGCGGGCGCGTGCCCGCAGCAACCACTTGAGGTCCTCGCCCTGGCGGTGCAGCTCGTCCCAGCGAACGAGGTCCTCTGGAGTCGCGGCCCGCAGCACGCTGCCGTAGCGGGCCTGGGGGTCGGGGGTCCCGGCCTCGCCGCGCACGGTGGCGACCTCCGGGCCACGTTTGCCCTGCACCACGACGCGCGTGCCCACCGCGTGCGGCGCCTCGCTGAGCATGGCGTGCAGGCGTGGGCTGCGTTCGAAGCGGACAGGCAGGACAACCACGTCCCGCAGGATGTCACGCCCGGGCCGGGGGCGTCGAGAGAGGCGTCACGAAAGGAGAGCGGGAAGGGAACGGTCCACCGCCGTCTCCCCTTCCCGCCCGCTCCGGCTCCCCTCAGTGCCGCTCGGCGATCACCTCGATCTCCACCCGCACGTCGCGGGGCAGACGGGCAACCTGCACGGTGCTGCGGGCGGGGTAGGGGGCCTGGAAATACTCGGCGTAGACGGCGTTCATGGCCGCGAACTCGTTCATGTCGGCCAGGAAGACGGTGGTCTTGACCACCCGCCCGAGGTCGGTCCCGGCGGCCGTGAGCACGGCCACGAGGTTGTCGAGCACCTGCCGGGTCTGGGCCTCGATGCCGCCCTCGACGAGCGTGCCGTCCGGCGTCAGCGGAATCTGCCCGCTGGTGATCACGAGGTTGCCGAAGGTGGTCGCCTGGCTGTAGGGGCCGATGGCGGCGGGGGCGGCGGCCGTCTCCACGATGTCTTTCATGGGTCTACTGTACCGGCCCGCCTGGGCTGACCTCCCCTGGCCCTCAGCCTGCGGGTTCGCGCGACTCGGGGCGGGGGTGAACGCGGGCGCGCAACGACGCCGCCGAGAGGGCCGGACGCCGCGAGGGCCGCACGCGGGCACGGCGCTGGGCGTAAGCCACCCCCCCCAGCAGCAGGGCGCCGAGCAGGGCGATCAGCGGGCGCTGCTCGGGAATCAGGAGAACGCCGAGCAGGGTGAAATACACCAGGATCAGCAGCAGGTAGGTCAGCGGACTGCTGCCGCGCTGGGCGCTCAGCAGGGCGTCCACGTACAGGGGGCCGCCCTCCTGGCGCTCGGGGAGGGGATAGCGGGGCAGGCCGCCCGTGCGCAGGACGTCCACCACCACCGCCGTGATGTTGTCGGGGCCGCCCCCGTCGTTGGCCGCGTCGATCAGGGTGCGGGCCACCCGCTCGGGAGGCTGGGCGGGCAGCAGCAACTCCAGCAACGAGGATTCGGCCACCACCCCGCTGAGGCCGTCGCTGCACAGCAGCAGGCGGTCCCCGGCGTGCAGGGGCAGCCCGAACAGCTCCAACCGCACCCGTTCCTCGCCGCCCAGCGCGTTGCTCACCACGCTGCGCCACTGGTGGTGCCGGGCTTCTTCCTCCGAGAGGTGGCCCAGCCGCACCTGCTCGGCCACCCAGGAGTGGTCCTCGGTGAGGCGGTGCAGTTCGCCGTCCCGCAGCAGGTAGGCCCGCGAGTCGCCCACGTGGGCGATCAGGGCGGCCCCCCGGTCCACGAGGAGCGCGAGCAGGGTGGTCCCCATGCCCGCGTACTCGCCCACCGCGTGCCGCAGCACCGCGAGGTTGGCCGCCTGCACCGCCCCCGCGAGGCGCTCGGGCGGCGTTCCCCGACCCTCCAGGTAATGCTGGCTGAGGCTGTCGAGGGCGAGGTTGGCCGCCAGCTCCCCCGCCGCGTGCCCGCCCATGCCGTCCGCAACGGCATACAGCCCCCCACGCGGAAGGTCGAGCGCCAGCGCGGCGTCCTGGTTGGTACGGCGCTGGCGCCCCACGTCCGTCAGCAGACCGGAGCGCAGGGGAAGGGGCGCGTCGGCGCGCATGGGTCCAATATAAGGGAATCATGTAACAGGTCCGGCGCACCTGTCGCCCCATGCCTGCGGGGACTCCTCACGCTTCTCATATGCCGGGTCTGCCAACGTGAGGGCATGACCGCGCCTGCCCCGTCCCACCGCTTCGGCGTCTATATCGGCCGCTTTCAGCCCCCCCACACCGCCCACCTGCGGGTGATGGTGGAGGCGCTGGAGAACGTCGGGACGCTGGTCGTGGTGATCGGCAGCGCCCACGCGCCGCGCACCCTCAAGAACCCCTGGACGGCCGGGGAGCGGCAGGAGGTGATCGGCGCGATGCTGCGGGAGGCGGGCGTGGACCCTGCGCGGGTGCGCTTCGCCGCCGTGCCCGACCACCCCTACGACGAGGACCGCTGGCTGGCAGCGGTGCGGGCTGGGGTCGCGGCCCATACCGGAGAGGACGGCGACGTGGCGCTGATCGGCCACCTCAAGGACGACAGCAGCTACTACCTGCGTTCCTTTCCGGACTGGCCCTTCCTGCCCACCGCTGTCGTCAGCCCGCTGAGCGCGACCGACGTGCGCCGGGCCTACTTCGCGGGCGAGCTGGAATCGGTGGCCGGGATGGTCCCCCCCGCCGTCCACGCCTGGCTGGAGGCATTCCGGGGGACCCCCGAGTTCGCGGAGCTGGAGGCCGACGCCGCGTGGCTGCGGGCGGCGCAGGCGGAGGCCGGGACGTGGCCGCCCCTGCGGGTGGAGGCGCTCGCGGCCGTGCGGGACCCGGCGGGGCGCGTGCTGCTCACGCGGCGGGACGAGCGGCCCGGACGCGGCCTGCTGGCCCTGCCGGGGTCGGAGGTTCTGCCGAGCGAGACGCTCGCGGCGGCGGCGCGGCGGGCAGCGGCGGGGGCGCTGGGGGTCACCCCGGACGACCCGGCGCTGACCCTCTCCCCTACCCCGGCCACCGTGTACGACGCGCCGGGCCGCAGCCCACGGGGCCGGGTGATCGCGCACGTGTTCGGGTTCGAGTGGACTGGAGCGACTGGGGCCAAGGAGTGGACCTCTCCACGCGACGCCCTCGCCCACCCCGAAGCCTATTTCGAGGACACCCATGCCCTCCTCGAACAGGCGCTCAGCCCAGCCGGACCCCGCTGACGACCCGCACCCCGTTGCGCTCCAGTTGGTGCAGAAAGAGGGCGTGGTAGAGGTCGCCGGGGTGACCGGGCGCGTCCCAGGTCTGGGCGCAGGGTTCGGGCACGACGACGGTGCGGCCCAGCTGACGCGCCATTCCGTCCGTCACGAGGTGCAGGGCGAGCGTGTACAGGCACAGGTCGGTCACGTCGCCCACGGCGATCACGGCGTCGAACTCGGCGCCCCGCTCCTCCAGCCACGCCCGGAACTCGGGGCTGGTGTGGCTGGCGATGCTGTTCTTCTGGAAGTGCCGGAAGCGGCCGAACTCGGGGAACGCCTGCAACTCGGCCACCGCCTCGGCCTGGGGGGTACCCACGACGCAGTGCGGCGGGTAGGCGGCGAACTCGCGGGCATCTCCGGGATGCGAGTCCTGCACCAGCACGACATTTCCGGCCGGGACTCCGGCGTCCAGCAGCGAGCGGATCAGCCCGGTCACGCGCGGAATGATCGCCGCCACCCGGGGGCTGGCGAGGGGTCCCTGACGGGTAAAACCCTCGATCAGGTCCACGCACACGACCGCGACCCGCTCGGGCGGGGCGTTCAGCGTGAGCGCGGAGAGGTCGGCCAGCCAGCGCTCCAGCAGTTCGGCCTGCTGGGTCGCCTGATCGCGCAGGGTCGGGGCAGTGGGGGTCATGGGGCAGATGTAGCACACGGGGCCAGGGCTGACCCTGCACCGTTTGGGGGACGCAACCCCGGCCCCCCGGATGGCGTACTGGGGGCATGACGCGAGACGACCGCGACCCCGCCCTCCGCCCGGACGACCCGCAATCCCCGCGCCGGGAGGTGCCCTCCTGGGTGGACGAGGTGCTGAGCGCCCCGCCCATGCCGTCACCTGCCGCGCCCGACCCAGCTCCGCAGGTGACGGTGGCGAGCGTGGAGCCCGTGCCCACCCCACTCTCCGGCCCCGACGACCTGCGAATCCCGGAGCACAGGCCGGGGGCGCCGCGCCCGCAGGCCCAGCCCCTGACGCCCCCGGCCCACGACTCCGCGCGGCCCACTCTGCTCGACTCGGCCGACGACTGGATCGCGCGGGCGACGGGCGGGACGGCCAGGACCCCCTCCATGCCGTCCACGCCGCCTCTCTCCAGCGAGCCGGTCACGCACGCCCCTGCCCCGCGTCAGCCCGACCCCTGGGCGATGGGGTCGCCCGCGCCGCACACTTCCGGCCCGGTTCCGGGCGACATCGCCACCCGGCGGTTGATCGCCGGACTGCTGGGCATCGTGCTGGGAGCCTTCGGGGTCCACAAGCTGTACTTGGGAATCACCACGCCGGGGCTGATCATGCTGGGAGTCAATATCGGCGTGTGGATCGTGGCGCTGCTGCTGGGGCTGCTGCTGTTCATCGTCGGCGTGGTGGTGACCCTGCCCATCGCCGGGTTGATCAGCGGGGCGGTGGGGTTGCTGGGGCTGATTGAGGGCATCCTGTACCTCACCAAGTCGGACGAGGACTTTTACCGGGAGTACGTGGTGGGGAAAAAGCCCTGGTTGTGACAGCGGTGTTCCGTTCTGCCCTGGGGAGGAAAGCACAAGCACACCGCTGGGCTCCACGTCGGCCGCTGCCCACGGCGGTCACTCGCTCTGCTCGGCCGAGAAGCCGCCCTCTGGTTGGCAACTGCTCTAACCCAGTGCCCCGGCCAGGTCGGCCTGCAAGTCCTCCAGCGCCTCCAGGCCCACGCTGAGGCGCAGGGTGCGCGGCGTGACCCCGGCGGCGGTGCGGGCGGCCTCGGGGAGGCGGCTGTGGGTGGTCGTCCAGGGGTGGACGATCAGGGTGCGGGTGTCCCCCAGGTTGGGCGCGATGCGGATCACCCGCAGCCGCGCGAGGAAGGCGGCGGGGTCGGGCACCTCAAAGGTCAGCACGGCGCCGAAGCCGCCGCGCAGATACCGCCGGGCCAGCGTGTGGTGCGGGCTGCCGGGCAGACCGGGGTAACTCACGCGGCCGACCTGCGGGCGCTCCTGAAGCCACCCGGCCAGCGCGAGCGCCGTGCTCGACTCGTGCCGCAGCCGCAGCGAGAGGGTCTCCAAGCCCTGCGCGATCAGAAAGGCGCTGTGGGGCGAAAGGGTCATCCCGAGCTGGTGGGCTCCCAACCAGCGGGCACGCCACCCCAGGGCGGCCTGACCCCGCGTGTTCAGCAAGCTGGCCTCGCCGCCCTCCGCGTAGATCGGGTGACGGGTCAGGTCGTGGCGGGTGCCCACGGTCACGCTGCCGCCCATCACGCTGCCGTGCCCGCCCGCCCATTTGGTCAGCGAGTGGGTCACGAGATCGGCGCCGTGCTCCAGCGGACGGCACAGCAACCCCACGCCGCCCCAGGTGTTGTCCACGCCCAGCAGCGCCCCCTGCCCGTGCGCGATCTCCGCCAGCGCCGCGAGGTCCGGCACGTCCCCGGCGGGGTTGCCGATGGTCTCGGCCCAGACCAGCCGGGTGCCCGGCCCCATCGCCGCCGCGATGGCCTCCGGCGTGTTCGCGGTCAGGGTGGCCGAAATGCCCATCAGCGGCAGCACGTTGTTCAGCAGGCCCGCCGTGCCGCCGAACAGGCTGGCGGTGGACACCACATGGTCCCCGGCGCGGCACACGCTCAGGATGGCGGTGAGGGTCGCCGCCTGCCCGCTGGCGAGGGCGACGGTCGCGGCGCCCCCCTCCAGCGCCGTGATCCGCTCCTCCAGCGCCCGCACGGTGGGATTCTGGAGCCGGGCGTAGCTCAGGCCGGTGCCCTGGGCGAACTCGCCCTGCGCTTCTTCCAGCGTGGCGAACTGGAAAGCGGCCGCCTGGTGAATGGGAATCCCGACCGTCTCGCCCAGTCCGCGCGGGATGGCGCTCTGCACGGCGGTCGTCTCGTAGTGCCAGTCGGGAGTGGGCCAGTCGGGAGTGGGCCTATCTGGAAAAGGGTCGCGGGCGTCGGACATGCGCCCACGCTACGCGGCGGGGAGCGCTAGGGTGCGGGGCATGTCCTACCTGGGAGAATTGCGCGCCGTGTGGGGAAGTGCGCCGCTGATCTCGGTCGGCGTGAGCGTGCTGATTCAGGACGAAACGGGCCGCATCCTGCTGCAACGCCGGGGAGACGACGGGCTGTGGGGCGTGGTCGGCGGCGGACTGGAACCCGGCGAGAGCTTTCTGGAGGCCGCGCACCGGGAGCTGCTGGAGGAAACGGGGCTGAGTTGCCCGGACCTCGCGCCCCTGCCGCTGGCAGAAGGGCTGGTGAGCGGCCCGGAGTTCTATCACCGTTACCCCAACGGCCACGAGATTTATCTGGTCGGAATGCGGACGCACGGCAGCCTGCCTGCGGCGGCCCTCGCGCACGCCGCACCGGACGACAGCGGCGAGACGCTGGAACTGCGCTGGTTCGGACTGAATGACCTGCCGCCGCTGAGCAGCAACATCAACCGCGTCAATATGAATGTTTTGCGTCTCCGGGCGGGCCTGCCTGCTCTGCCGCTTCTCCCCTTTCCGGCAACCCCATCCCACGACGACCACCTGGCGCGGTTGCGGGCGGCGGTCGGCCCCCGCCCCCTCTTCGCCCCCGGCGCGAGCGTGCTGGTCGATGACAATCAGGGACGCCTCCTCCTACTCCGGCACGCCCGCACCGGGCAGTGGGTGCTGCCGGGCGGCAAACTGCACCCTGGCGAGAGCTTCGAGGCCTGTGCCCGCCGGGAACTGCATGAGGAAACGGGCCTGTGGGCCGAGCGGCTGACGCCCACCGCGCTCCTGCAAGGGCCGGAGTTCCGCTACGAGGACGCCTCCGGCCCCTGGGACAGCGTGGGCGTACTGTACCGGGCACAGGGCGTCACGGGGAAACTCACCCTGCCGGAAGGCGAGATCACGGGGGCACGGTGGTGGGCGGCTGGCGAGGTGGACGGGGCCGACCTGCTGGGCCTCTACACCCGGCGGGCGGTGGAGACGTGGCGGGGCCGCGCTAGCCTCGTGCCATGACTGCGGTGACCGATCCCCTGACCCTGCCCTGCGGCGTGACGGTGAATAACCGGCTGCTCAAAGGCGCCATGAGCGAGGCGCTGGGCACCCGCGACCACGCGCCCCGGCCCGAACTGCCCGCCCTGTACGCGCGGTGGGCGCGGGGCGGCACCGGCCTGCTGCTCACCGGAAACGTGATGGTGGACGCCCGCGCCCTGGGGGAACCCGGCAACGTGGTGCTGGAAGACGAGCGGCACCTCGCCGACTTTCACCGCTGGGCGGTGCAGGGGTCGCGGGACGGGGCCGCGCTGTGGATGCAGCTCAACCACCCCGGCAAGCAGGCCCCGCGAGGCCTGAACGCGGGCGGCACGGTGGCCCCCAGCGCCCTGCCCTTTGAGGGCGGAATGGCCCGCGCCTTCGCCACACCGCGCGAGCTGACCGTCCCCGAGATTCACGGACTGACGGCCCGTTTTGCCCGCTCCGCACTGCTCGCACAGCGGGCGGGCTTCGGCGGCGTGCAGCTTCACGCGGCGCACGGCTACCTGTTCTCGCAGTTCCTCTCGCCCCGGCACAACGTCCGCACCGACGAATACGGCGGGAGCCTGGAGAACCGGATGCGCTTCCTGCTGGAGACCTACGACGCGGTCAGAGAGGCGGTGGGGCCGCGCTTTCCGGTGGGCGTCAAGCTCAATTCCTCCGACTTCGTGCGGGGCGGTTTCTCGGAGGAGGAGAGCCTGGCGGTGGTGCGGGCGCTGGGGGCGCGGGGCTGCGACCTGATCGAGCTGTCGGGCGGCACCTACGAGAAACCGATGATGATGCTCGGCCGGGGCGAGCGCGGCGGCTTCTTCGCCGACTTCTCGCGCCGGGCGCGGGCGGTGGCGGGCGTGCCGGTCTGCGTGACCGGGGGCTTCCGCGACGCCGCCACCATCCGGCAGGCGCTGGAGGACGGGGCCGCCGACATGGTGGGCCTGGGCCGCCCGCTGGTGCTCGACCATACCTTCAGCGCACGGGTACTGCGCGGCGAGGATGCGAGCAGCGGAGTCCGGCCTCTGAAGACGGGCATTCGCCCGCTGGACCACAGCGGCTATATGGAAATCGCCTGGTACGAAGACGCGATGCGGCGGCTGGCCCGTGGGGAGGAAGTGAACGCGGAGGAGGCCCCGCTGCTCGCCCTGGTCCGAATGACGGCGGAGATGGGGGCGGGCGCGGTGTTCCGGCGGCGGCGGGCGTAAAGAGGAGGGGCTGGAGCCTCTCGCCCCAGCCCCCTTATAGTCCCGGCTTACTTCTCGCGGATGCTCCAGCCCTGCGCCCGCACCGCGTCCATCAGGCGGTCCATCACGGGGTCCACCTCGGCGTCGGTGAGGGTCCGCTCGCCCCGGAAGACGAGGCGCACGGCCACGCTGCGGTTGCCCTCGCCCACCTGCTCGCCCTCGTACACGTCGAAGGGCTGCACGCTCTCCAGCAACTCGCCCGCCTCTCCGCGCAGCAGGGCCGCCACCTCGCCGTAGCTCACCTCGCGCGGGGCGATCACGGCGAGGTCGCGCCACGCGGCGGGGGCGCGGCTGGGATCGCGGAAACCCCAGGCCCGGCCCGGCAGCGGCAGGGCCACCTCCAGCACGAAGGTGTCTCCCTTCAGCCCGAACTCCTGCGCGACTTCCGGATGTAGGGCGCCCAGCCAGCCCACGCTTTGGCCGTTCCACACGACTTCACCCGCGATACCGGGGTGCAGGGCGGACGGCACCGCCTCGCCGCGCACCTGCCGCACCTCCAGCGCTGCACCCTGTCCGGCGGCGAAGGCTTCCACCAGCCCCTTGAACGCCGCGAACGACCCCGCCACGCCGGGCTGGTGGGTCGCCGGGGCGAGCGGGCCGCGCATCAGCAGGCCCAGGCGCTCCGTCTCGCCCGACGCCGGGAAGACGCGCCCGATCTCGAACAGGAGCACGCGCTCGCCCTTGGGGTGCATCCCCGCCGCCCGCAGCAGGCTGGGGTAGAGGGCGGTCCGCATCCCGGTGCGGTCGGCGGTCAGGGGGTTACGCAGCCGCACGCCGGGGCGCTCGCTGCGGGCCTTCCCGGCCTCCTCGTCGCTGGTGAAGGTGTAGGTCACGACCTCCTGAAAGCCCAGCCCAGCGAGGGTACGACGCAACTCTGTCCGGCCCGCACTCTCGTCGCCCGCCCCGAGGTTGCTCTCGTGGACGCGCAGGGTGGGGAGCGTCTCGGGCAGCCCCGCGTAGCCGTGCAGCCGCGCCACCTCCTCCGCGAGGTCCTGCCACAGGGCCATGTCCACCCGCCACGAGGGAGGGGTAACGGTCAGACGGTCGCCGTCGCGCGTAACGCGGCAGCCCAGGCGGGTCAGGATGGCCTCCATCTCCCCGGTCGGGATGTCCATGCCCAGCAGGGCGCGAATCTGCTCGCCCGTCGCCTCAATGGGGGCCGGGAGTTCGGGTTCCCCCACCACGGTCGCGCCGGGGTGGACCTGACCGCCCCCGCACGCCGCGAGCAATCCCGCCACCCGGTCGGCGGCGCGGGGCGCGAGCAGGGGGTCTACCCCGCGCTCGTAGCGGTAGACGGCGTCGGTCTTGAGGCCCAGGCGGGTGCTCGTGCGGCGCAGCAGCACGGGGTCAAAGTGCGCGGACTCGATGACCACGTCCGCCGTGTCCGCCCGCACGTGCCCGTGGTCGCCGCCCATGATGCCCGCGATGCCCAGGACGCCCTGACCCGCTTTCGGCTGGCCCGCCGTGGCAAAGGCCTCCGCCACGCTGGGAATGCCCACCTCGCGCCCGTCGCGGATCAGGAGGTCTTCGGGGCCGACGGTGTGCTCGCCCCCCAGCAGGTCGCGCACGGTCTCGCCCTGCCGCAGCCCGAAGGAGACGATGATCTGGCCGCCCTGCACGTCGCGGCGGTCGTAGAGGGCGGTGGGCTGGCCGAGTTCCAGCATCACGTAGTTGCTGGTGTCCACGATCAGGTCGATGGAGCGCATCCCCGCGAGCGTCAGGCGGCGCTGCATCCACAGGGGCGCGGGGCCGTTCTGCACGCCGTTCACCGTCCGGGCCGCGAAGTGGTCGCAGCCGAACCGAATCTTGCCCGACGGGTCGCGCTCCAGCGTCACCCCACGCGGGGGGAGGACGACGCGAATCTCGCCCTCCCCGCTGGGGGCGGGTCCGGCCTCCGGCTCCACCAGCTCGGTCCCCAGGTACGCGGCGAGGTCGCGGGCGAGCCCCAGGGCACTCAATACGTCGGCGCGGTTGGGAGTGACCTCCACGTCGAGCACTTGGTCGGCGGCCCACAGTTCATGCAGGGGCGTGCCGGGGGCGGCCGTGCCAGCCGGGAACAGCAGCAGTCCGGCGCTGCTCTCCCCGACCCCAAGTTCCTTCGCGCTCGCGGCCATGCCCCACGACTCCACGCCCTGCATCGGGCGCACGCCGTACTCCACGTCGCCCAGGCGGGTGCCGGGGGTCACCAGGGCGACCATCGTTCCGGCGGGAAGACCCACCGCGTTGGGCGCCCCCGAAGCGATTTCCCGCGCCCCGTGCGGCCCCACGTCGAGCGCGAGTCGGGTCAGCGCGGTGCCCGGCAGAGGCTCAGCCTGCGTGACGGTGGCGAGCACGACCCCCTCGGCTGGGGCAGGCACCTCCTCCACCCCCTCCAGCGGCAGGCCCAGCGAGGCGAGGAGGGGTTCGAGGTCGGAGACGGGCGGGAGGGCGGGGACAAGTTCCTTGAGCCAGGAGTAGGGCAGTTTCATGGGGGACCTCGGGGGGAGGGGGAAGCTTGGGCGTAGGCACCCCCTCCCCGGCCCTCCCCCCTGAAGGGGGAGGGAGAAAAGATGTGAGGGCGTTAGCCTGCGGTGTGGCGCACAGGGGAGAAAGGACGAGTCCGTCTACCGAAGTGGCGCGGACGCTGAGGCGGCGCATGACGCCCGAAGAAGCGCTGCTGTGGCGGCACCTGCGCGGCAAGGCGCTGGGCGTCAGCTTTCGGCGGCAGGAACCGATGGGGCGCTATGTGGCCGATTTCGTGTGCTACGAGCGCCGCCTCGTCCTTGAACTGGACGGCAGCCAACACCTGAACAGCGAGACCGACCGGGAACGAGACGCAGACATGGCGGCACACGGTTTCGAAACGCTGCGCTTCTGGAATAACGAGGTCAGAACGAATCTGGCGGGCGTGCTGGAACGAATCCAGCAGGTCTTGGAAGCGAGGAAGAGTCTTTAACTCCTCCCCCTTGAGGGGGGAGGCTGGGAGGGGGTGAATCAGCCGGGCGCCCCCACTCACCTCTTCTCCCCCATCTCCCGCACCAGCCCCCGAACACCCTCCGGTACCAGATTCACCTCGTCCAGCCGCTCCAGCCCCACCCATTCGGGCGAATACCAGTTCTCGTCGCTGTGGCGCACGCCTTCGGGACCGTCCCCCAGGCGCATCTCGCCGGACAGGAGGCGGGTCAGGAAGTAGTGCTCGCGGTTGCCGAGGTTTTCTAACGTCAGGACTTCGCGCAGGGGTTCCACGACGAGGTTGACTTCCTCCAGCATCTCGCGGGCGCAGGCTTCGGCGGGCGTCTCGCCCCCCTCAATGCCGCCACCGGGAAGGGTGGCGTAGACGCGGCCTGCCTTGCGGCGGCGCATCAGGAGGACTTCGCCGTGGGGGTTGAAGAGGATGCCGACGGCTCTGGCTCTCACCCCAGCTCCCCCCGGAACTGCCCCAGCACGCGCGGGTCATTCGCGTAGAAGTAGCGGATATCGGGAATCCCGTACTTCAGCATGGCGATGCGCTCCGGCCCCAGCCCAAAGGCGAAACCGGTCTTGCCCTCGTACACGCGCTCCTTGCCCGCCGCCTCGCGCAGGTCGTCCACCGCCTTGAAGACGCTGGGGTGGACCATGCCGCAGCCGCCGAGCTCCAGCCACTTGCTCTCGCCGCGCGGGTTCTCCCACCACACGGCGAAGTCGGCGCCCGGCTCCACGAAGGGGTAATAGGAGGGCTGAAAGCGCACCTTCGCGCCCGGCCCGTACAGGCCCCGCGCCATCTCGGCAATCGTGCCCTTGAGGTCGGCCATCGAGATGCCGTCGCCCACGACGAGGCCCTCGAGCTGGTGAAACATCGCCTCGTGGGTGGCGTCGGTGGCCTCGTAGCGGTAGACCTTGCCGCGCACGACGATCCTCAGGGGCGGCTCGTGCTCGACCATGTAGCGCACCTGCATGGGCGAGGTGTGGGTGCGCAGCAACCGTCCGTCCTCCAGCCAGAAGGTGTCCTGAAGGTCGCGGGCGGGGTGGTACCACGGCACGTTGAGCGCCTCGAAGTTGTGATGCTCGTCTTCGACCTCCGGCCCCTCGATCACGGCATACCCCATCCGCTCGTAGATGGCCGTCAGGTCCTCGAAGACGCGGTTGATGGGGTGCAGCCCGCCCGCCGGGAGGGGAAGGCCGGGCAGGGTCACGTCGATGGCTTCGGAGGCGAGGCGGGCGTCCAGCGCCTCGCGCTTGAGCACGGCTTCCCGCTCCGTGAGAGACGCCTCGATGGACTGGCGCAGGGCGTTGATCTCGGCGCCGCGGGCCTTGCGCTCCTCCGGGGGCAGCTTGCCCAGGCTGCCGAGTTCCTTGGTGATCAGGCCGTTCTTGCCCACATAGCGGGTCTTGACCGCTTGCAGGGCGGGGAGGTCGGGGGCGTCTTGAATGGCTTGTAAGGCTTCTTCTCTCATGGGGTCTCCTGTGGGCAAGAAAAAACCCGCCGCCGTAAAAACGGGGCGGGACGGCGCACTCAGTCTGGCTTCAGACGAACGCGGCCCCGCGAGCGGTAAACGGCGAAGGTGTACCGGCGCGGGGCGTCATGGGGTCAGGGTAGCGGGCGGGGGGTGGGGGGTCAAGGCGGCGGCCCGCCTCCCGGCCCCATCACACCTCGCGCGGCATGGTGGGCGCCGTGACTTCCCGGCTTTCCCTGGCGGCCCTCCTCAGTCTCTCGCTCGGCCTCTTTGCCTGCGGCTCTGTACAGAACACTTCCGCCCCGGCCTCGGCCCTCACGCCACAAGCAGCGGCGGGCGAGCCCGTCCTCAACGAGCTGTACTACGACGCCCCCGGTACCGACGCGGGCACCTTCATCGAGCTGAAGGGTCCGGCAGGCAAGAGCCTGAGCGGCTACACGCTGACGGCTTTTGATAGGGCGGGCACCGCGTACCGCACCATCACGCTGTCGGGGACCATCCCGGCGAGCGGCTACTTCGTGGTCGCGCAGGACAGCACCGTGCCGAACCGCTCGGTCGTGAACGTGGGCGCGGACCTGAACAATGGCAGCGGCAGCCTGCGACTGCTGAAGTCGGGGACCGTAATTGACGCGGTGGCCTACGGCACGCCGACCTCGGGCCGGGGCGAGGGCAGCCCCGCACCCACGACCGGGGCGGGCAGCGCCCTGGCACGGGTGCCCGACGGCTCGGACACGAATGCCAACAGCGTGGATTTCCGGGTGCAGGTCTCTACCCCCGGCGCGGGGAACGGTGGAGGCAGCGGCGGCGGGACGACCGGCAAGAAGGTGCTGTTCGACCTGACGAAGGCGGAAGACGCCGGAAACGCCGACTGGCGCATCGACGGCGCCTACAGCGACTACGCGGCGGCGCTGCGGGGGCTGGGGTATGCGGTGAGCAGCGTGACGGGCACGGCGATCACCTCGACCACGCTCTCGGGGGCGTCCGTGCTGGTCATTCCCGAGCCGCAAGCGCCCTTCAGCGATGCGGAGCGGGCGGCCATCCAGACTTTCGTGCAGAACGGGGGCGGGGTCTTCCTGATCACCGATCACCGGGTCAGCGACCGCAACAACAACGGCTGGGACAGCCCCGAGGTCTTCAACGGCTGGGACGGCAGCACGCCGAGCAGCGTGAGCGCCGCGTACCAGGCCAGCCTGGACAGCGACGGCCTGTTCGGGCTGGGGGCCTCCTTCAACTCCAGCTTCAGCGACCCGGTGTACACCGCGACCCCGCTGACCACCCACCCCATCCTGAACGGCGTGGGCAGCGCAGGCGTGTACGTGGGCACCAGCGTGGACGTGCTGCGGGGCACCGCGCTGATGGGCACGGGCGGCAAGACCTACCTCGCGGTGAACACGGTGGGTGCGGGCCGGGTGGCGATGTGGGGCGACAGCAGCACCTTCGGAGACAACACCTACTCGGACGGCAGCACGGGCAGCTACAACAACTGGCCGAATCTCAGCAACGCGGCGCTGGGAAAGAACGTGGTGCGCTGGCTGGCGGGCGACCTGTAAGACCCCGACCCGTGTCTGCCCTGCACAGACACCGCCCGCGTTCCTCAGGGGAGGGGGTGTTACCGTACCCGCATGACCACCGCCGAAACCGCCGCCCCCACGCCGGGGGCCGCCGCCGACGTGGCCGCGCACGACCCGGCCCTCTTCGACCTGATCAACCAGGAGGCCGAGCGCCAGCGGCACGGGCTGGAACTCATCGCCTCCGAGAACTTCACCTCGGCGGCGGTGCGGGCCGCCCAGGGCAGCGTCCTGACGAACAAGTACGCCGAAGGCTATCCCGGCAAGCGCTGGTACGGCGGCTGCGAGGTCGTGGACCAGGTCGAACTGCTCGCCATCGAGCGGGTGAAGGAGTTGTTCGGCGCGGCGTGGGCCAACGTGCAGCCGCACTCGGGCAGCAGCGCCAACCTCGCGGTGTACAACGCGCTGATTCAGCCTGGCGACGTGGTGCTGGGGATGGACCTCTCGCACGGGGGGCACCTCACGCACGGCAACCCGGTGAACTTCTCGGGGCTGCGCTACCAGATCGTCGGCTACAAGGTGAACCCCGAGACCGAGCGCATCGACATGGAGGAAGTGCGCCGCCTCGCCCACGAGCACCGGCCCAAGATGATCATCGCGGGGGCCAGCGCCTACAGCCGCACCATCGACTTCGCGGCCTTCCGTGCGGTGGCCGACGAGGTGGGGGCGATCCTGTTCGCGGACATCGCGCACATCGCCGGGCTGGTCGCGGCGGGGCTGCACCCCAATCCGCTGCCACACGCGCATGTGGTGGCCTCCACGACCCACAAGACGCTGCGGGGACCGCGTGGCGGGATCATCCTGTCGAACGACCCGGAACTGGGCGCCAAGATCGACCGGGCCGTCTTTCCCGGCTACCAGGGTGGCCCGCTGGAGCACGTGATCGCGGCCAAGGCGGTCGCGTTCGGCGAGGCGCTGCAGCCCGAGTTCCGCGAATACGCCGCGCAGGTCATCAAGAACGCGCAGGCGCTGGCGCAGGCCTTCGTGGACAGGGGCTACCGGGTCGTGTCGGGCGGCACCGACAACCACCTCTTCCTGCTGGACCTGCGGCCCCAGGGGCTGAACGGCACCAAGGCGACTAAGCGGCTCGACGCCAACCACATCACCATCTCCAAGTCCACCCTGCCCTACGACACCGAAAAGATCCTGCATGGCGGCGGCATCCGCATCGGCACGCCTGCGGTGACCACGCGCGGCATGACCGAAGCCGACATGCCCAGGGTCGCTGACCTGATCGACCGGGCGCTGAAGGGCGAGGACGTGAAGGCGGAGGTTCACGGCTGGATGGGGGGCTTCCCGCTGCCCTGAGCGGACAGCCGTCAGGGGCCATGCCTTGACGTTCGCACGGCTGGGCTGGACGGTTCTGCTGCCGCTCTCGTGGCTGCTGTTGCACGGTGTGACAGTAGCCTGGGAGCGCCGGGTCTTTGTGGGTGGGTACGACGGCCCGGAGGTGGTGTTCACCCAGTACGGGTTTCCGCTGGCCCACCAGATGGACTATCCCTACAGCAGCGCGGCGTGGCACTGGTTCCTGGGGCCGCTGCTGCTGGACTGGGCTGTCTATTTCCTGGTCCTGGCCGCCCTGGCGCGGTGGCAGTGGCCCCGGCTGCGAACCCTGCCGTTGCGGCCGCTGGCGGTCGGGCTGTGGGTGCTGTTCGTGCCAGAACTGGGATTCACCGTGCTGGACTTCCTGCTCTCGCACGTCTCGTGGACCTCGCCCTACACGGTGCTGGAGGAGCTGAACGTCAGGCTGGTCGTGGGCTGGGGCCGGGAGTGATCCTTTATTCGGGCCGCAGCGTGAGCAGCGTGACTTCCGGCGGGCAGAGGTTCCGCAGCGGCAGCCCGCTGACCCCCAGGCCCCGGCTGACGTAGCCCGGCGTGCCGTGGGCACCCTGCACCCAGCCCATCGCATACCGCTGACCGTAACGGCTGGGGACGACCGGAGCGCCCACCACCGGCAGCCGAATCTGGCCGCCGTGGGTGTGGCCCGACAGGACCAGGCCGACGCGCTGGGGCAGGTCGGGCAGCAGGTCGGGGTTGTGGCTGAGGAGCACGCTGGCCTGCCCCTCCCCCGCTCCGGCCAGGGCCGCCGCCACGTCCGGCTCGCCGCGCCACAGGTCGTCCACGCCGCCGATCCAGAGGTCATCGCGCACGGCCCGTCCTTCGTTTCGCAGGACCGTGATGCCTGCCGCCGCAAACGCCGCCGCCACCTGCTCGCGGCGATCGGCCCAGCCTGGGATGCCCTGTCCCAGCACCCCCCGGTCGTAGGCCCCGAAGGAGCCGTAGTCGTGGTTGCCCCACACCGCGTGGGCGCCCAGCGGCGCCCGCAGCCGCGCGAGTTCGGCCAGCAACGGGGCGGGGTCGACGTCCGAGCGCACGTCCAAGAAGTCCCCTCCCAGCAGCACGAGGTCGGGCCGGGCCGCGTTCGCCGTGTCCACCCAGGCGCGAATCTGCCGCTCGAAGATGTAGAGGCCGTAGTGCAGGTCGGTCAGAAAGGCCACCCGCAGCGGCGAGGCCAACCCCGGCAACGCGCCTTCCTCTCGCACAGTGCCGAAGTCGTAGGCCTGCGCCACGCCCACGCCCCCCAGGGTCCCCAGCGCCAGCGTGCCCCCCAACAGCCCGCGCAGGAAGCGGCGGCGGCCGGGGTCGGGGGGCGAGTCAGGGGCCTTCATGGGCTTCAGGCTACCGGCGGGGGGTGAGAGGGGCACCCGTCAAAAGATGGAGAGGACACCAGGACCGCTTTGCCTGCAACGCGCCGTCTGCGGGGCCAAGCAGCCAGAGACGGCCGAGCAGCAAGGCGGCGAATGAAGTCTTGGGGAGTGTTTTTCCCGACGGCGGAATCCCTGAGAACTGCTCTACACTCGCCCCATGACTGGACCCTGGGCCGACCTGCTGGTGGTGGACGTGCTCGACGAGGACGCGGGCCTCGCCGAGGTGGAAGACAGCCGGGGCCGCACCTACGCCCTTCCCGCCGAGTGGCTGCCCCGCGTGGCCGACGGCGCGGCGTACCGGGTGGGCGGGGAGGCCGGGCACCTCACCTTTACCCCTGACCCCACCGGAGCACGTGAGTTGCGCGAACGCTCCAAGCAGACCCTCCTCGACTTCGCGGATGAGCCGGGAGCCGACGAGCCGGGGGACCGCTGAGATGACCCGCCCCGTCGTCATCCTGCCCGACCTGCACGGGCGGCTGGACCTGCTGGAGGGGGCGCTGGAGTACGCGGAGCGCAAGTGGGGGCCACAGGTCCATTTCCTGAGCCTGGGGGACGCGATTGACCGGGGGCCGGAGAGCCTGGGGTGCGCCGAAGCTCTGCTGGACCTCGCGCGGGCGGGGCGGGCCACCCTCCTGATGGGCAACCACGAGCGCATGGCGCAGGAGGGCTTGCAGTGGTACCGCGCCTACTTGACCTCGCAGGACCCCGCCGACTACCGCCGGGCGCTGGAGGGCTTTCGCTGGTGGATGGGCAACGGCGGCGAGAGCGTGCGCCGCGAGGTGGGGGCGCTGACGCTGGAGACCTTTCCGACCGGGCTGGCCGAGTACCTCGACGCCCTGACGCGGGTGGTGTACGTGACCGGGGACGGGGAGGTCCACCGCGCGGTCCCCACCGAACCCAGCGTGCTCGTCGCCCACGCCAGCCCGCCCGTCCCCCACCGCCAGTACCCCAGCCCCGAGTCGGCGGCGCTGTGGCTGCGGCCCTTCGAGGGGCCGTTTCCGCTGCCGCCGGGAGTCACCTACAGCGTCCACGGGCACACCCCGGTGCGGGCGCCCACCCGGCTGGCGCGGCACGTCTACCTCGACCTGGGCGCCTACGAGACGGGCCGGGTCGCGCTGCTGACCGTGCGGGGGCCGGAGGACGTGGCGGCCCCGCCCCCCGTCACCGTGCTGGAAGGCCGGGGCGACCCCGCCGCCGCCCGCCGCTATCCCACCTTCGGGGAGGCGCTCCCCGTGAGGCTCGCCGCCCGGACTGGAGGTCACCCATGAACCGACGCCTGCGTTTGCCCGCCCCCTGGGGGACCCGGTGAGCCGCCGCAGCGAGGCCGCCGGACGGCTGCGCCCGCTGTGGGACGCCCTGACGGCCGGGGACCCCGAGGCCGTCCACCGCGCCCGCAAGCTCACCCGCCGCGCCCAGGCCGAACTGCGCGTGGCCGACGCCGGGGGGAAGACCGAGCGGGCCTGGCGCGACCTGCGCCGCGCCGCCGCTCCACTGCGCGACCACGACGTGGCCGGGGACCATCTGCGTCAGGCGCTGACCGAACTGGACGTGCCGGGCGACACCCTCGCCTACTTCGACCGCACCTGGGCCGAACGCCGCGCCGCGCGGCTGGCGGCGACCGAGTGGCCGGACCCACCTCCTGCCTTCAAGCTGAAACGCGGCTGGAAAGACCGCGCCCGCCGCCTGATCCGCAAGGACGGCAAGCGGCTGCTGGCCGCCGGGGAAGCGGTGCTCGCCACCCACGACGCCGAGCAGTGGCACGACTGGCGCAAACGCCTCAAGCGCTACCGCTACACCCTCGCGCTGCTGGGCGAGGTGCCCCCGGTCCTGACCGACACCCTCGAAGCCCTGGGCCGCTTTCAGGACGCCGAGGTCGTGCTGGAGTTGCTGCACGGCGACCCTGACCTGCTTCGCTACGAACGTGCCCGGTTGATCGCGCGGGAGGAAGTGGCCCGTAACAAAGCCCAGGAGCGGGTGCGCGAGCTGTTTCCGGAGCTGGCCCGTTTGCTCAGCGTGGGGGACGCGGGGGAGGACTGAACCGGGCCTCGGCCTGGGCCAGGGCCTCCGGTGTGTCCACGTCGAGAAGTTGATCGGCGGGCACGTCCACATACACCGCGTGTGCCCCGTGTGCCCGTAGCACCGCGCGGGGGCCGTGGTCGGCGTCGGGGAGGGCGAGGACCCCCGGCCAGAGGTCGGCGCCCAGGAGGTGGGGTGGGGCGTGGACGGCCTCCGAACCCTCCCCATAGCGGGTGAGCACGAGGGGCGCTCCGGTCGCCCGAAACGCCGAGACGAGCGCCCGGTGCGTGTCTGCCGTCACCAGCGGCATATCCGCCAACGCGAAGGCTGCCGCCCCCACCCCCGGCGGGAGCGCCCCCAGCGCCACCCGGAAGGAGGACGACAGCCCCCGCTCCGGCTGTGGATTGACCACGACCGCGAAGGGCCACTCCGCCAGCGCCGCCCGCACCCCCTCCCCCACCCCGCCTGGGGGCACCACCGCGAGCAAGCCGTCATAGCCTCCCGCCGCGAGCGCTGCCGCCGCGTGCGCGATCAAGGGACGCCCACCCAGGGGCACCAGCGGTTTGGGCCGCCCCATCCGGCTCCCCCGTCCGGCGGCGAGGAGAACGCCCCAGACGGGCGGCGCGGAGGGAGTGGGGGGCATGGGGGGAGTGTAGTCGGTGGGGAGTGGGAGCGCTGGGGTGTGGCAGGAGGGCAAGCTGCGCTGGCCACCCCCCTCCCCTTGCTGCGCAAGGCCCTCCCCCACAAGGGGGGAGGAGTGGACACCGCTCTGCTCTGGCAAAAGCCGTCTTTTCCCTGTGTCCGCCGTCCTCAACGTCCCCACCTCGCGGGCTCAAGTTCCAGGCAGACGAGCCGTTCGGCGCGTCAGCGCCGAGGCCGCCAGTTAGGCAAAGGATGGCGTGGAGGGGGACACGGGGACGGGGCAAGCAAGGCCGGAACATGGGGGGACGACCTTTGCCCAGCGCAGCGCTGCTCCCCTGCCCCCTCTGGGGGGAGGGGCTGGGGGTGGGGGAAAACCGAATCAAGGCACCTGGCCCCTACACCCCTCCTACCACCTCCTGAACCACCCGCCACATCTCCGGCTCCTCCTCCGCCAGCCCCGCCCACGTTCCACCGAACTGCACCTGCAACCCCCCCTCCCGCACGGTCCCCAGCGTGAAGCGCTCCTGCGGCCCCTCCAGCGTCCACATCCGGTACGCGAACAGGGCGTCGTCCCCCCGCCGCGCCACGCGCACCAGCCTGACCCCGGCCACCGGCCCCACGTCCTCTACCGCCGCCGCCCGCGCCTGCCCCTCGGCCGGGCGCAGGTCCGCCGCCAGCGGCACGTCCCGTCCGGTCAGCCCCCACAGCGCGAACACCAGTCCGCCAACCAGCCACCCCGCCTTTCGCATGACCCCATTCTGCCTGCCCTGGGGCACAATGGGGGAACCCAAAATCCGCTCCTTTCCCCGAGGTGACCCCATGAAACTGAGCTACAGCGGCCAGGAACACGTGCAAGCGCCCCCGGCGGCGGTCTGGGCCTTCGTGCAGGACCCCGAACGGGTGGCCCGCTGCCTGCCCGACGTGCAGGAAGTCGTGGTGCACGACCAGACCCACATGGACGCGACTGTGCAGGTGGGCGTGGGCATGGTGCGCGGCAAGTTCAAGTTCAAGATCGAGGTCTTGCCTGATGAGGCCGCCAACCGCGTCAACGTGAAGGTGCAGGGCGGCGGCCTGGGCAGCGTGGTGGACCTGACGGCGGGGGCCGACATCCGCGACAACGGGGACGGCACGACCACGCTGGACTGGACCGGCGACGCGACCATGCGCGGCCCGGTGGCAACCGTGGGGGGTCGGGTGCTGGACGCACAGGCGCAGAAGCTGATCGAGAAGACCTTCCAGAACATGAGCGCCCAGGTCGGCGCGAGCGCCGGAACCCTGGCGTGACCGCGCCCCGCGAGCTGCCCGACCTCCGCGCCGCCTTCCGCGAGCGGGGGTACGTGGCGGGCGACGCGCTGGCGACGGCCCTGCGGCTGGTGGTGGCGCTGGGCAAACCGCTGCTGCTGGAAGGGCCAGCGGGCGTCGGCAAGACGGAGGCGGCCAAGACCCTCGCAGCGGCGCTGGGCACCCGCCTGATCCGGCTCCAGTGTTACGAGGGCCTGGACGCGCAATCGGCCCTCTACGAGTGGAACTATGCCCGCCAACTGCTGCACCTGCGGGCGGCGGAGGCAGGGGGGCGGCCCGTGACGGACGCCGACCTCTACGGCCCCGAGTTCCTGATGCAGCGGCCGTTGCTCGAAGCGATTCGGCAGCCCATCCCCCCGGTCCTCCTGATCGACGAGGTGGACCGGGCAGACGACGCCTTTGAAGCCTTCCTACTCGAACTCCTCGCCGAGTGGCAGGTCACGGTGCCGGAACTGGGCACCCTGGCGGCGACCGCCCGCCCCCACGTCCTGCTGACGAGCAACCGCGCCCGCGAGCTCAGCGACGCGCTGCGGCGGCGGTGCCTGTACTTGTGGGTGGACTATCCCAGCCGCACCGAGGAGCTGGAGATCGTGCGGGCGCGGCTGCCGGGCATCGACGAGGCGCTGGCGGGACAGGTAACAAAGGCCGTCCATGCCCTGCGCGAGCTGCCGCTGGGCAAGCCCCCCGGCGTGGCCGAGACGCTGGACTGGGCGGCGGCGCTCGTGGCCTTGCACCGCGACTGGCTTGATGCGGAGGCGCTGGAGCTGACCCTGGGCGCCGTGTTGAAACTGCGCGAGGACCAACTCCTGGCCCGCCCGGTGCTGGAGAAGCTCGCTCGGCCGTGACCGCCGACCTCCCCTCGCGCGTGGCGGCCCTGTGTGCCCACCTACGCTCGGCCCACGGCTTCCGGCTGGGACCGGGTGAGACGGCGGCGGCGCTTGCGGCGTTGGAGGTCGTCCATCTAGGGCGTCGGCGCGAGGTGCGCGACGCCCTGCGGGCCGTGCTGACCGCCAGCCGGGAGGAGGGGCGCGTGTTCGACGCGGCCTTCGACACCTTCTTCCGGAGGGGCGAGGCCCCCGAACCGCCGCACCTCCCGCCCCTGCTGCCCCAGACGGAGGCCCCGCTGCCGCCTCCACCCCCGGCTCCGGCGAGCCAGCCGGGAGATGAGGGGCCGCCCAAGCCCACTAAGGCGGGCCGAGCTGCCACCGCCGAAGACGACGCCGCGCCCACCCCCACCCGTCCCGACCCGGAACGCGAGGCAAAGGGCGAGCCGGACACTCCCGCCCCGCTGCTGCACGCCCGCCGCAGTCCGAACGCGGGCGCGGGGGGAGGCGTCACAACCCCGGAGGACGATCTCGCAGGGATGCTGCGGGCAGCGGGTGCGCTGGTGCGGGCGGTGGAACTCGGACGCGGGCGAAGGCGGGTGCCCCGGCCCCAGGGAACGCGGCTTGACGCCCGGCATACCCTGCGCTCGGCAGCGCGGACGGCGGGCGATCCGGCCCGGCTACGCTGGCTGGGGCGGCCCCGGCGTGCCCCCCGCTTCCTGCTGGTGCTCGACGGCAGCCGCAGCATGGGCGAACACGCCGCGCGGCTGCTGCGTTTTGCCCATGCGCTGCACCTGCGCTCGCGGCGGGTGGAGGTCTACGCCTTTTCCACCGACCTCACGCGCCTGACCCCCCACCTACGCCGGGCGGTGCCGGGAACCACCCTGACCCTCCCCGACCTTGGCGGGGCGTGGGGCGGCGGCACCCGCATCGGGGAAAATCTGCTACGGCTGGCGCGGGAGGAACGGGGGCGGGTGACCCGCGACACGGTGGTGCTGATTCTCAGCGACGGGCTGGATACGGGCGAGCCGGACACGCTGACCCGTGCCCTGCGCGACCTGCGTGCCCGAGCGGGCCTGCTGGTGTGGCTCTCGCCGCTGGCCTCTGTCCCCGGTTACCAGCCCGTGCAGCGGGCGGTGGCGGCGGCCCTTCCACTGCTGGACGCCTTTCTCCCCGCCGCCAGTCTGCGTGACCTCCACGCGCTGCCGGGCCGGTTGCGACAGCAGAAACGGCCAGCCGCGAGGGGCTGACCGCTGAGGGCTGGAAGCTGGCCGCTACCGGTACTTCAGCGCCTCCATCAATTCTTCGACCATCTCCAGCGTGTCGCCGCGCTCGTGGGCGGTGGCGACGTGGGCTTCGAGGTGGCCGCGCAGGACGACCTCGCCCGCGCCGGAAAGCGCTCCCTGCACCGCCTTGATCTGCCGCAGCACGTCCACGCAGTACGCGTCCGGCTCGTCCAGCATCCGCACGATGGAGTCCAGATGCCCCCGCGCGATGCTCAGGCGGCGGGCCGCGCGGCGCCGGGCGTCTTCAGGCATGCAGAGCTTGTTCTCGGGGTGGCAGTGGGCGGCGGTGCCCAGCCCTTCCCCCTCGCCCTGCGGCGCCGGAACCACGGCCTCAGCCCGCGACGCTGGCGTTGTAACCCTCTTCCTTCACGGCAGCGATCAAAGCCCCCTGCTCGGCCTCGCCCTGTACGGTCGCCTTGCCCGTGGGCAGGTCCACCTGCACGCCTTGCACACCGGGGACGCCCTTCAGCGCCGTCTCGACGGCCTTGACGCAGTGCCCGCAGCTCATTCCGGAAATGGTCAGTTCAGTGGTCATGGGACCAGGATAAACCCAGGGGGGGAGGGTGTCAAGGATTTGCCGCTCGTTGTCTGCCCGAAAAGCACACCGTCTCAGGCTTGGTAGCTGTCGAGCAGAATCTAACCGCTTGTCATCCCCCCCCGGAGGGTATAGGCTTAACCCATGAACACCAAGACCCTCGACCTCGACATCGGCGGGATGACCTGCGCCGCGTGCGTGGGGCGAGTCGAACGCGGCCTGAAGAAGGTGGACGGCGTGGAGGAGGCGGTCGTGAACCTCGCCACCGAGCGGGCCACCGTGACGTTCGACCCTGCCCGGACGAACCCAGCGGCGCTGATCCAGAAGGTGCAGGACACCGGCTACGAGGCCCGCACCGCCGAACTCTCCTTCCCGGTGGAGGGGATGACCTGCGCGGCCTGCGTGGGCCGGGTGGAGCGGGCGCTGGGCAGGGCGGAGGGTGTGCTGAACGCCTCGGTCAACCTCGCCACCGAGCGGGCCACCGTGACCTACCTGCCCGCCGCGACGACCCCCGCCGCCCTGCGGGACGCGGTGCGCGGGGCGGGGTACGACGTGCCCGACGAGGCGTCCCAGGCCCAGTCGCGGCTGGACGCCGACCGCGAGCGCAAGGCCGCCGAGATCACGGCGCTGCGGCGGGACGTGACCTTCGCGGCGGCCTTCAGCATCCCGCTCTTTCTGATCGCAATGGTGCCCATGCTGTACGCGCCGCTGCACCACTGGTTGCTGGGAGCGGTGGGCGAGCGGACGCTGAACTGGATCATGCTCGCACTCGCCGCCCCCGTGCAGTTCGGCCCCGGCCTGCGCTTCTACCGCACGGGCTGGGCCTCGCTGCGGCACCGCTCGCCCGACATGAACACGCTGGTCATGCTGGGCACGACCGCCGCCTTCGGATACTCGCTCCTCGTGACGCTGGCCCCTGGCCTCTTCCCCCCCGGCAGCGCCCACGTCTACTACGAGGCCTCGGCGGTGGTGATCACCCTGATTCTGCTGGGCAAACTGTTCGAGGCCATCGCCAAGGGCAGAAGCAGCGAGGCAATGCGGACCTTGCTCGCGTTGCAGCCCAACACGGCGCGGGTGCAGCGGGGCGGCGAGGTGCTGGAAGTCGCGGCCGACGACGTGCGGGTGGGCGACCTCGTGCTGGTGCGCTCGGGCGAGCGGCTGCCGGTGGACGGCGAGGTCGTGGACGGCCGCTCCTACGTGGACGAGTCCATGCTGACCGGCGAACCCGTGCCCGTCGAGAAAATGCCCGGCGCAAAGGTCACGGGCGGCACCGTGAACGGCAACGGGGCCTTGACCTTCCGGGCGACCGGGGTGGGCGCCGACACCGCCCTCTCGCGCATCATCCGGCTGGTGGAGGGGGCGCAGGCAAGCCGCCCGCCCATCCAGGGCCTCGCGGATAAGGTGGTCGCCATTTTCGTCCCGGTCGTGCTGGTGATCGCCGCCCTGACCTTCCTGGCCTGGATGCTGATCGGGGGGGAAGGAGCGCTGGCGAACGCGCTGGTGCATACGGTCGCCGTGCTGATCATCGCCTGCCCCTGCGCGATGGGCCTTGCCACCCCCGTCTCCATCATGGTGGGCAGCGGCAAGGCCGCGCAGATGGGCGTGCTGTTCCGCACCGGGGCCGCGCTGGAGGGCCTGGGCCGCGCCGGGGTGGTCGCGGTGGACAAGACGGGGACGGTGACGCGGGGAGCGCCGGAGGTCACGGAGGTGGTGAGTGGTCAGTGGTCAGTGGTCAGTGGAAACGACCTGCTCGCCCTCACCGCCGCCGCCGAGACGTCCTCCGAGCATCCGCTGGCGCGGGCGATTGAACGGGCGGCGCGGGACCGGGGCCTGAGCGTCCCCACCGCCAGCGACTTCGAGGCGGTCCCCGGCTACGGCCTGCGGGCCACCGTGGAGGGCCGCCGGGTGGAGGTCGGCGCGGCGCGGTATATGGCGCGGCTGGGCCTCTCGCTGGGCAACCTGGAAGCGCAGGCGCAAACGCTGGCCGCGCGGGGCCGTACCCCCGTCTTCGTCGCGGTGGACGGCACCCTCGCCGGGCTGATCGGCGTGGCCGACCCGGTGCGCGAGGGCAGCGCCGAGGCCATCCGCACCATGCAGGCGCAGGGAGCCGAGGTCGCCATGATCACCGGGGACACCCGCGCCACCGCGGGGGCCGTCGCCCGCGAGGTCGGCGTGACCCGCGTGCTGGCGGAAGTACTGCCCGAGGGCAAGGCGGACGCGGTGGCGGAACTGCAAACCGGAGGCCGCGCTGTCGCCTTCGTCGGCGACGGCATCAACGATGCCCCCGCCCTCGCGCGGGCCGATGTGGGCGTCGCCATCGGCACCGGGACGGACGTGGCGGTCGAGACGGCCGACGTGATCCTGATGTCGGGCGACCTGCGCGGGGTGCCCAACGCGGTCGCGCTGTCGCGGGCCACGCTGCGGAATATCCGGGTGAACCTCTTCTGGGCCTTTGCGTACAACGTGCTGCTGATTCCGGTGGCGGCGGGCGTGCTGTCCGCTTGGGGCGTGACCCTCTCGCCCGTGCTGGCTGCCGCCGCGATGGGCCTGAGCAGCGTCTTCGTGCTCACCAACGCGCTGAGGCTGAGGGGCTTCCGGCCTCCGCTGTCCCCCACGCCGCCCCAGGGCACACCCGACCTGAAACCCGTCACGGCCTGACCCACTCCTCCGCCCCACGTTCGGCTAGCCTGCTCCTCATGGCGAAGCTGAACGTGGGGCCTTACGTGGCCAGTCTCAAGACCTCCCCGGCGCAGGTGCGCGACCGGGCCGCCTTTCTGGACCGCGCCCGGCTGCGCGACGAGGTGCCGCAGGTGGCGGGGATGCCGCTGGTCGGCCTGGGGGGAAGCTGCGGCAAGCCCGCCTTCCTGCTGCCCTACCTGATTCGCTGGGACGAGGCGAACACGCAGGCGCTGGAGGACGTGGCCGCCGAGTTCGGCTGCTTCGTGGAGTACGGCGCCTACCCGCACCTCAAGCTGGAGGACGGCGGGCAGGAGATCGCGGCGGTGCAGGACTGGGACAACATGGCGATGGTCTTCGTGCGCCCCGGCTACGAGCGCGGCGAGGAGGTGCTGACCCGGCTGGCCGAGGCCCTGCGCCCGGCCTGAAGGCTTCTCCCACGTCCTGCTCAGACGGGCGGGTACGGTAGGGGCAGGAGGGCTTCACCATGACCCAGTCCCTGAACGTGCAACAGATGCAGGAATGCCTCGACGCGTGCCTCGCCTGCCTGCGGGCCTGCGAGATGTGCGCCGAGGCGTGCCTGGACGAGGCGGACGTGACGATGATGGCCGAGTGCATCCGCCGTGACCGCGACTGCGCCGACGCCTGCGCCCTGACGGCCCGGCTGCTGATGCGGGCGAGCGACCTGCACCCCGACGCCTGCCGGATGTGCGCCGAAGCCTGCGCCCGCTGCGCCGAGGAATGCGAGCGCCACGCCGGGCACCACGAGCACTGCCGGGTGTGCGCCGAAGCCTGCCGCCGCTGCGAGACGCTGTGCCGTCAGATGGCGGCGTGACAGACCAGAAAGAAGCGCCCCAGTCCATGCGACGGGGGCGCTTGCTTCTGGTGGGGCTCAGAACCAGCCGCGCCGCTTGGTCGCCTTACCGCCGAGCTTGCGCTCCGCCTGGCCGAGGATGAAGTCGAGGGCGCGGTCACGCTTGCGGAGCTTGGTGTACTTGCCCCGGCTCGCCATTCGCTGACGCCGCATCGCCGAGACGACCTGCAGAATCAGGGGCGCGTAGACCATGAGCTTGCCGAGTTTGCTGGAGGAGCGGCGTGCTTTCATGCCTCCTATTACGGCATGGGGGGCACAAAAGTTGCTGAGGGGCCGCTCAGGGGCATTCACCCTCCGGCCCGTCCAGACCGGGGGGACCGCTCCGCGCCCCAGCGCCCTAGACTGGGGCATGACCACAATCCAGGACCCGGTGATGAGCCTGCGGGATCAACTCGTCGCGTGGCGGCGGCACCTGCACATGAATCCCGAAGTCGGCTTTCACGAGCACGACACCGCCAACTACATCGAGGCCGAGTTGCGCCAGATGCCCGGCCTGACCGTGACCCGTCCCACTGCGACGAGCGTGCTGGCGGTGCTGAAAGGCGGCCAGCCGGGGCGCACGCTGCTGCTCCGGGCCGATATCGACGCGCTGCCCATCGAGGAGGAGAACACCTTCGAGTTCCGTTCGCAGCGCCCCGGCGCGATGCACGCCTGCGGACACGACGGCCACACGGCGATCCTGCTGGGCGTGGCGCGGCTGCTCTCCGAGCATCCGGGGGAGGTGCCCGGCGAGGTCCGCATGATCTTCCAGCACGCCGAGGAGATTGGGCCGGGCGGGGCCGAGGAACTCGTTATGGAGACGGACCTGATGAACGGCGTGGACGTGGTGACGGGCCTGCACCTCAACTCCCAGCTTCCGGCGGGGCTGGTCGTGGTCAAGCCGGGGGCCTTTATGGCCGCGCCTGACACCGTCCACATCACGGTCAAGGGCAAGGGTGGGCACGGGGCGCACCCCGAGCAGACGGTGGACCCCATCGCGGTGGGGGCACAGGTCGTGACCAACCTCCAGCATGTGGTGAGCCGCCATGTGGCCGCGCTCGACGCGCTCGTCGTGTCGGTCACCTACTTCCAGAGCGGCACCACCCACAACGTCATCCCCGACACCGCGACCCTGATGGGCACGGTGCGGACCTTCGACCCCGAACTGCGGCAGCGGGCGCCGCAACTCATCGAGCGCGTCGTCAAGGGCATCACGGCGGCCCACGGCGCGGATTACGACTTCAAGTACGAGTTCGGCTACCGCCCGCTGATCAACACCGACTGGGTGGCCGCGCAGCTCAAGGAGATCGCGCTGGAGACGGTCGGCCCCGAGCACTACCAGGACGCCCAGCCCACGATGGGCGGCGAGGATTTCAGCGCCTACCTGGAAAAGGCGCCCGGCGCGTATTTCAACGTCGGCTCGGGCAGCGACGAGGCCGACAGCCGCTGGCCGCACCACCACCCCCGCTTCACGATTGACGAGGACAGCCTGGTGACGGGAGCGCGGATGCTGTACGCCGCCGCCCTGCGGCTGACCGGAGAGCCGGGAGCCGAGAGCCGGAACTGAGCTTCTGCGACGAACGCGGCGGCCCCTTTGCCGGAGGCCGCCGCTGTCTTGTTCAGTCCTCGCCCGCCGCAGGCCGCTGCGGGAGGCGGGGGGGTGGGGGCGCCTCGTGGCGGGGGGCGTGCAGGGGCGCGGTCCAGGGCGGCCCGAACCGCCCGGCCCGTTGCAAGGCCACGAAGCGGTCCGTGAGCGCCGGATCGAACTGGGTGCCGCGCCCAGCTTCCAGGATGGCGAGGGCCTCCTCCGGGGGCAGGGCCGCGCGGTAGGGGCGGTCGCTGGTCAACGCGTCGTACACGTCGCACAGGGCGAAGATGCGGGCGAGCAGCGGCACGCCTTCACCGCACAGACCATCCGGGTAACCCGTGCCGTCCCAGCGCTCGTGGTGCGAGCGGACCACCCCGTGCGCCTCGGGGTGCAGAAAGGGGATGCGGGCCGCGAGTTCGGCCCCGCGCGGGGCGTGGGTCTCGATCAGCAGGCGTTCTTCGGGAGTCAGGCGGCCGGGCTTGAGCAGCACCGCGTCGGGCACGCCCAGCTTGCCGATGTCGTGCAGGGCCGCGCCCTGCCGCAGCCCCAGCAGGCGCTCCGGAGACAGTCCCAGCGCGGCCCCAAAGGTCAGGGCGAGGTGGGTGACCCGCTCGGTGTGGCCCTGGGTCTCGAAGTCGCGCAACTCGACCGCTACCCCCAGGGTTTCCAGGGCCGCGTCCAGGGTGGCCCGCAGGTCCCCGAGGTGCGCGTCGCGCTCCAGCATCCGGGCGGCCAGGCTGCCCAGCAGCAGGGCGAGGTGTTCGTCGGCCTCCCCGAAGGGTCGCTCGGACTCGCGGGTCAGGACCAGGGCACCCAGCGGCTCGTCGTGGCTGCTCAGCAGCGGGACCGACATCATCGCGCCCCGGCCGAGTTGCTCGCGGCGGTAGACCCGCGAATCCTGCTGCACGTCAGGCACCCGCAGCACCCGGCGGCCCGCGAGCGCGGCCCAGGCCAGGCCCTCTCCACGGGCCAGCACGACCGGCCCCAGCGGCGGCTCGTGTCGTTCGGCGCCCGTCGAGCGCAGGGTGTCGGTGGGGGCGTCGTGGCGCAGCAGCAGGGCGTGCTTGGCCCGCAGGAGGTCCTGCGCCGCGCAGGTCAGGTGGTCTTCCAGCGAGGTGCCCCCGGGAGCTGCCCCCAGCGAGGAATGCAGCTCGACCAGCCGGGTCAGCTCGTTCCAGCGCTCCTGCAGGTGCAGCAGCGCGGCGATCTGCTGGACGAAGAGGCCCGCGTCCTCGGCCGCCTGCGGCCCGAACTCTCCCTGCGGCGCGAGCGCGTCGAGGTTCAGGTGCGCGACGACCTCGCCCTCCAGCACCACCGGGAGGCACAGGCTGGCCTGCACCTCCTGACGGCGGCCCACCTCGCTGAGCAGCCGGGCTGCGGGCGAGGCGAGTTCGGCGTCCGACCCGGCGTAGGCCTGCGCGAGCGCCTCGCCGCTGACCACGCGGGCTTCCCCGGCCCGCCACGCGGCGAGGGAGCCGCCGTACCAGCGCTGCTGCGACTCCTCGCTCAGGGTCAGGCCCACCAGGGCGGCGTCATAGCCGTGCACGGCGACCACCCGGAAGTCCCGGCCCTCGCGGATGTCCAGGGTGCCGCAGCCTGCTCCGTCCACGGCAGTCACGGCGAGGCTCAGCATCCGGCCCCAGTCGTCGTCGCTGAGGGTGCGGCGCCCCGCGAGCAGCGCCACCGTGGTCCGCAGGCCCTGCCACACCGAGTGGCGCGGCTGGAGCCGCAGCGGGGCCTCGGGGGACTCGGCGCCCGCCTGGGCCGACCGGGGCGGGTGCGGGGTCCAGACCACCAGCCGGTCGCGGCCGTTCGTCTTGGCGAGGTAGAGCGCCTCGTCGGCGCGGCGCAGCAGCTCGCCCTCGGCCTCGGCGGGACGCCGGGTCGCCAGCCCCGCCGAGAGGGTCAGCACCCCCCAGGGCAGGTTCCCCTGCCGCAGTTCCCCACGCAGGGCCGCCACCCAGGCCAGCAGCCGCCCCTGGTCCGGGGCCTCCGCCAGCAGGGCGAACTCCTCGCCGCCCACCCGGTAGGCCCGCACTCCGCCCGGCCCCGGATCCCGCAGCCGTCCCCCCACCTGCCTCAGCACCCGGTCCCCGCCGCTGTGGCCGTGACGGTCGTTGACCGCCTTGAAATGGTCGAGGTCCAGCAGGGCGAGGTGCCCCCCGGTGCCCAGCGCCGCGAGGTCGCGGTCGAACTGTCGGCGGTTGGGGAGTCCGGTCAAGGGGTCGGTGTGGGCCTGGGTCCGCAGGGTGTGCGCCAGCCGCAGCAGCCGCAGCCGCGACTGCAGGATGAACAGGGCCGCCGTCAGGCCCGCCGCGCTCAGCAGCAGCCGCAGTGGGTAGGCGCTCCAGAACAGCTCGCGGCCCTCGGGCGAGAGCAGCAGACCCCAGCCCACCCCCAAAAAGGGCAGCGGGGTCAGCCACAGGTCCCGCGCCCGCAGGTCCCCCAGCAGCCTGCCCGCCCAGGGACGCAGCAGGGTCCCCAGCCCCAGCACGCTCAGGAAATGCAGCCAGACCGCCGGCGCCACCCCGGCGTCCCCGTCGAACAACAGCCGCCACACCAGCATGGGCGCGGCAACCAGCGCCCCCAGCCCCGGCCCGTAGCTCAGGGTAACGAGCACCACCGGCACGTACCGCAGGTCGATCCGGAAGATCCCCACTTCCATGCTGGACACGGCCAGCAGCCAGGTCGCCGCTGCTGCCAGACCCAGCCGCAGCACGTGTTCGGTGCCCCGGCGCCGCACCGGCCAGTCCCGGTAGGTCAGGCTGACCGCAAAAGCGCAGGCGATCAGCAGGCAGAAGTTGAGGAGCAGGGACGTCATGACAGGGAGGCACCGGGCATTCGGGCGGAGGTTCAGGCAAGGGCCGGGCGGCGAAAGCTGGCCTTCCACTGCCCCGCCGGGCCATTCTGCCCCAGCCCCCGCCCGAATGCCACTTTTTCAGCGCCAGAACGTAAGATTTTCCTCTTTTTGGAGTCCCCTGTACCCCCGAGAGGGGGGGTCAGCGGCCCCGCAGGGTGGTCTGCACCGCGCTCATGAATTCGGCACGGGTGCGGGCATCGTCCTTGAACAGTCCCCGCATGGCGCTCGTGGTGGTGGAGGAGTTCTGCTTTTGCACCCCGCGCATCGCCATGCACAGGTGCACGCCCTCGAGCAGCACCGCCACACCGCGCGGAGCGAGCAATTCCCCCAGCGCGTCGGCGATCTGGGTGGTCAGGCGTTCTTGCACCTGCAGGCGCCGGGCATACAGGTCCACGATGCGGGCGACCTTGCTCAGGCCCAGAATCTGCCCGTCGGGGATATAGGCGACGTGCGCCCGGCCGTAAAAGGGCAGCATATGGTGCTCGCACATCGAATAGAACTCGATGTCCTTCACGATCACCATCTCGCTGCCCTCGGCGGCGAACACGGCGTCCCCGGCGGCATCGGCCAGGGTGCGGCCGTACCCGGCGGTCAGGAAGGCCCAGGCTTTGGCGACGCGCTGGGGGGTCTTGTGCAGGCCCTCGCGCTCCGGGTCTTCGCCGATGGCCGAGAGCCAATCGTGGGTGAGGTCCCGCAGGCCCGGCACTTCCAGCCGCTCGTCGGCGGCGCTGATGGTGGGTGGAATGGTCAAGGTGAGACGCTCCTTCTTCCGCGCCGCGCGAGCGCCGCGAGTGAATGCGCCGAGTGTAGGCCCGGCCGAAGGGGAGGGACTGTAGGAGAAGCGGCGGGCGCTCAGCCCCAGCTCACGGCCCCGTAGGTCTGCTCGCGGGCCGGGCCGCACGAGAAGATCACGACGGGCACGCCCACCGTCTCCTCGATGAGGTCGAGGTAGGCCTGGGCCTCTTTCGGCAGTGTGTCGCGGCTCGTGGCCCCCTCGGTGGTGGCCCAGCCGGGCAGCTCGCGGTAGACGGGCTGGCCCCCAGGGCCGTAGGCCACGCAGACCTTGACCGTCTCCAGCCCCGCGAGGATGTCCATCTTGTTGATCACGAGGCCGTCGAAGCCGTTGACCTCGGCGGCGTAGCGCAGCAGTTCGAGGTCCAGCCAGCCCACCCGGCGGGCGCGGCCGGTCGTGGTGCCGAACTCGTCCCAGGGCTGCGAGCCGTCGCCGCGCAGCCGCCGCTCCATCTCCCCGAAGACCTCGGTGGGAAAGGGGCCGTGGCCCACGCGGGTGTTGAAGGCCTTGGCAACCCCGTACACCTGCCCGATGGCCCGGTGGTTGACCCCCGCCCCCACCAGGATGCCGCCCACGGTGGGGTGGCTGCTCGTGACAAAGGGGTAGGTGCCGTAGTTCAGGTCGAGCAGGGTGGCCTGGGCGCCCTCGAACAGCACGTTCTCGCCGCCCGCGATCGCCCGGCGCAGGTCCGAGCCGGTGTCGTGGACGAAGGGCAGCAGGGCGTCGCGGATGGGGAGCAGGTAGCCCAGCGCGTCCTCCACGGTGGCCCAGCCCGCGTCACGGGTGGAGTTGGGCTTGGCCTCCAGCAGCCGGGCGATGCGCTCGCGGAGCGTGCCCTCGTCGGCGAGGTCCCCGAAGCGCACTCCCACCCGCCGCGCCCGGTCCGCGTAGGCGGGGCCAATGCCGCGCCCGGTGGTCCCCACGAAATCCTTGCGGCCGTCCACGTACTTGTGGTGCGGCAGCACGAGGTGGGCGCGGTCGCTGATCCGCAGCTCGGGCGAGAGGCCGCCCGCGAGCAGGCTCTGGCGCTCGGCGAGGAACTTCTCGGGGTCAATGACCATCCCGTCGCCCAGCACGCTGACCACACCCTCGTGCAGCACCCCGCTGGGCAGCAGGTTCAGCTTGAAGGTCTGGCCCTTCGCCGTGACGGTGTGCCCCGCGTTGGCGCCGCCCTGATAGCGCACCACGTAGCGGGCGCCCGGCGCCAGAAAATCGGTGATCTTGCCCTTGCCCTCGTCTCCCCACTGCGCCCCGATGATGGCGATTCCCGGCATTGCCGCCTCCAGCCACGCGCTCAGACTTGCTCCTTTCCAGCTTCAGGCCAAAAAAAGCACGGCGCGTGGCACCGTGCCCCAGTGTACCCCGCCGGGACCCCCGCCCTGGGCGGCCAAGCAGAAAAGGCCTCAGCCGGGGCTGAAGCCTTCTCCTGAAGGCGGGCGGGGGTCCTACGGTTCCCGTCCAATCCGTCACCGAACCAGGAGAGCACCGATTCGATAACTCCTTTCCGGTAACCGTTTTGTTCCTGCTCGCTCTGGTTCGCAGCTTTACAAGTCCGCTCGGGTTGAACAGTTTGAATAACTGCTGGGCCGGAATCCTTATCAGATCACCAGGATGATCGGCTCTTCGAGGGTCGCCGCCACGCTCGCCAGGAAGCGGGCGCCCTGGGCGGGGTCCACCGGGCCGTTGAGGGTCAGGGCGGCGCGGCCCCCTTGCACGCGGCCCACGCTGAGGGTCAGGGCATGCGGCAGGTGCAGTTCGTCGAGCCCCAGCGCCCCGGCGTCGGTGACGAGGAGGTCGGGCGTTCCGGCGAAATCACCGTCAAGCGCGGCGAGGGCCTCGCGCAGGCTGCCCGACTGCACGGGGCGGGCCTGTTCGCCGCCCACCCGGTAGACGCCGACGGTGCCCAGTTCCAGCGTCTCGGCGTGGCGCTGCGCGGCACGGGCGACCAGCAGCGCGAGCGGCACATCCTGCCCCAGCGCTCCGGCAAGCTGACGGCACAGCTCCAGGGTGGGGGCCACGTTGCCGTCCCGACGCAGGTAGGGACCGAACCACACCGCCTCGCGCACGGGCGCGGCGGGGATGGGAGCGGCCACGGACTGAATCTCGGGCTGAACCTCGGCGGGCGCGGGCTGCGCGACGGGCTCGACCTCAGTCGGCTCGGGCTGCACGGGCGCCGCGGGCATGGGGGCGGGCTCGGCGGCCACCTCCTCGACCACCTCGGGAGCGGCCACTTCCGGCAGGGGGGCGGGAATGACCTCGGGCTCCGGGGTGGGCTCGGGCTGGGGCGCCGGGGTGAAGGTGGGCACCACCGGGGTCGGCTCGGCCACGGGCGCGGAGAAGGGCGAGGCGGGCGCGGGCGTGAAGGCGGGGGCCGTCGGCTGGGGCTCGGGCTGCGCGGAGGACGCGGGAGCCGCGTCCTGGCCGGGCTTCTGGTACAGGCGCGAGAGCAAGCCGCCCAGACCGCCCATGACGCCGCCGGTCGCGGCGGCCGCCGCAGCGGGAACGGCGGGTTCCGGGGTGACAGGTTCGCTGGGCACGGGTTCGCTGAAGCTCGGCATGGGGAGGGTGGGGGTGACGGGCACCTCCACGGGCTCGCTCGCCGCCGCGAAAGGGGCAGGCTCGGGCGCGGGGGCCACGATCTCCGGCTCGTCCTCCAGCTCGAACTCCATCGCCTCGTCTTCCAGGCTGACCTCAGGCAGGCTCGCCTCGGGGGCAGGCATGGAGGGCACGGGTGCGGGCTGGCCCACGAGCGCGGCGAGGTCCGAGTCCACGCCCGCGCTGCTGAGCATGTCCATGCTGGGCATGCCGGGAGCGAGCAGGCCGCCGCCGGGGGGCAGTTCGGTGCCCGTCCACTCGGGCGGGGGGGCGTCGACGGGCGTGGCGGGCGGCTCCTCCTCCCCGCTCATGATGCGGGTGAGGTAATTCAGGATGTCCTGCTCGACGATCAGGCCGCCGTCGCCGCTGCCGTCGAGATGCTGCCAGTCGATGCCGTTCGCTTCCGCCAGAATCTTGGCGAGCGGAGCAATCCGTTCCATTCATGTCCCCCTTCGGGTGCCGCGGGGGCCGGGCACCAGCTTGGCACTGCCTTGCATAGGCCCCAGGGTGGCACCCGCCACCTGACAGGCTTCTTTCAGATGTGAGGCGCCTGAGGGGCGCGGCGGACGGGAGAGCGGTTCGCGCCCGCCCGTGCTCCACCCCGCGCCTTGCTACCCTACGGGGGTTGCCGCGGGGGACGCGGCGAGGAGTCCGAATGCAGATATTTGACGAGATGCAGGCGCGGGGCCACGAGGCGCTGACGCTGCTTCACCATGCGCCCAGCGGGCTGAAAGCGGCGCTGGCGGTTCATTCCACGGTGCTGGGTCCGGCCATCGCCGGGGTGCGGCTGCGGCCCCTCGACGAGACCGAGGCGCTGCGTGGGGCGCTGGCCCTCTCCGAGAGCCTGACCCTCAAGGCGGCGCTCGCGGGGCTGAACTACGGCGGCGGCGCGTGCGTGCTGATGCTGCCCGAGCAGGGGGTGGACGACCCGCACGCCCGCGAGGCGCTGTTCCGGGCGCTGGGGCGGCAGGTGCGCCCGCTGGAGTCGCGGGTGGTGCTCACGGAAGACATCGGCGTGACGCCCACCGACATCGCCTTTGTCGCGCAGGAGACGCCCGCCACCCTGGGCGTGAACACCGACACCAGCAGCGTGACGGGCTACGGCGTCTACCGGGGCATGAAGGCCGCCGCCCGGCACGCCCTGGGGTCCGAGAGCATGCGCGGGGTGCGGGTGGCAATCCTGGGGGTGGGCGCGGTGGGCCGCACGCTCGCCGCGCACCTTCACCGCGAGGGCGCCCGCCTGACCCTGGCCGACACCCGCCCCGAACGCGCCCAGGCGCTCGCCGAGGACCTCGACGGGGTGACGGTGGTGTCCTCCCACGAGCTGTTCGACGTGCCCTGCGACATCTTCTCGCCGTGCGGCTACGGGCACTCCATCCGCAGCGCAGACGTGCCCCGCTTGCAGTGCCGCCTGATCGCGGGCGGCGAACACCATCCCCTCTCCCGGCAGGGCGAGGCCGCCGTGCGGGAAGCCGGAATCGTGTATATGCCCGACTTTGCCATCAATGCGGCCGGACTGATCGCCGCCGCGACCACCCTCACCCCAGAGCAGGCCGCCGAGCGGGTGTACGCCACCGTCTCGCGCATCACCGCCGCCGCCGAGCAGTACGGCAAGCCCCCCCACGTGGTCGCCCGCCGCATGGCCGAGCGCCGCATCGACCTGATCGGCAGCCTGGGCGCGGGGGCCGGGGCGGGGACGTACGGGAGGAGCGCGTGACCTCCCCCTTCGTGATCGGTGTGGCGGGCGGCTCGGGCAGCGGCAAGACCACCGTGACCCGCCGGGTGATCGAGACGGTGGGCGCGGGCAGCGTGGCCGTGCTGAACCAGGACAACTACTACCGGGCGCAGGACGACATCCCCTTCGAGGCCCGGCTGACCACCAACTACGACCACCCGGCGGCCTTTGACTGGGCGCTGCTGCGCGAGCACCTGGGGGCGCTGCTGGCGGGCGTGCCCATCGAGATGCCGGAATACGACTTCACCCGCCACACCCGCTCGGCCCAGACCAGCCGGGTGCTGCCTGCGCCCGTGGTCGTGCTGGAGGGCTTTTTCGCCCTGTACGACGAGGAGGTGCGGGAGCGGATGCACCTCAAGGTCTTCGTGGACGCCGACGCCGACGTGCGCTTTATCCGCCGGTTGCTGCGCGACACGCAGGAGCGCGGGCGCACTCCCGAGAGCGTGATCTCGCAGTATTTGGAGTTCGTGCGGCCCATGCACCTGTCTTTTGTGGAACCCACCAAGAGATATGCCGACGTGATTATCCCGCACGGCGGCATGAACGAGCCCGCGCTCGACATGCTGGCGGCGCGGATTCGCACGACGGTGTGAGGCGTGTGAATGGTGGCCGCTCGGACCACCAGCCCCTTCCCCCTTTCGGCGGACGACCTGCCCCGTACCTGGCCGCAAGCTGTTCCACTAACCACTACCCCCTCACCACTCCCCCCTAGGATGACCCCGTGACCGATCCCGCCCCGACCCCGCCGCCCCCCGTCCGCTCCGACCTCACGCCGCCGCCCGCACCGGGGGGAGCCCTGGCTCCGGCCACGCCGCTGCCGCCCGCGAGCCGTCACCGCCTCACCTGGCCGCTGCTGGGGGTGATCCTGCTCTCGCTGATTCCGGCGCTGCTGCTGGCCTGGGACCGAGTGGGGTACGAGCAGCGGGAAAAGACGGTCGCGCTGGTCATGGACTACCCCGCGCTGGCGGTGCAGGCGCAGCGGGTGGGCCTGACCCCGCAGGCGCTGCTGGACCGTTACAAGGCGCTGGGAGTCAACGGGGTCGCCGTCTACGAGGACGTGATCGGCAACCGCGAGCAGCGCGGCGAGCTGTACGTGCGCCGGGGCGCCGACCTCGCCGCCGAGAATCCCGGCGAGGGCGTCAACCCGCAGTGGGTGTATATGCGGGAGCTGGAGCCGGGGGCGCTCGACGGGCTGCCGGAGCGCTACACCATCCCCACGCGGGAGGTGCAGATTGCCGGGCAGACGTGGCTGGAGTGGCCCACCGACCCCTCCTTCCTGCCCGCCGGGCCGAACAGCGAACTGATCGCGGACCTGGGGCGACAGGGCCTCGTGACCGTCTACCGCCCCTACGACGACGTGGCGGTCAAGGCCCCCGGCGCGGACTGGCCGGACGTGCCCTACGTCGCCTTCACCGGGGACGAGGTGATCGGGGCGCGGACGCCCGAGCGGCTGGAGCAGATTGACCGGGCGATGGGGAGCCGCCTGCCCGCCCTAGTGGAGGGCTCGGACCAGCGCGGCCTCGACACCCTGATCGAGGACCGGGGCGCGGTGCGGACCTTCACCATGAATCCGTCGTGGCAAAACCGCCTGAACCCGGAGGAGGTCGCCAGCAAATATAACCTCGCCGCCCGCGAGCGCGGCCACCGGTTGCTGTACCTGCGGCCCTACCCCACCGTGAACGAGACCGAAGCCCTGCTGCGCCGCACCTCTGAGTTGCTGGACCGCTCAGGTCTGACGGTGGGCACGCCCGAGGTGCGCCCCTACGCGCCGAACGACACGCTGCGCTGGCTGAGCCTGCTGGGGCCGCTCGCCGCCGCCCTGCTGCTCGCGCTGAGCTTCCCGCTGCCCCGGCTGGGACTGCTGGTGATGGCGGGGGTGACCCTGCTGGCCTTTGCGCTGAACAGTCTGGACGGGTTCCAGCCCTTCGCGGGCGCGGCGCTGCTCGCCGCCGTGACCTTCCCGGCGTTGGGGCTGGTGCTGCGGCGATCCAGGGTCACCGACTGGTTCCTGGCGACGGGCCTGTCGCTCGTCGGCGTGCTGTTCGTCTCGGCGCTGGGGGCCAGCCGGGAAAGCGTGCTGGGCCTGGAACCCTTCCGGGGGGGGGGCCTGACCCTGCTGGTGCCGCTGGTGCTGGTGGCGCTGAGCTTCCTGCCCAAACAGGACCTGCGCCAGACCGCGCGGGACCTCTACAACGCGCCCATCCGGCTGGGGGACATCGCCGTGATGGGGCTGGGGCTGGCGGTCTTCGCGCTGGTGTTCCTGCGCCGGGGCAATGTCAGCGCGGTGGGCGTCAGCGACGTGGAGGCCCAACTGCGGCAGGGGGTGCAGGATTCCATCGTGCGGCCCCGCTTCAAGGAACTCGCCGGGCACCCGCTCGCCCTCGTGGGCCTGAGCGGCGCGTTGCCGGGCTACTTCAGCCCGCTGCTGATTCTGGGCGGCGTGGTGGGGCAGGCCAGCATCCTGAACACCTTCTCGCACTTTCACACGCCGCTGCTGATCAGCGCCGCCCGCTGCTTTATCGGGCTGGGGGTGGGGCTGCTGCTGGGCCTCATCGCCATTCCGGTCGTGAAGTACCTGCTGCGGCTGTGGCAGACCTGGGGCGCGAGAGGGGCCAGCCGCCAGTCGCCAGCAACCAGCGGGGAGAGCCGGGCGTGAGGGTTGCCGTCAGCGGGTACTACGGCTTCGGGAACACCGGGGACGAGGCCATCGCCCTGGCGATCACGCGGGAGCTGAAGGCCGCCGGACACACGCCGCTGCTGCTGTCGAACACGCCCAGCGAGACGGCGCAGACCTACGGGAGCGAGAGTGCCCCCCGGATGCAGCCGTGGGGGTTGGTGGGTGCTCTGGCCCGCTCCCAGGTGCTGCTCTCGGGGGGCGGCGGGCTGCTGCAAGACAAGACGAGTGGGCGCACGCTGACCTATTACCTCGGCGTGATCCGGCTGGCGCGGGCGCTGGGCAAGCGTGTGGTGGTGTTCAACCAGAGCGTCGGCCCGCTGAGCGAGGAGGGGGGGCGCAAGGTGGCCTCGGCGCTGAGGGGCGTACCCCTGATCGTGCGCGACCGGGGCAGTCTGGAGACGCTGCGGGGGCTGGGGCTGGAGGGACGGCTGGGCGGGGACCCGGCACTGCTGCTCGCGCCCACGCCGGGCCTGACCCCCGACCCCGCCCACGTGATCGTGGCCCCGCGCGGGGACGTGACGGCGGCGGCCCCGGCGCTGGCCGAGACGGTGCGGCGGCTGCGGGCGGAGGGGCGCCGCGTGACCGCCCTGAGCTTCATGCCGGGCCACGACGACGCGGCGGCGCAGGCCCTCGGTGCCGACCACGTCCTGAGCACCCGCGACCCGCAGGAGGCGCTGGACGCCATCGCGGGGGCCGGATTCGTGATCGGGGTGCGGCTGCACGCGGTCATCCTGGCCGCCGCCGCCGGGGTGCCCTTCGCGGGCGTGGCCTACGACCCCAAGGTCGCGGGCTTCTGCGCGGACGCGGGGGCGCCTGCCCACCCGGTCACCCCCGACCCGGACGCCTTGACCGCTCAGGCCCTGGCCCGCACCGCTCCCGACTGGGGCGGGGTGGCGGGGATGAAGGAACGGGCGCGGGACAGCTTCGGGTGGGCGCTGGGCGGCTGAAGGCCGAGCACCGGGGGCCAGCTCAGGCAGACGCCAGGGCTGGCCCTCTCCCTTTAGCCCCCGTGCGTGACCACGTTGCAGGTGCACCGCGCCAGCGTCGTCGTCCGGCCGCGCTCGTCGCGCACCTCCACCGTCCAGACCATCACCGTGCGGCCCCGGTAGGCCAGGGTGGCCTCGGCGGTGACCCAGCCGTCCGACACGCCGCGCACATGGGTGCCGCTCACGTCCACGCCGACGCCGACCTGCCGCCGCACGTCCAGATTCAGCCAGGTGCCCACGCTGGCGAGTTCTTCCGCGAGCGCGAGGCTGGCCCCGCCGTGCAGCCGTCCGGCGGGCTGGCGGTTGCCCTCGACCGGCATCCGGGCGCTCAGGCGCTCGCGCGAGGCGGTCAGCAGTTCGATGCCCAGCCGCTCAGCCAACGTGCCGAACAGGCCATTCATACGGGCGGCCAGGTCCCCGGGCGTCAGCGCGTCCAGCTCGTCGGGGCTGGGCATCTGGAGGTCGGGGTGCAGCGCCGTCTGGGGAGGGGTCATGCGGGGAGGATAGGCGCTCAGCCTTCCGCCACGCACCCCGCCCACGCCGCCTCGTACTCCGCCCGGTCCAGCCCCCGCCCGATCAAGACGAGTTCGGACGGTCCCGGCTCGCCCTCCCAGGCGTCGGCGGTGAAGAGGTCGCGCACCGCCTGAAACAGCACCGGGTGCGGGTAGCCCAGCAGCGAGAGCGTGCCCTTGACCCGCAGCACCTCGGCGGGGCGCGAGAGAATCAGGTCGGTCAGGAAGCGCTGCCAGCGGTAGGGGTCCAGCGGCGTCTCCGAGCGCAGGGTGAAGGAAGTCAGACCCGGCGTGTGGGCCACGGGCGCAGCTCCCTCTAGTGCCCTGGGGTCGAAGTCGTCGCGGGCGAGCAGGGCGTCCGCGTCCACCTGTCCGCGCTCCACCCGCACCACGCGGGCGAGGGGGTTGACGCTGCGCAACACGTCCTCGGCGTGGTCGAGGCGCACCGGGTCCGCGAGATCGGTCTTGTTCAGCACGACCACGTTGGCGTAGGCGAGCTGCCGCGCCGCCTCGGAGTGCTCGCGCAGGGTGGTCAGGACGTGCCGGGCGTCCACCACCGCCACCAGCGTGGTCACCCGGAAGGCCGCCCGCACGGAGCGTTCCAGCAGGGTGGTCAGCACGGGCGTGGGGTCCGCCACCCCGCTCAGCTCCACCAACACGGCGTCGGGCCTGTGCTCCCGCAGCCCGATGGTCACGAGCGCCCGCAGCAGATCGTCCCGGCCCGTGCAGCACAGACATCCGGCGGTCAGTTCGGTCACGTCGTCCTGAAGGCGCTCGATCAATCCGCCGTCCACGCCCGTGGCCCCGAACTCGTTCACGATCACGCCGAGGCGGTGGGGCAGCGATCGAATCAGGTGGTTGACCAGCGTGGTCTTGCCCGCGCCCAGAAAGCCGCCGATCACGAGGACGGGAATGCGGTCGTCGGGGCGGGATTCGGGCGGGGTCATGGGACCGAGGATAGCGGGGGCCGGGGCCTGCCGCCCTACACCGTCTCCGGCGGCATTTCCCCCAGAATCCGCGCCGTCTCCACACTCACGGTCGTCACGCGGGCCAGCAGGTCCACCACCCGTTCCTTGTGGTCGGCAAAGCGGTAGGTATTGAACTTCTCGCGGATGGTCGGGTCTTTGGGCGACGTCTCCTTGTGGCGCTCCAGCACCCATTCCAGCGCCGAGCGGTTGCCCAGGCGGTAGCTCCACGCCGCAGGCGGCACCCCGCGCAGGGTCGTCAGCCCGTCCAGCTCAATCGCCCCGGTCGGCACCTTGGCCGCGTCGCGCACCACCTTCAGCCGTCCCCGCGCCGCCAGCGCCCGCGCCTCGGGCGTCTCCCCTTTCGGCGGCACGTCCACGCGCTCCAGCGGGTAGGGGGCCGCCGTCTCGAAGCCCACATGCAGCCCCATCAGCTCGCGGCCCCAGGCCACCCAGCGCCCGAACTCCGGGTAAAAGGGCACACGCGGGAACTCCTGGCGCAGATTCAGCGCGTATTTCTCGCGGTACGCCGGGTGGTGGAGGACGGCGTAGACGTACTGAAAGATGTCCTCACGGGTGATGCCAGGGTCGGCGTAGTGGTCGCGGAAGGCTTTCAGGGCGTAGTCGGTGATGTTTTCGATCCGCTCGCCGCCCGAGTAGCGGTAGAGGGGGAGGCATTGAGCGCCGCCATAGAGACAGTTCAGGTCTACAACTCGATCAGAGGCCAGCGGGTCCCAATGGACGTTATTAGCGCCGTTGAACAGGATAACCTGGTTCTTAGAACTAGAGTCTGGAAATATTTGAGGATTCTGATACTGGACTTCATTTAGGTTTTTGTCGTAATAGATCAACGAACGCGAGTAGGGCCTATAGAGCGCGGATAGTATCTTAGCTTCGTCGTAAGTATATCTTACGCCTTTAGATAAGTCGGCTTTAACGGCTCGCGTCCACTTTATCTCAGCCAAACTGTCTTCACTTGGCCTATACCCACTCCCAATCTGCGAATTGTAGTGTTCTATAAGCCAACTTATTTTACTCTCAAGATTCTTCGGGCTTAGATCATAAGCCCATTCATCCCGGTTGGTAACAACGCCAAGCGAATACAGCTTGAAAATCGCCTGCTCCTGCCCTTTGACTTTGGCCTGTTTCGTTTGCTTATCCGCCACAGGCAGGAACTCCTCCCAGCCATGCTCGGCCTGCCCGATCCAGTTGTGCTTGGCGTCGGGGCGGATGCGCTCGAAGTCCACGTCTCCGAATGGGGTGGTGGCGAGCCAGTCGAGCTTCTGGCGGGCGGTGTCCATCTCAGGGCGGCGGGCGTACTCGATCACGGCGGGCTGCGCTGGGGCGTCGGCGCGGCGCTTTCTGGTGGGCGTCGCCTTGACCAGAAAGGCGATGGCGATGCCCGTCTGAATGGCGAAGACGTTGTGCCTGGGGCCGCTGAGTTTGGGATTGGCCCGCACGTCGCCGCCGAGGTCGATGACGTAGATGTGGGTGTATTCGTCGGCGGCGACCTTGCGAAAGCCGTCAAAGGTGCGGCTGTCGATAAAACTGCGGTTCATGACGAAAGCGACGATGCCGTCGTCCTTGAGCCTATCGGTGGCCCAGCGCAGGAAGCGCGAGTACATGTCGTACAGCTTGGTTTTCTGGGCGCGGCTGGCGGCGACGTAGGTGGCCTTGATGCGGCGGTCGATCTGGGGGTAGTCGCGGTTCTTGTTGTTGTCGTTCTCGTTGGCCTGGTTGGCGCGGTACGGCGGGTTGCCGATGATGACGCGCAGCGGGCGGGCGTTCTGGCGCTTGACCCGCTCCAAATTCTCGGCGCTGACGCCGCCGAACAGCGATTCCTGGGCGCTGGAGACGCCGAAGCCCGTGTTGTCGAGGGTATCGACGAGGACGATGTTGCGGAACTCGGCGTAGTGGCCCATCTTCTGGGCGTAGGTGGCCTCGATATTCAGGTTGGCGATGTAATAGGGCAGCAGCGCCAGTTCGTTGCAGTGCAGGTCGTGGGCGTACTTGTGTTCCAGCCTGTTGCGGGGCAGGTAGTCGATCAGCTCGGTGATAAAGGTGCCCGTGCCGGTGGCGGGGTCCAGAATCTCGACGCCGGGGTCACTCAGCGCCTTGCCGAAGTGGCGGTCGAGCAGGGCGTCGGTGGCCCCCACCATGAAGCGCACGATCTCGCCGGGGGTGTAGAAGATGCCCAGGCGGTCGGCCCCGGCGGGGTTGTAGGCGCGGTAGAAGTTCTCGTACAGCACCTTCAGGAAACGCTGTTTCTCGTGGTGGTCGGCAATCTGGGCGGCGGCGGCGTTGATCGCGCCGTAGTAGCGTTTCGTGCGCCCGGTCACGTCGCGCTTGATCTGGCCCTTGTAAAAGGTGTCGGCCAGCCGCCCGAGCTGCTGGGCGATGTTGTTGTCCTCGTGGTACTGGGCGTTGTCGAAGACGCTGCGAAAGAGGTCCCCGGTCAGGATGTGCTGAATCAGCATCTCGCCCGCGTCCCTGGCCCGGAACTCGGGGTCGATGGCTTCCCGCCCCAGCTCGACAAAGGCGCCCAGCTCGCGCCGGTAGTCGGGGTTCTCCCCGGCGGCGGCGATGGCCTCCCGCAACACGCCCAGCAGGTGCGGCATCTCGGCCCGGAACTGCTCGATGGCCCGCCGGAACTCGGTGACCTGCGGCGGCTCGAAGGCGAAGAAGGTGGTCAGCAGCCCCGCGAGCGCCTCGGCGTCGTCCATCGGCACGCGCCGGACCTCCTCGCCGTGCTGAATCAATACGGCGGTGCGGCTGTCCTCAAAGAGGATGTTGTCCTTCGGGTAGCCCCTGGCGAACTTCTTCTCGATTTCATGGTCCAGCGTGTCGGCCTCGTCCTTGCTCTCCCAGAAGCCGCGCGGCTGTTGCAGGGCGTCTTTGAGGGTGCCGTCGGGGTAGACCGTATTTTTCTGGCCGGGCGGACGGTACCCCACCTCCGGCACCAGCCGCAGGGGATCGCTCTGGGCCTCGGCCCACTCGGTCAGCAGGCCCTGAAAGGCCCCGCGCACGCTCGTCTCGTTGCGCGTGCCGCCAAACTGCACGGCGTCTTCGAGCCGTTTCTGAAACCTGCGGACGAGTTGCACCGACATGCCCGGCAGGATAGGGCGCGGCGGGGGTGGGGCGGGGGCGGAGTTGCGGTGGGACCCTGAGGCGGCGCTGCCGCCCACCCCCCTCTCCTGCGGAGCTTTACAAGTCTGCAAGCAGCTCTACGAGTCCCCCACAAGGAGGGAGGAACACGTGCCCTCTGTTGTTGCTCCTCCCCCTTGAGGGGGGAGGTTGGGAGGGGGTGAGGGGGCCACCGGGCAGCCCTGCCCCCACCCCCCGCGCTACCCTTTTCCCCGTGCCCCCCCGCCCCAATCCCCAGAGCGCAGGCCCCGCCACGCCCGGCCCCGGCGTGACCCGCCGCCTCTACGGCCTGCTCACGCCCTACCGCCGCACGGTGGCGCTGGGCTTGCTCCTCCTCGTGGGCAGCGTGGCCGCCGAGCTGTACCCGCCGCTGGTGTGGATTCGGGTGGTCGACCAGGGGATTCCGGCCCGCGACTGGACCTTGATCGGGGGGCAGCTCGCCCTCCTGGTCGGCGTGTTCGGGCTGCAACAACTCCTCTCGGCGTGGCGCGGCCTGCTGCTGGAGCGGGCGGGGCAGCAGCTCACGCTGGACCTGCGCCTGAGTGTGTACCGCAAGCTTCAGGGCCAGTCCGCGAGCTATTTCGAGACGCAGCGCACCGGCGACCTGATCGCCCGCGTGACCGGGGACGTGGACGCGATTCAGGACGTGCTCGTGCGCGGGACGGACGCCGTGCTGGCGAACGCCCTGCGGCTGATCGGTGTGGTCGCCATCTTCATCGCGCTGCAACCCCTGCTCGGGGTGCTCGTCACGCTGCCCATGCTGGCCGTCGCGCTGATGCTGCGGCGCTACGCCCGCACGGTGCGGCCCGCCTACCGCGCGGCGCGGACCCGGCTGGGGGACTTGACGGCGCTGATCACCGACCGCCTGGGCGGGGTGCGGGTGGTGCAGGGCTTCGCGCGGGAGGCGGCGGAGGAACGCCGGGTCGCGGCGCTCGCGGGCGAGCTGTACACGGAGCAGGTGAAGGCCGTGGCGCTGCGCAACCGCGCCTTTCCGCTGGCCCGCTTCGTGGCGAACTTCGGCAACGTGATCATGCTGGGGGGCGGCGCGTGGCTGATTCTGGCCGGGCAGTTCACGTTGGGCGGGCTGCTGGCCTACCGGGGCTACGGGCGCTACTTCTACGGCCCGATTGACGACCTCGTGAATATCGGGGACCTCTTGCAACGCGCCGAGGCGAGCGGGCGGCGGGTCTTCGAGGTGCTCGACGCGCCCGTGGCGGTGGCCGAGCGTGCCGGTGCGCGGCCCCTCCCCGAACCCGCGCGGGGGGAAGTGCGCTTCGAGAGCGTGACCTTCGGCTACGACCCCACCCGCCCGGTGCTGCGGGACGTGACGCTGACTATCCCGGCGGGGCAGCGGGTGGCGGTGCTGGGAGCGTCGGGGGCAGGAAAAAGCACGCTGCTCTCGCTGGTTCCGCGTGGGCATGACCCACTGGAAGGCCGGGTTCTGCTGGACGGGGTGGACGTGCGCGACCTCACGCTGGAGAGCCTGCGCACCCACGCGGTCACCATGCCGCAGGACACCTTCCTCTTTCACGACACGGTGCTGGAAAACGTGCGCTACGCCCGCCCCGACGCTGGCGACGCGGAGGTCGAGGGGGCGCTGGAGGCCGCCTACGCGCTGGACTTCGTGCAGGCGCTCCCGCAGGGCTTAGGGACGGTGGTGGGCGAGCGCGGCGTGCGCCTCAGCGGAGGCCAGCGCCAGCGCCTCGCCATCGCGCGGACGCTGCTCGCGCGGCCCACCGTCCTCCTCCTTGACGAACCGACGAGCGCCGTGGACGCCGAGAGCGAGGCCGTCGTGGTGGCGGCCCTGGGGCGGCTGATGCGCGGGCGAACGGCCCTGATCGTGACCCACCGCCTCAGCCTCGCGCGGACCTCCGACCGGGTGCTCGTACTCGACGGGGGGCGCATCGTGGAGGACGGTCCACCCGACGTGTTGCGGGCACGGAATGGGGCCTATGCCGCGCTGGAGCGGGCCGCGCGGGGGTTGGACGGGACGCTGCCGGGCGAGTGGCCGGACGACCTGCCTCTGCCCACCGAACCCGTCAACGCGGAGTGAGCGCCCCGATCATCCCGGTGGCGATCAGGGCCGCCGTCCCCAGCCCCAGCACGACGAACCACGCGGGCGCCCGGCCCCCGTCCGCTGTATTGGCGGCCGACCAGGCGAGCCGTAGATTGACCAGCGCGAAGACCAGTAAAAAGGCGTCCAGCGCGTCCACGCTGCGCCCGCCCCCGATGCTCCAGGGATAGAACACGAAGAAGGTCAGCCCCGCCAGCGCGAGCGCGACCACGAGTTGGGGGGCCTAGGGGAGGCACCGGCCGCTCCTCAGACCAGCTCGTGGTACTGGCCCCGGAAGTAGACCAGCGGGTCGTCGTCGGTGTAGCGGGCGTACTCGACCAGCCCAAGGTAGAGGGTATGGTCACCCGCCGCGATCACCTCCTGCTTGCGGCACACGAGCTGCGCCACGCTGCCGCCGATCAGGGGCAGGCCCTCGTGGGTGAACCACGGCACCGCCTCCTCGGGACCCGGCCGCCCGGCGAAGTGGTCACTGAGGTGGCGCTGCGCCGCCGAGAGGATGCTGACGCCGAAGCGCTCCACCTCGGGCCGCGAGAGCAGCGCGTGCATCTGGGCGCGGTGGTCCACGCTGACCAGAATCAGCGGCGGGGTCAGGCTCACCGACACGAACGCACTCGCCGTCATGCCCCGCCGTTCCTCCCCATCCGCCGCCGTGATGACGGTGACGCCGCTGGCAAAACGCCCCAGCGTCTGCCGGAACTCGAAGGGGGGAATACCGTCGGGAGCGGGAGAGGTCATGGAGGTGAGTGTAGCGGGGGGTCGGGAGGAGCGTCGGGTGGGCTGCCGGTGGGGTGGGGGAAGCCGCCTGTGCGGAGGGTTGAAGGGCTGGGGGAGGCAAATCGTCCTACAGGGCAAGCGTTGCTTGCCACCCCCCTCCCCAGCCCTCTGCAAGCAGCTCTACGAGTCCCCCACAAGGAGGGAGGGAGAAGCCGCTAACCTGCTGTTGCTCAAGCCGTCTTTTCCTTGTGTCAGCCGTCCTCAATGTTCCCGTCTCGCAAGTTCACTTTCCAGGCAGACGAGCCGTTCGGCGCATCTGCGCCGAGGCCTTCCAATAGGGCGGAGGATGGCGTGGAGAGGGAAACGGGGGCGGGGCAAGCGACGCCGGAACACGGGGGGACACCCTTTGCCTAGCGCAGCGCCGCTCCCCCCTCCACCAAGTGCCAGACGCGCTGGATGAGTTAGCGGCAACGCGCAGGCCGCCCTGGGCGGCGGAGAGGTTGCCCCGCTGGGGTAGGGGGGCTGGGGGGGTGAGGACGCAGGCGAATCAAGCCCCCTTGCCCCTACCGCTTTCCACTCGCCGCCGGAGCAGGCGCCGCGTCCCGCACCAGCAGATCGGGCAGCCGCACCACGCCCATCTCCGGCACCGCCTCGGCCCACCGCTGCCCACTGACCCGCACCTCGACCGGCCCGGCGGGGAGCGTGAGGAAGCCGTAGTGTCCGCCGCCGTCGGTGATCGTCCGGGCGACGACCCTGCCGCCCTGCACCGCCTCCACCGCCCGGCCGCCCAGCACGGCGGTTCCCACGATCCGCCCCGAGAGGCCCCGCAGCGTCGGCGGCCCCACCTGCCAGTCCACCCGGCCCGCCAGCGCCCCCCCCGGCGCGGTGAGGGCGGCGCGAATCGCCTCCAGCCCCTGCCCGGTGCTCTGGCGGGTGCCGTACACGTCCAGGGTGGGCGTGCGGTAGGAATAGCCCACCCAGCCCAGCCCGGAGGCGACCGTGCGCCGGGCCTGCGAGGCGGTCACGGCGGGTGTGTTGAGGTACAGGGCCGTACCGCCCGCGACCTCCGAACGGCCGCGCACGCTGGCGGCAAAGGCATTCCAGCCGTCCAGCCACTCGCCCTGCTCGCCCACCGTGTCACGCTTGTAATTCATCAGGACATTGAGGTCGAGGTAGCCCTCGCGCATCCAGGTCGGCCAGTCTTGCAACACGTCGGTGTAGGTGCGCGACTTGCGGAAGGCCGCGAGGTCGCCTGGCGCGGGCGGCGCCCCGTAGGTGATGGTCGCGGCCGTGACCCAGGCGGTCGGGCGCACGGCCTTGACCTCCAGGCTGATGCGGCGCACGAGCGCCGTGACCTGCTCGCGTTTCCAGGCCTGCCAGCGGGGGTCAGAGGCGGCGGGAGTCCCCTTCGCACCCGTCTCGGCGCGGTAGCGGGCCAGCGTCTTGGGGTCGTAGCCCCACGCGCCGCCGTCGGGGTAGCGGATGCGGTCGAGCTGCACCCCGTCGACCGGGTAGTTGCGGACGAGGCTGACCACCGACTCGACCATGTGGTCGGCGGCGCCGGGAATGGCCGGGTCGAGCCAGCCGTCCCCGCCCTCCTGCCAGGAGCCGTCCGGACGGCGGGACATCCACGAGTTGGCCCCGGCGGTGGGGCCATGCAGCCGCGAAACGTGCCGGGGGCTGGTGTTGGGCACGCGGGCATTGACCCCGCCCGTCACGCTGACCCAGGCGATCACCCGCATGCCCCGCGCGTGCGCCAGCCGGGTCACGATGGTCAGCGGGTCGAAGTTCTTCTCGAAGTCCCGGTCGGTGATGGGCGGCACGCTGGCCCGCAGGCACAGGCAGTCGCCCCGCCGCACCGCCTGCACGAAGAGGGTGTTGACCCCCAGCCGCGCGGCGTCCTCCACGACCTGCGCGACCTGCTGCCTCGTCTTGAGCCCCGGCCCAAAGGCGTCCACCCACAGACCGCGCACGGTGCTGATGGGCGCGGGTTGGGCGGGCGGGAGCGGCACCGTCACCGGGACGGGCACCACGGGAGCCGGGACGACGGGCGCCGACACCGGCGGGGCCAGCGGCGAGGCCACGGGCGCCGCTGGGATGACCGGGACCACCGGTGCCGGAGTCACGGGAGCGGGCTGCACTGGGGCCGGTTCAACCGGCGTCGCCGGGGGCACGGGGTCCACCGGAGCTGGGGCGGGCACCACGGGCGCGGGGACAGGCGGCAGAGGCTCGGGCGTGGGCGCGGTCGCCCCCGCCCCTGGGAGCACCGCCACCGAGAGCAGCAGGGTCAGGGGCAGGGCAAGGCGCACGGGGGAAAAGGTCTTCACGGTGTGCGGGCAGCGTAGCGCAGGGGCCGGGGCGGGCGGGTGAAGGCGGGGCCTGCAGCGGTGCTAGGTCTGGGCCTCGGCGCCCTCAGCCTCATCGTCCGGGGCGTCGCCGTCGGCAGCGGCGGCCTGGGCCTGGACACGGCGGTTCTTGCCGATCTCGCGCACGCGGCCGGAAAAGCGGCCCTTGATCTCCTCGTACAGCGGGTGGGCGCGGATGTCGCCGGGGCGGGAGGGGGCAGCCTGAGCAGGCGCGGGCGCCGGAGCCGAGGGGCGCGGGGTGGGCGCCGGTCGCGTGGGCACCACGTCCGCGAAGGGGGCGTCCTCCAGCGAGGGCGGCGGCCCATCCACCGTCCCGCCGATGTCGTCCCAGTTGGGTTCCTGGGTCACCTCCTCCACGACGTACAGTTCGCGGGACGCGCCCGGCGGGGCCACCCGGTCCCCACCCTGTGCGCCCTCGGGCGGGGGGGGCGGGTCGGCGGCGTGGTCGTCCTCCCAGGGGGCGGGACCGGACTCAGCGAGCGGCGCGGGCGCCACGTCGTCGGGACTGGGGGGTGGGGCGGGGCGCAGGGGCGCGGGTGGGGGGGCGTCCAGGGTGGCGGTCGCGGCGCGGGCCTGGGGCGCGGCCTGAGCAACGGGCTTCTCCGGTGCCGCCCGTTCCACCGGGGCGAAGTCCGGCCCCCGTGTGGCGCGGGGGCGGGGGGCGGGGTCGAAGGCGGGAATGTCGGCCCTGGGGTTGGGCGCGGCGGACTGTGCCGGAGGCGGTGAGGCAGGCGCTGGAGTGGGTGACCGGGGCAGGCCCCCTCCCCCACCGCCCCCCGGCCCTGGCCCGTCCCCACCGCCACCCAGCCGCACCCGCCGCCCGCCCTCCGGCGCGACGAGTTCGAAGGTCACCGGGCCGAAGACCTTCAGCACCAGCGCAGCCACCTCGTCAAATTTGGCGGCGATCTGCTTGGCGTGGAAGGCATTTTTCTCGTCGTAGCTCAGGCTCACGTAGCCGGGCTCGGCGTGCATCCGGGCAGGTTTGAGGAAGGCCCGGAGTTGCATGGACGCCTGCCGGGTCACGTCCGCCCAGTTGCCCTGCACAGGGACAGGGGCTGCGGCGGACGCGGGGACCTCCTGAACGGGCGGGGGTGTGGCTGGAGCCGAGCGCCGGGCGGCAGGCTGAGGGGCCGGAGCTTCCTGGGTCGGCGCCGGGGCCGCCCGCACCCCCGCACTCCGCAACTCGGCCAGCTCGCGCTCCAAGCGGCTCAGGCGCTGGGTCACGTCGGCGGGGAGGGCAGGGACCGCCGCTGCCCCAGCCGGGGCCGCGCTCCCCCCGCCCCCATCTGCCGCGAGGAGGGCATGGGTCAGGGCCAGTTCCAGGCTCAGGCCGTCCGCCGATCGGGCAAAGCGCGACTCCTGCTCGTCCAGCGCGGCTTGCAGCCTCAGCAGCCGGGGCACGTCGGCGCCCTCCAGCGCCTGCCCCTCCAGCCCGAGTTCGGCGTGCAGGGCGTCCGCGAAGGCCGCGACCAGCCCTTCGACCACCGTCCGCGCCGCGAAGCCCTCGCGGTAGAGCTGCGCCGCACCCTGGAGGGCCGTCGCCGCATCCCCCAGCACCAAAGCCCCCGCAATGCCGCGCACCCGCTCGCCGGGGGGCAGGCCCAGCGCGTCCTCCACCGCCGCCTTCGTCACCGCCGTGCCCGCCGCCAGCATCCGCTCCAGCAGGCTCTCGCCGTCGCGCATGGCACCGTCGGCCAGCCGCCCGATCAGGTTCAGGGCTTCCGGCTCGGCGGTCATGCCCTCGCGCTGGGCCAGCCCCGCGAGCTTGCCCGCGATTTCCTCCGGCGTCAGGCGGCGAAAGCGGTAGTGCTGGCAGCGCGACAGAATGGTCGGGATGATCTTTTCCGGCTCGGTCGTCGCCAGGATGAAGATGACGTGGCCGGGCGGCTCCTCCAGCGTCTTGAGCAGGGCGTTGAAAGCCGCCCTCGACATCATGTGCGCCTCGTCGAGGATGTAGATCTTCTTGCCGCCGCGCATGGCCGCGAGGCTGACCTTCTCGCGCAGGTCGCGCACGTCGTCGACCGAGTTGTTGGAGGCCGCGTCAATCTCCAGCACGTCGGGGTGCGACCCCGCCCGCACCGCGAGGCAGCTCTCGCACTCGCCACAGGGCTTCGGACTCGGCCCGGTGCAGTTGGCCGTCATGGCGATCAGCCGGGCAGTGGTCGTCTTGCCCACCCCGCGAGGCCCAGAAAACAGGTAGGCGTGCCCCACCCTCCCCTGCTCCAGCGCGGTTTTCAGCACGTCCTTGACGTGTTCCTGGCCGACCACCTGATCCCAGCGGATGGGCCGGGCACGCTGATAGATGGCGCTCATGCTGGCCCCTCCGGGCGGGCAGGGCAGACGAGGCCGGGACAGCCAGACCGCCGTCCCCACCGACATTTTTCGGTCCACCTCACGCCGCGCCCCGCTTCTGTGCCCCTCACCCGCTCAGTGTACCGGGGGCCTCCCGGCCAGGGGGTGAGGGGGGGCAGGTTCGGCTCCGGCCGCACAGCAAAGGAGCGCCCCGCAGGACGCCCCTTTCTCTCCTCGTTGCCTCTATTCCGACAGCCAGATGTACCGCGCCAGCAGCAGCGCCGCCACCGCGTACAGAATGGGACTCACCTCGCGGCCCCGGCCCGACAACAACTTGATGCCACAGAAGCTGATGACCCCCCAGCTCACCCCGTTGGCGATGGAAAAGGTCAGCGGCATGGCGATGATGGTCAGGAAAGCGGGGATGCTCTCGGTCACGTCGTCCCAGTTCACGTGGCGCAGGCCTTCGAGCATCAGGGCGCCGACCAGGATCAGTGCGGGCGCAGTTGCGGCGGCGGGAATCGCGCTCGCCAGCGGCCACAGGAACATGGCGAGCAGGAAGAGAACCCCGACCACCACGGCGGTCAGCCCGGTGCGGCCCCCGTCCTCGATGCCGGAAGCCGACTCCACGTAGGCGGTCGTGGTCGAGGTGCCCATAAAGGCCCCGAACATCGCCGCCAGGCCGTCCATCGCAAACACCCGGCGGGCGCGGGGCATGTCGCCCTGCTCGTTCAGATACCCGGCCTTCTGCGCCAGCCCCGTCAGGGTGCCCGTCGCGTCGAAGAAATCCACGAAGAAGAAGGTGAACACCACGCTCAGCAGCCCCAGCCCCAGCGCCCCGGCGATGTCCATCTGTCCGATCAACGAGGCGGGCCACACCGGAGTGTCGAAGATGCCCAGGAAGCGCCCGGTAAAGCCGCTGAAGGGCACCGACTGCCCGTTGGCGCCCACGTACACGGGAAGCTGGAGCGCGATGGCGAGCACCGTGGCCGCCAGGATGCCCCACAGGATCGCGCCCTTGACCCGCCGGGCCAGCAGCGCCGCCGTAATGACCAACCCGGTGAGTGCGACCACCGACGGCGCGGCGGTCAGGCGGCCCAGGCCGACGAGGGTGGCTTCGTTCGCCACCACGATTCCCGCGTTCCGCAGCCCGATAAAGGCCAGAAAGGCCCCGATCCCGGCCGTGATGGAGAATTTCAGGACGTTGGGAATCGCCCGCACGATGGCCTGCCGGGCGCCCAGCACGCTGAGCAGCACGAACAGGACGCCCGAGATAAACACCGCCCCCAGCGCGGTCTGCCACGGCACCCCCAGCCCGCCGACCACCGTGAAGGCGAAAAAGGCGTTCAGGCCCATGCCGGGGGCCTGCGCGAAGGGGTACCGCGCCACCAGGCCCATCGCCAGCGAGCCGAACGCGGCGGCGAGCGCCGTGGTCATCAGCAGCTGCACGAAGGCGTTGGGCACGTCAATCGCCGTGCTGAGAATCTGCGGATTCACGAACAGCACGTAGCTCATGGTGAGGAAGGTGGTCAGGCCTGCCCGCACCTCGGTGCTCACCGTGCTGCCCGCCGCCCGAAGGCCGAAGTAGCGGTCAAGAAACCCGCCCGTCGAAGCTGAAGTCGTGGTCACGGTCTCCACTATGAAGCCCCCGTGAAACCCGCGTCGCAACTCCCCCAGTTCACCCCCCGCCACCCCCTACACTCGGGCGGTGATCCCCCTGGTACATGGCTTCGCTATCGCCTATACTCAGCCGAGGTTGTTATGCTGCTAGCAGAAATTATCAGCGTGGGAACGGAGCTGCTGCTCGGCGAAATCGTCGACAGCAACGCCGCGTTTCTCGCCCGCGAACTCGCCGGGCGGGGCGTCACGCTGCACCGCAAGACGGTGCTGGGCGACAACCTGGGCCGGGTGTCTGAGGGACTGCGGCTGGCCCTCTCCCGCGCCGACCTCGTGATCGTGGGCGGCGGCCTCGGCCCCACCGACGACGACCTCACGCGGGAGGCGATTGCCGCCGTGCTGGGCGAAACGCCGCAGGAGGACCCCGACCTGATCGCGTGGCTGGAGGGCCTGTATTCCAGCCGGGGCCGGGTGATGCCCGCCGTGAACCGTAAGCAGGCGTGGCTGATCCCTTCGGCCGAGGCGCTGCCCAACCCGGTCGGCACCGCGCCGGGGTGGTTCGTGCGGACGCAGGTGGAGGGCCGGGAACGCTTCATCGTCGCCTTGCCCGGCCCCCCGCGCGAGATGCACCGGATGTGGCGCGAGCAGGTGCTGCCCCGGCTGCCGCTGCCCGACTCGGCGCTACACGCGGTCACCCTGCACACCCAGGGCATCGGCGAGAGCAACGTGGCCGAGCTGCTGGGCGAACTGACCCGGGCCGCCAATCCCAGCGTCGCCACCTATGCCCGCAAGACCGGGGTGGACGTGCGGGTGGCGGCAAGTGCCCCCACGCTGGAAGGAGCGCAGGCCCTCGCCGCCCCGGTGCTGGCGACTGTGCGCGAACGCCTCGCCCGCTGGGTCTGGGGCGAGGACGGCGACACGCTGGCCGGAGCGGTGACCGGCGCACTCGCCGGGCGCACCCTGGGCGTGGTGGAGGCGGGAAGCGGCGGGGCACTCTCCTCCCTGCTGGCCGACGAACCCGGCTTTCTGGACGCCGCCGTCACGGTGGACCATGCCCGCCTGCTCACGCTGGGCCTGACCCCGGTCACCCTGCGCGACCACGGGGTCGTGAGCGAACCCGCCGCGCTGGAACTCGCCACCGGAGCGCGGGAGCATCTAGGAGCAGACGTGGGCCTCGCCGTCGTGACCGCCGCGAGCGGCGAGGGTGCGGGCCGCACCTTCGTCGCCCTCAGCGACGGGGAGCGGGCGGAGGTCCGGGCGCTGGACTGGCCGGGCGACGCCGCGCAGATTCGGGAGCGGGCGGCCGTCGCTGCCCTCGCGTTGGCCCTGCGCGTGCTGCGCCCGGCGGCGGTGAGTGCATGAAGATTCGTAAGACGCCCAAGCCTGCCGCGCCGCCTGCCCAGGAAGTTCAGGCCGAAGCCCAGGCTCCCCGACCGGACCCCAAGCCCCGTCCCGCCCCCTCGCGCACCACCGACGAGCGGCCACACGCCCCCCAGACCCTCCGCCTCTTCTTCGCCTTCAAGGTGCCCGGCGACGTGGCGACCCCGCTGGCCGAGTCGCAGCGGCACCTGCGCGGCAACTGGCGGGCGGTGCGGGCGGACCAACTGCACATCACCCTCGCGTATCTGCCCGCCGTTCCGCCCGAGCGGGTGGCCGACCTCAAGCGGCTGGGCACGCGGATCACCGAGCACCTTCCGCCCATACAGGTTCGGCTGCGCGGCACCGGCTACTTTCCCAACGAGGGCAGCCCGCGCGTCTGGTTCGTGAAGGCGGAGGCCGAGGGGCTCAACGAGCTAGCGGCCGAGTTGCGGATGGGCCTGAAAGAACTGGGCATCGCCACCGACGACCTCCCCTTCAAGGCGCACGTCACGCTGGCCCGCAAGAAGGGTCCGGCGCCGCGCGTGCCCCCGCTCCTCTTCGATCTGGGCTGGCAGGCAGGGAACATGGCGCTGATTCGCAGCACCCTCCGTAAGACCGGCCCGATCTACGACACCGTGAGCACCTTCCGGCTGAGGGGAGTGCAGGACATGCAGGATAGAGGGACGGTTCCGCCGTCGCCCCCCCTCCCCAGCCCTCCCCCTCCAGGGGAGAGGGAGCAAGAAGCCCACCCCACTTCCCACTCATCACTGCCCACTTACCCCCCCGAGGAGACCCCATGAGCAAGGACACCCCCAAGGACTTCGGCACCCCCGGCGACAGCAAGGAACGCTCCAAGGCCATCGAGACGGCCATGACCCAGATCGAGAAGGCCTTCGGCAAGGGCTCGATCATGCGGCTGGGCGCCGAGAGCAAGCTCGACGTGCAGGCGGTCAGCACCGGCAGCCTCAGCCTCGACCTCGCGCTGGGCGTGGGCGGCATTCCGCGCGGGCGCATCACCGAGATCTACGGCCCCGAGTCGGGCGGCAAGACCACCCTGGCCCTCTCGATCATCGCGCAGGCCCAGAAGGCGGGCGGCACCTGCGCCTTTATCGACGCCGAGCACGCCCTCGACCCTGTGTACGCCCGCAGCCTCGGCGTGAGCACCGACGAGCTGCTCGTCTCGCAGCCCGACAACGGCGAGCAGGCGCTGGAGATCATGGAGTTGCTGGTGCGTTCGGGCGCGATCGACGTGGTCGTCGTGGACTCGGTCGCCGCGCTGACCCCCCGCGCCGAGATCGAGGGCGAGATGGGCGACTCGCTGCCCGGCCTCCAGGCCCGCCTGATGAGCCAGGCGCTGCGCAAGCTCACCGCGATTCTGTCCAAGACGGGCACCGCCGCCATCTTCATCAACCAGGTGCGCGAGAAGATCGGCGTGATGTACGGCAACCCCGAAACCACCACCGGCGGCCGGGCGCTGAAGTTCTACTCCAGCGTGCGCCTCGACGTGCGCAAGATCGGCCAGCCGGTCAAGCTGGGCAACGACGCCGTGGGCAACACGGTGAAGGTCAAGACCGTGAAGAACAAGGTCGCGCCCCCCTTCAAGGAGGTCGAGCTGACCCTGATGTACGGCAAGGGCTTCGACCAGCTCAGCGACCTCGTGACGCTGGCGTCCGACATGGACATCATCAAGAAGGCCGGGTCCTTTTACTCCTACGGGGAAGACCGCATCGGCCAGGGCAAGGAAAAGGCCATCCAGTACATCGCCGAGCGCCCTGAAATGGAAGCCGAGATCCGCGAGCGCGTCCTCGCCGCGATCAAGGAAGGCCGCACCGGGGACGTGGGCGCGGTGGCGAGCGTGCCCGCCGTCGCCGAATAAGCTGCCAGAGTTCGCCGCGAGCGCCCCTGCCCGGAGGATGGGTGGGGGCGCTTCCCGTTGCGTGAGGAGGGATCGTGGCCCGCGCCTCATGGTTCATGGCCCCAGTGCCCTACCCTGAAATGAACAGGCCAAGCCAGGCCAGACGAGGTGAGCCATGCAGACCATCAACCTGTACGACGCCAGGAACCAGTTCAGCAAGCTCGTGGATGCGGTGGAGGGCGGGGAAGTCGTGGTCATCGCGCGAAATGGCAAACCTGCCGTCAAGCTCGTGCCCCTTTCCTACGGCGAGCGCACCGAGTGGAGTCCCGAAGTCCAGCAGTTTCTGGGCGGTGGCGACTACGACCCGGACGCCTTCGAAATCGACCGAAGTGATGTTTTGCCCGCACCGGAGCGCGACCTTTTCTGATGCGGTATCTGCTGGATACCAACGTGGTCAGCGACGTTCTGAAACGGCATCCTCAGGTGGTGGCCCGGTTCCGGGCTCTGCCCCCCTCCGCGCTCGCGGTCAGCACAGTCACGGTGATGGAAATCGAGTACGGCTTCGAGCGCAAGCCCGCCGCTCGGGAGAAATTGGGTGAGGTCTGGACCGCGCTTCTCGGTGACCTTCATGTGCTGCCTTACGACTCGCGGGACGCGGCCCATACGGCGCGTGTGCGTGCCCACCTTGCCCAACTGGGCCAGCCCATAGGCCCCTACGACCTCCAGCTCGCAGGAATGGCACTCGCCCGCCGCCTGATCCTCGTCACCCACAATACGGTCGAATTTGGGCGCGTCGCAGCGTTGCCGGTCGAGGACTGGTGGCTGTCCTGAGCCTGCCGCGCTCCCCGCAGGAGGTGAGCCCATGAAGATCATCACGGCAACGGTCGGTGACGAAGGAGAAGTCACGCTGCCCCCCGAAGTGCTGGAGCGCCTGGGAGTGCGCGAAGGTCAGGAGGTCGAGGATGATGAGGGCGTCCATCTGCGACCGCCAGGCAAGAGCAGCACGGAGACGGAAGCAGAAAGCTCCGGCTGATGGTCCCACTGACAGGTCACATCCCCACCCCCCGCCATCTCCCCTACCCGCCCCCTCCCCCTTTCGGCGGATGCCCTTGCCGGGGCCGGGCGGCCACACTGGGGCCATCCTTCGGGCGGGGTCTCCGCACGGGAGCACACCTACAACCCGCCCCAAGACGAAGCCCCCACCCGAGTGAAGGTGGGGCTTTTTCATTCCCCGCCCACCCCCGCTCGCCCCGTAACCCACCCCCCACTCCTCCCTGCCCAACCGTGTAGCGTGTGCCATCTCCACCCCGTCTGCCCCCCGGCCCCACCCCCACTCCCCCCACCCCAGGAGTTCCCGCGTGCCCTATTCCACCCACCCCACCCCGCTGCTGGAGCGCGAGCACTGGCGGGACCTCGGCGGTCCCTGGCGCTTTGCCTTCGACGACGCCGCGCAGTGGTCGCACCCCGAGGAAGTCATCTTCGACCGCGAGATCGTGGTGCCCTATCCGCCCGAGAGCCCACGCAGCGGGATTCACGATCAGGACTTTCACCGGGTGGTGTGGTACGGCCGCACGGTGACCCTGGACGCCCACGAACGGCAGGGGCGGCTGCTGCTGCACTTCGGGGCGGTGGACTACCGCGCCCGCGTGTGGGTCAACGGCGAACTGGTGGCCGCGCACGAGGGGGGGCACACGCCCTTCACGGCGGAGGTGACCCGGCAGGCGGCCTTCAGCCCCACCCTGGAGGTGGTGGTCCGGGCCGAGGACGATCCCCACGACCTGACCCAGCCGCGCGGCAAGCAGGACTGGCAGCGCGAGCCGCACTCGATCTGGTACCCCCGCACGACCGGCATCTGGCAGCCCGTGTGGCTGGAGCCGGTGCCCGAGACCTATCTGGAGCGCCTGACCTGGACGAGCGACATGCAGCGCTGGCAGATCGGGGTGCGGGCCGTGCTTCAGGGCGAGCTGGGGCCGGACCTGACCCTGCGGGTGCGGCTGTGGCGCGGTAGCGAACTGCTGATCGACGACCGCTACGCCGTGACGCACCTGCACATGGCCCGGCAGCTCTCACTGGCCGACCCCGGCATCGACGACTTCCGCAACGAGCTGCTGTGGAGTCCGGGGCACCCGCAACTGCTGGGCGCCTGCGTGGAGCTGTGGCGCGGCGAGGTGCTGCTCGACCGGGTCCACAGCTACGCGGCGCTGCGCTCGGTGGGGGTGTCGGGCGACCGCTTCCTGCTTAACGGGCGGCCCTACTACCTGCGGATGGTGCTGGATCAGGGCTACTGGCCGGAGGGTCTGCTCGCCGCCACCGACGACGAACTGCGCCGCGACGTGGAACTCGCGCGGGAACTGGGCTTCAACGGCGCCCGCAAGCACCAGAAGATCGAGAACCCGCGCTGGCTGTACTGGTGCGACGTGCTGGGATTACTCGTCTGGGAGGAGATGCCCAGCCCCTACCGCTTCACGCCCGAGGCCGTGGGGCGTCTGACCCGCGAGTGGCTGGAGGTGCTGGCACGCGACATGTCGCACCCCTGCATCGTGGCGTGGGTGCCCTTCAACGAGTCGTGGGGGGTGCCGGACCTGCCCAACAACCCGGCGCACCGCGACTACGTTCGGGCGCTCTACCACCTCACCAAGACGCTGGACCCCTCGCGTCCGGTGATCGGCAACGACGGCTGGGAACACACCGCCACCGACCTGCTCACCATCCACGACTACGCCGACGACCCCGAGGTGCTGCGCGACCGCTACGGCACCCGCGAGAGCACCCGGCACGCGCTCGAACACCAGCAGCCCGCCGACCGGGTGATCACGCTGGGCGACCTGCCCGAGGCCGGGCTGCCGGTGATCCTCTCGGAGTTCGGGGGCATCGCCTATATCCCGGGGCACCAGAGCGGCTGGGGCTACAGCCAGTCGCAGAGCGAGGCGGCCTTTCTGGGCGACTACTCCCAACTCCTGAGCGTGGTCCACAGTTGCGCGGGCCTGGCCGGGTTCTGCTACACCCAGCTTGCCGACACCTTTCAGGAGAAAAACGGCCTGCTGTACGAGGACCGCACCCCCAAGGCCGACTCCCGCGCCCTGTCGCGCAGCACCCAGGGACCCCGCACGGCGCGGGACATCGCGGTCTCGCCGCTCTCGAACCCCTTCAGCCACTCCGGCCGCTGGCGCCCCCACCAGGACTGCCCCCCGCCCTTCCGCACCCCCGAGGAAGCCGAGGCCGAGGTCTAGGCCGGGGGCAAAGGGGAACGGGCCTCCCCTCAGGAAGGCCCGTCCGGTTCTGCCTGGCTCCGCTCAGCGCCGCCGCGCCAGCGCCCACGCTCCCGGCAGCAGCAGCGCCGCGAGGCCGATCTTGAGGGCGTCCCCGACCAGGAAGGGCGTCAGGCCCGCCGTCAGGAGCGCCTGCCCCTTCAGGCCGGTCACCAGGCCCAGCCACGTCAGGCCGAAGCCGTAGATCACCCCGCTGGCCGCGAGCATGGCGAGGGCGGCCCCGGCGGGCTTGCGGTCCAGGGCGTAGCGCTGCACCAGCCAGCCCACCAGCGCGGCGGCGAAGACATAGCTCAGCAGGTAGCCGCCCGTCGGCCCGGCGAACTTGGCGAGGCCCGCGCTGCCCCCCGCGAACACGGGCAGCCCCGCCGCCCCGGCCAGCAGGTAGGTGGTCAGGCTCGCCGCCCCGCGCTTCCACCCCAGCGCCGCCCCGACGAGCAGCACGGCCAGGGTCTGGAGGGTGATCGGCACGGGCCTCAGCGGAATCTCGACCTGCGCGACGAGGGCGACGAGGGCCGCGCCCCCGAGAACGAGCGCTGCGTCGCGGACGAGGCTGGAGTGCGGCGCGAGTGTGCGGGCGAGGGTGGGGTGGGCGAGTTGCGTCATGGGGTGTCCTCCTGGGGACGGGAAGGGGTGGAGAGGGAACCGACAAGCTGCACGTCGCCCGCGTGAACGGGAACGGTGGAGCCGTCGGGAAGGCGAACGAGGAGGCTGCCCCCCGCGTCCAGATCAAGGGCGGTGCCCGAGACCTCGCCCCGCGCCGCCCCCACCCGGACCTCGCGGCCCAGGGTGAGGTTGGAGCGGCGCCACGCGGTGAGCACGTCCTCCGGTGGGGCCGAGAGCCAGCGCTCCAGCTCAGCGAGAAGGCGCGAGAGCAACTCGGCGCGGGTCAGCCCCGGCCGGAACTCGTGCAGGTGGGCGGCGCCGGGCGGTGCGGCCGCCACGTTGACGCCGAGGCCGAGGACCGCGCGGCGGGCTTCCTCGCCCCGCAGGTCGGCCTCCAGCAGAATCCCGGCGAGCTTGCGGCCGTCCGGCGCGAGGAGGTCGTTGGGCCACTTGAGGCCGCCCACCCCGCACGCGGCGTGCAGCGCAACCCCGGCGGCCAGCGGCATGAGGGCGAGGTCGGGCAGGGGCAGCGGCCCGTGCAGCAGCACGCTGAAGACCAGCGAGCCGTGCGCGGTGTCCCAAGTCCGCCCTCGCCGCCCGCGCCCGGCGGTCTGCCGCTCGGCCACCACGACCGCGCCGTGGGGAGCGGGGCCTTCGGGGTCGTCGGCCCAGGCCCGCGCCTCGTCCTGGGTGCTGCCCAGGGTGCCCCGGTAGCGCAGCGCCCGCCCGAAGGTGCCGAACACAGGCACCAGCCCCGGCGCGGGCGTGCCGGGCGCGAGGGCATACCCGGCGCGGGTGGTGAGCACGGGCACCCCCTCCGCTTCCAGCCGCCGCGCCAGCGTGTTCACGGTGACCCGGTTTACCCCCAGCCGCGCTCCCAGGGCGTCCCCGGACTGGTGCTGGTCGGTGAGCAGGGGCAGGAGGCGGTCGGGCACGTTCAGCGTTCTAACGGATCGGCTGAACGAAAGGCAATGAACCGGGTTCAGAGAGGCGGGCCGCCGGGCGGTGGGGAGGCGACCGCCAACCGTGATTCCCGCGTCAGGCCCGGTTGGGGCCGTTTGCTATCTTCGGGGCATGACGATGGTGCGGCAGACCCGGCAGAGACAGGCGGTGATCGAGGTGCTGCGCGAGTCGCGCGAACACCCGGACGCCGCGTGGATTCATGGCCGCGTCCGCGAGGCGCTGCCGCAGGTCAGCCTGGGCACGGTGTACCGCACGCTCGACGCCCTCGTGCGCGACGGGGTGGTGATCACCATCGAGCGGGCGGGGCAGGCCACCCGCTACGACTACAAGCACGCGGGCCACGACCACCACCACGCGGTGTGCCGCTGCTGCGGGGCGATCTTCGATGTGGAGGCCGCCGCCGTTCCGGTGCTGCCCCCCTCCGCGCTGCCCGCAGGATTTCAGGTCACGGGCGTGCGGCTGGAGTTCATGGGCGTGTGCCCCGACTGCGGGGCCAAGCCTCCAGTCACGGACTGACCGGGCGCTCCGTCCCGGCCCTCCCGCGCTAGCCTGCCGGGATGACCGCCGCCCCCGCCACCCCGCGCCCCCGCTCGCTTCTGCTCCCTTTTTTGCTGGGGTGGGGCCTGGGGGCGCTGGTGCTGCTGCTGGTGCGGGGGGTGGGTTTCACGCTGCTGGACGGACCCTGCCAGGGCCGCACCGTGCTCGCGCTGCTGCCGCCGCTGCTGCTGGGGCCGGGGGGCCTGGCCCTGACCGCCGTGAACTGGGGCCGCCCCCGCCGGGCCGCGCTGACGCTGGGGCTGGTGGTGGCCTCGCTCTTTCCAGCGCTGGCGGTGGGGGCGCGGGACATCGGCATCCTGCGGGCCTCGGGCTGCGCGGGGGGCTACGTGGTGGTGTCGCGTGAAGGCGAATCGGTCGCCGAACTCACCGTGGATGCGGGCACGACCCTCGACCTCACCGCGCGGGTGGGAGGCTACTCGGCGCAGACGCACCCTGGCGCGTTCCAGTTCAGCACCCAGACCACCGCGCCCGGCGTGACGGCCACCTTCGGGCAATCAGAGGTCGCCGCCGGGGAGACGGTGCCCATGCGGGTCACCATTTCGCCGGAAACGCCCGCCAACACCTACACCCTTAACGTGCGCGGCGTGCAGCGGGGCGAGGAACAGACCTTTGAGGCGACGGGCGCCCTGACCCTCAACGTGCGGCGCTGAGGCGTGCGGATGTTGGTCGGGTCTGCTTCCCCAGGGTCGGGCGGTAGGCTGGGGCCGTGAATGTGGCGGAACTCTCCAGCATCAGTCTCCAGACCTTCCTGACCATGCTGGTGGTGATGGACCCCATCGGCCTCGCGCCCATCTTTATCGGGCTGGCCGGAAACCGCCCCAGCTTCGAGCGGCGGCGGGTGGCCATGAAGGCCACGCTCGTCGCGGGCGTCATCATTCTGCTGTTCGGGCTGTTCGGCCGGGCGCTGCTGGAACACCTCGGTATTAGCCTCAGCGCGTTCCGGATCGCGGGGGGCATCCTGCTTTTCCTGATCGCGCTCGACATGGTGTTCGCCCGCCCCAGCGGCTCCAAGGAAACCCCCGAGGAGGAACAGGAGGCGCAGGAGCGGCAGGACATCAGCGTGTTTCCGCTCGCCATCCCGCTGATCGCCGGACCCGGCACCCTCGCCAGCATCATGATTCTGGCCGGGGACGCGCACGGCAGCGTGCCACTGCTCTCGGCGGTCTTTTTCGTGACCTTCGGGGTCCTGCTGCTGTGTTACCTCGCCCTGCGCCTCTCGGGGCAGATCGCCCGCGTGATCGGCGTGACGGGCGTGCATGTGGTCACCCGCGTGCTGGGAGTGCTGCTCGGCGCCCTGGCCGTGCAGTACGTGGCCGACGGGGTGCTGGAGTTCCTGCGCGGCGGCACGGAGGAGGCGCTGCGTGGGTGGTGGAGCGCGGGGGGCTGAGCGCCCGGTCCCAGGGCGTTCGCTGGGAAAAAGACCCCTCACCCCGCTGCTGGCGCAGCGCCCCTCTGCAAGCAGCTCTACGGGTCTCCCCTCGGAGAGGAATTTTTAGCCCTCTCCCAGGGGGAAACTGGCACAGCCGCTTGCGAAGGGGCCTCGCGCAGCGTGGGGGTGAGGGGTCCCCGCCCCCACGCCCTAAGCGACATGGCGCAACATCTGCGCGGGGGGGCCGCTCTAGAATGCTCCGCGTGAACCTACACACGAGCGTGACCGGAAAGGAGGCACGCGAGCTGCGGGTGGTCCCCGACCTCAACGCACCGCGCGTGCTGGTGCTGAACGCATCCTACGAGCCCCTGCACGTCACCAGCGTCAAGCGTGCCATCACGCTCGTGCAGTACGGGGTCGCGGAGGTGCTGGAACTCGGGAGCGACGTGGTGCGCTCGCCCTCAACCGTGCTGCGGGTGCCCAGCGTGATCCGCTTGAAGCGCTACGTGCGGCGCCCGCGCGTGCATCCGGTGCCCTTCAACCGCCGCAACGTCCTGAGGCGCGACACCTACACCTGCCAGTACTGCGGTTCCGATCAGGACCTGACGCTCGACCACGTCATGCCCCGATCGCGCGGCGGGCGGCATGGCTGGGAAAACGTGATCACCGCCTGCCGCCCCTGCAACCAGCGCAAGGGCAACCGCACCCCCAGCGAGGCCGGAATGCCCCTGCGGACCCGTCCCCGCGCCCCCACCTTCGGCGTCTACGCGCACGGGCAGTTTGCCCACTGGCAGCCCGAGTGGGCGCAGTACATCGGCCAGGGCTGAAAGCGCGAAGGCCAGCAGGGAGCGGGGGCCGGGGGGCCTCCGTTTTCTCTGGGCGGCGCTCCTCCGGGGTCCGGCGCCGCCCTACACTGCCCCGCATGACCCGCGAAGAAGCCCTCGCGCTGATGTACGCCCACACCCCCTCCGAGTCGTTGCGGCGCCACATGCTGAACGTGGAGGCCGCGATGCGCTGGTATGCCCGCTCCTGGGGCGAGGACGAGGAGCTGTACGGCATCACCGGCCTGCTGCACGACTTCGACTATGAGGGGCACCCGCAGGAGCATCCGACCTGGGGCGTGGCTTACCTGCGGGAGCACACTGACCTCCCCGCCGAGGTGCTGGACGCGATCCTGGGGCACGCAACTTACACGAGCGTGTCCCGCGACACGCGGCTGGCGAAGACCCTCTTCGCGGTGGACGAGCTGACCGGGCTGGTGCAGGCGGCGGCCCTGATTCGCCCCGACCGGGACGTACGCGGCGTGGAACTGAGTAGCCTGAAAAAACGCTTCAAGACACGCTCCTTTGCGGCGGGCGTGAACCGGGAGGAGGTCGAGCAGGGAGCACGGGAGCTGGGCGTGGACCTGGACACCCACATGACGAACGTGCTGTGGGCGCTTCAGGACATGGCCGCCGACTCATGAGACGGGCCTCCGCACATGAAGGACTCATGGACGTGCACTCAGCGCCCGGCCATGTCGCCCGCTCAGACTGTGCTCAATTCACCCGTTGCTGACACAGCGACCTCAAGGAGACCCATGAACAAGACCCTGCTGACCCTGGCCCTGATCTTTGCCGCCCCCGCCGCCCTGGCGACCGCCCCCGCGGCGGGCTACCTGCAGGTGCAGGACGACACCACCGGCACGGACACCGCGACCGACACGGGCACGACCGACGACTTCGGCGGCACGGTCGGCGAAGGTGAGGAAGGCGTGGCCGAGGATCTCGGCGAGAACGTGGACCAGGCCGCCGAGGAAACCGGCGAGGCGCTTGATACCGCCGCCACCGAGACCGGCGAGGCTGTGGATGCCGCCGCTGAGGAAGTCAACGACGCCGTTGACCCCAACGGCGACGGCGTGGTGGATGCCAACAACGACGGCGTGGCCGACACCCGTCAGTTCCCCTGGGGCCTGCTGGGTCTCGCGGGCCTCTTCGGCCTGGCGGGCCGCAACCGCCCCGGCCCGGTGCCCGTCGCCACCCACACCACGACCACCAGCACCACCGACCGCCGCTAAGCGCGTCTTATCAGACCGTCCCCGCCTCCGGGCTGGGGGCGGTTTTTTTGATGGGCCGCCTTAGTGTCCTGGCCTTGCGAGGCCACGAAGAAGACCCCCGGCCGGAGAGCCAGGGGCCGCGGGGGCAGAAGCCGGTCAGGCGCGGGGCGGAAAGCGCACGAAGGTCATCCAGAATTCCTCGAAGGCGCGGATGGCCTGCAGGAAGTTCTCGAAGCCGACCGGCTTGACCACGTAGCCGCTCGCGTGGCGGGCATAGGAGCCGCGCACGTCCTCGTCGGACTGGCTGGTGGTCAGCATGACGACCGGAATGGTGGCGAGGTCGGGGTCGGCCTTGATCTCCCCCAGCACCTCCAGCCCGTTCTTGCGCGGCATGTTGATGTCCATCAGGATCACGTCGGGGCGGGGGGCACCCTGGTGCTCGCCCTCGCGGCGCAGGAAGTGGAGCGCTTCCACGCCGTCGCGGACCACATGGACGCGGTTGGGCACCCGCGCCCCCTCGAAGGCTTCCTGGGTCAGCAACACGTCCGGCTCGCTGTCCTCGACGAGCAGAATCTCGATATGTCCCGCCCGTGGCGGCAGGGCGGCGAGGTCGGGCGTCACGCGTCCTCCCGCCACAGCGGCAGCCGCAGGAGGAACGTCGTGCCCTGGCCGGGCGTGGAGGTCAGGGTGAGGCGGCCGCCATGTGCCTCGGCGATCTTGCGGCAGATGGCGAGGCCCATGCCGTTGCCGGGATAGGTCTCGCGGGAGTTGAGGCGCTGGAAGATCGCAAACACCCGCTCATGATACTCAGGTGCAATCCCGATTCCGTTGTCTGCCACCCGAATGAGAACTTCTTCTCCTTCCTGAGCGGCGGTGACGCGCACCCGGGGCGTCACGCCTTCCCGGTGGAACTTCAGGCCGTTGCCGATCAGGTTGGTGAGCAGTTGCACCAGCAGCCCCGGATGGCCCCGGACCGTCTGCGGCGTGTCCCAGTCGAGCTGCCCCCCGGTCGCCGCCAGCAGGGCGCGGACATTGCCCTGGGCCTGCCGCAGCGCTCCGTCAAGTGGGACCGGGGTGGGCGCGGCCCCGGTGCCCCCGGCGCGGCCCACCCGCGCGAAGCCCAGCAGGTCCTGAATCAACCCGCGCATCCGCCCGACCGCCTCGACCATGAACCCGAGGTACTGGTCGGCGCGGTCGTCGAGCTGCCCGTGGTAGCGCCGCGCGAGCAGCTCGGCGTAGCTGCCCAGCGTCCGCAGCGGCTCTTGCAGGTCGTGCGAGGCGACGTAGGCGAACTGTTCGAGTTCGGCGTTGCTGCGCTCGAGGTCGCGCACGGCCGCTTCGAGTTCGGCGCGGGCCTTCTGGCGCTCGCCGATGTCCTGAAACATCACGACCGCCCCGCTGACCTCGCCCGCCGCGTCCTGGGTGGGGGAAACCACGTAGGACACCGGGACCGGGTGGCCCCCCGCATGCCAGAACACGTCCTCCTCGCAGCGGCGGGGCTGACCGTCTTGCAGGGTCTGGTGGATGGGGCATGCCTCGAGCGCATACACCTCGCCGTCCGCACGGTGGTGGTGGATCAACTCGTGCTGGTCCGCCCCGATCAGGCGCTCGACCCCGTAGCCCAGCAGCCGCGCCGCCGCCGGGTTGGCGAAGGTGGTGCGCCCCCGGCGGTCCAGCCCGAAGATGCCTTCCCCCGCCGCCGTGAGCAGCAGGGTGGAAAAGCGGGTCAGTTCGGCCAGTTCGCGGGTGCGCTCAGCCACCCGTTCCTCCAGCTCGGCGCCCCACGCCCGCAGGTGTTCCTCAGCGGCCTTGACCGCGCTGAGGTCCTGATTGACGCCGACCCACTCGCGCACCTGACCGTCCGGCCCCCGCACCGGCACTCCCCGCGCCAGCATGGGCACGTAGGTGCCGTCGGCGCGGCGCAGGCGGTACTCGGTCTGGTACAGGCTGCGGGTGGCCGAGGCGTGCGCCCAGGCCAGCTCCGCCGACGCTCGGTCGTCGGGGTGCAGGGCGGCGAGCCAGCCCACGCCCGCGTACTCGGCCTCCGTCTGCCCGGTAAAGGCCGTCCAGTCGGGTTGCGGTCCCCCGAAGGTGCCGTCGGCGGTGGTGGTCCAGACAATCTGCGAGGTCGCCTCCACCAGCGAGCGGTAGCGCTGCTCGCTGCGTTCCAGCTCGCGGCGCAGGGTCTGCTCGCGCGTCACGTCCGCGAAGACGGTGGTGACCTGCTTGGCCTGCCGGGTGCCGGGAATGTGGCGCGGCAGGGCCGTCACGTTCAGCCAGCGGGTGCCCCCGGCTTCCTCCGGGAGGGCCACACCCACCAGCACGTCGCGTTGTGCCTCGCCCGTCTGTCCGGCGGCGCGGGTGGGCAGCTCCTCCGGGGAGAGCCGCTCCCCCGCCGCCGAGACGACGTGCCAGCCCTCCTGCGCGGGGACCTTTCCGGTCATCTGCGCGAGGCTGAGGTCCAGCAGGCGTTGCCCGGCCGCGTTGGCCTGAAGCACCCGGCCGTCTTCCGCCTGCACCAGCAACCCCAACCCCAGACCGTCCATCAGTTCCTCGGCGACCTCCAGAGGGTGCCGGGAGTCGCGCAGGTGCAGCAGCACGCCGCCCTCCCCGTCGGGGGTCAGGGTTGCCAGCGCCGGGGCCAGCGAGCCGGGCAGGCCCACGCTGCGGCGCACCTCGGGCACCCCTCCGCGCACCTGCGCGGCGGCATCGGCCAGCAGCCCGGCGGTTTCCGGCGAGAAGAGGCCCGGCCAGCCGCCCGGCCCCGGTTCGCCCAGCCGCTCGCGGGCCGCCGGGTTGAGCCAGGCCACGCCCCCTTCCCCCGTCAGCCGCAGCACGGGGTCGGGGAGGGCGCCCAGCAGGGCGGAGGCCCCCGCCACGGGCGTCAGGGCCACCGGGGCCTCATCCGCGCAGGGCATACCCGACGCCGCGCACGGTGCGCAGCAGGCCGTAGCCGTCGAGGTCGCGCAGCTTGGCCCGCAGGTTCGCCATATGCACGTCCACGACGTTGCTGCCCTCGGGCAGGCGGCCCTGCCAGATCTCCTGGCCGATCTCCTGGCGCGAGTACACCCGGCCCGGCTGCCGGATCAGGAGGGCCAGGATGTCGAACTCCTTGGGCGAGAGCCGCAGTTCCTCGCCTTTGTAGGTCACCAGCCGCTTCTGGGGGTCGAGCGTCAGGTCGCCCATCGTCAGGCTCTCGGTCACGCGCTGCCGGAGCTGCACCTTGACGCGGGCGAGCAGCTCGTCGGGGTGAAAGGGCTTGATCAGGTAGTCGTCGGCGCCCAGGCCCAGCAGCCGGACCTTCTCGTCCACGGTGTCGCGGGCGGTCAGCACGATGATGGGCACGGCGCTGTTCTTGCGCAGCCGCTGCACCACGTCGCCGCCGTCGAAGTCGGGCAGGCCGAGGTCGAGCAGGATCAGGTCCGGGTGGTCCTCGCGTGCCCGGATCAGGCCGTTCATGGCCGAGTCGGCGTGCTCGACGGCGTACCCCGCGTCTCCGAGGTCCATGCGCAGCACGTTGGCGATATCGAGGTCGTCCTCGATCACAAGAATCCGTTGGGCACTCACCCCCTGATGATACCCGTCTTCATAGGCACTTCAGAAGAAATCGTGAGGAGCGCCCCATTCCCCCCACATCCGGGGGTGGGGGACCTCATGTGCTAGGCTGCGGGGACTGCGCCCCGCGCCCCCCGACGGGCCGGGCCGACACAATCCGCCCTCCCCTGGGCCATGCCCCGCGCCGTTTTCGGGCCTGGCCGCACCTCTCGCCCCGTGCCCGCGGCTTCCCCGTCTTCCCGGTTCCCGCCGCGTACCCGGACTTCCCCGGAGACCCCATGACCAACCCCTCCCAGGGCGGCCCGCCCTCCCCCACTCCCGCCCCGCATCTCGAAGTCGTGCCGCTCGGCGGCATGGGCGAGATCGGCAAGAACATCACCGCCTACCGTTTCGGCGACGAGATCATGGTCGTGGACGGCGGCCTCGCCTTTCCGGACGCCCACCAGATGGGCATCGACCTGATCATCCCCCGCATCGACTATCTCCAGCAGCACGCCGGGCTGATCAAGGGCTGGATCCTGACCCACGGCCACGAGGACCATATCGGGGCGCTGCCCTACATCCTGCCCCGGCTGCCCAAGGTGCCCGTATACGGCGCTCCCCTGACGCTGGGGCTGGTGCGCGAGAAGCTCTCCGAGTTCGGCATCAAGGACGGCGACGTGGACCTGCGCGAGGTGGACCTCAACGACAAGGTCCGCATCGGCAAGCACTTTCATGTCGAGTTCCTGCGAATGACCCACTCCATCCCCGACAACATGGGCTACCTGCTCACGACGCCCGCCGGGGTGGTCATGCACACCGGGGACTTTAAGCTCGATGAGCAGCCCGCCGACGGCAAGCCCTCTGACCTCGCCCGCATTGAGCAGGCGGGCAAGGACGGGGTGCTGCTCCTCATCAGCGACTCCACGAACGCCGAGCGGCCGGGGCGCACCCCCAGCGAGGCCGAGGTCGCCCGGAATCTGGAGGAGCTGATCTCGGGCCTGAAGGGCCGGGTCTTCCTGACCACCTTCGCCTCGCAGGTCAACCGCATCCAGAACCTGCTGCACATCGCCCACCGCCAGGGCCGCCGGGTGGTGATGGAGGGCCGCTCGATGTTGAAGTACGCGCAGGTCGCGCAGGCCACCGGGCACCTCGAGACGCCCGACCCCTTCCTGACCTCGGAGGAAGTGTCGGGGCTGCAAGACCAGCAGATTCTGTATGTCTGCACCGGCTCGCAGGGGCAACCGATGGCGGTGCTGGGCCGCCTGGCCTTCGGCAACCACGCCAAGATCGCGCTGCGGCGCGGCGACAGTGTGATTCTGTCCAGCAACCCGATTCCCGGCAACGAGGAAGCGGTGAACCTGATCGTCAACCGCCTGTACGAGATCGGCGTGGACGTGTACTACCCGCCCACCTACCGGGTACACGCCTCCGGGCACGGCTCGCAGGAGGAGCTGGCGACCATCCTCAACCTCGCGCGGCCCAAGTTCTTCCTGCCCTGGCACGGTGAGCCCCGGCACCAGATCAACCACGCCAAGCTCGCCCAGACGCTGCCCCGGCCCCCCAAGCGCACCCTGATCGCCAAGAACGGCGACGTGGTGCGGGTCGGACCCGACGAGTTCAAGGTGACGGGCACCGTGCCCGCCGGGGCGGTGTACGTGGACGGCCTCGGCGTGGGCGACATCGGGGACGACGTGCTGCTCGACCGCGCCTCCATGGGGCAGGAGGGCATCCTGATCATGACGGCGGTGCTGCACCCCACCCCGCACGTCGAGATCGTCTCGCGCGGCTTCGTGCGCTCCAACCGCGAACTCGACGGGCAGATTCGCAAGGTGGCGCTGGAAGCGGTCGAGGGCGGCCTGCGCGAGAAGAAGCGGCTGGAGGACGTGCGCGACGACATGTATGGGGCCGTGCGCCGCTTTGTCCGCAAGGCGACCGGCCGCAACCCGGTGCTGATTCCGATGATCGTGGACTGAAGCCTTTCAAGGGAACGGGCCGGAGCTGTGAAGGCTCCGGCCCGTTCCTGCCGACCTCACTCCTGAAAAATCGTGGTCGTGGTGGTCGTCGTCTCGGTCTCGACCTCCGGCTCGCGGGGAGCCTCTCCCGTCACCTCGTGGTGCTCGGTGTGGCGGTGGGTCTCGCCGCTGGGGGTGGTCACTTCGGTGGTCTCGGTGTGTTCCTCGTGCTCGCGTCTCGTCATCGCTGGCACCTCCTGGGTTGTGAACTGGAGCCTCAGCCTACCCCGCAGGCAGGGGCCACGGCGGGCCGTCTCAAGGGTCGGTGAGGGGACGGCCCGGCCCGCTTCCCAGCGCAGTCTTGCCCACGTTCACCTCCCGGACCCGTGCGATAATGCCCGCCATGAGCGTGATTCCCTACGTGATCGAACAGACCGGACGGGGCGAGCGGATGTACGACATCTACTCGCGCCTGCTGAAAGACCGGATCATCTTTGTGGGCACGCCCATCGAGTCGCAGATGGCGAACACCATCGTCGCCCAGCTCCTGCTCCTCGATTCGCAAAACCCCGAGCAGGAAATCCAGATGTACATCAACTGCCCCGGCGGCGAGGTCTACGCCGGGCTGGCGATCTACGACACCATGCGCTACATCAAGGCGCCCGTGTCGACCATCTGTGTCGGCATCGCCATGAGCATGGGCAGCGTGCTGCTGATGGCCGGGGACAAGGGCAAGCGCATGGCCCTGCCCAACAGCCGCATCATGATTCACCAGGGCTCGGCGGGCTTCCGGGGCAACACCCCCGACCTCGAGGTGCAGGCCAAGGAAGTGCTGCACCTGCGCGACAAGCTCGTCAGCATCTACCACAAGCACACCGACCTCCCGCACGACAAGCTGCTGCGCGACATGGAGCGCGACTACTTCATGTCGCCCGAGGAGGCGCAGCAGTACGGCCTGATCGACTCGGTGATCGAGAACACCCGCTCGCTGGAGGCGGCGCTGTGACCGGGCGCGGCGGCGCACCGGGCGGGGACCGCTGCTCGTTTTGCGGGCGGCAACACCCCCAGATCGCCCAACTGATCGAGGCGCCGGGCCGCGCGGCCTTTATCTGCAACGAGTGCACCGACCGGGCGCACGAACTCGTCAAGCAGAACAAGAAGGCCGGGAGCGAGTTCACGCTCGAAGAACTGCCCACCCCCCGCGAGATCAAGGCCTACCTCGACGAGTTCGTGATCGGGCAGGACGAGGCCAAAAAGGCGCTCGCGGTCGCGGTCGTCAGCCACTACCAGCGCCTCGCGCACCCCGACGTGAACCTGCAAAAGAGCAACATCCTGCTGATCGGGCCGACCGGGACGGGCAAGACGCTGCTCGCCCAGAGCCTCGCCGAGATGCTGGAAGTGCCCTTCGCCATCGCGGACGCGACCACGCTGACCGAGGCGGGCTACGTGGGCGACGACGTGGAGAACGTGATCGTGCGGCTCTTGCAGGCCGCCGAGTACGACGTGGCGGCGGCCGAGCGCGGGATCATCTACATCGACGAGATCGACAAGATCGCCCGCAAGTCGGAAGGCACCAGTATCACCCGCGACGTGTCGGGCGAGGGCGTGCAGCAGGCCCTCCTCAAGATCATCGAGGGCACGGTCGCGCAGGTGCCGCCGCAGGGGGGCCGCAAGCACCCGCAGCAGGAACTCGTGCAGGTGAACACCAAGAACATCCTCTTTATCGTGGGCGGCGCCTTCGAGAGCATGGCCGAGATCGCCCGCGCCCGCACGAACGTCCGTGCGGTGGGCTTCGGCGCCGAGCACCGGGGCGAGGAGAAGGAGGAACTGCGCTTCCTGCCCGAGGACCTCGTGAAGTTCGGCCTGATTCCTGAGTTCGTGGGCCGCCTGCCGCTGGTCGTGCAGCTTCAGGACCTCGACGAGGACGCGCTCGTGCGCATCCTGACCGAGCCGCAGGGCGCCATCGTCAAGCAGTACCAGGCGCTGTTCGGCTTTCAGGACGTGAACCTCGAATTCAGCGAGGCCGCTCTGCGCGAGGTCGCTCACCGCGCCCGCGAGCGTAAGACCGGGGCGCGTGGCCTGCGGGCCGTGCTGGAAAAGGCGATGACCGACCTGCTGTTCGAACTGCCGGTCGAGGGCCTGCGCGACCTGCGCTTCGACGCCCCGCACATCGACAATCCGCTGGCGTTGCTTGAGTCTAATGGACTCAAGAAGTCTGCCTAAACGCAAGAGAGATTACAGCGGTTTCCCGCCCCAGTCCCTAGACTTCCGGGACATCGTGGGCGGGATTCTCTTTGGAGCTTCCCGCGTTAGACTCACCCAATTCCCGGCTCTCCGGCCGGTTTCGAAGGAGCAAGCATGATCTGGGAACTTCCCGTAGTCGCCCTCAGAAATATGGTCATCCTGCCCGGCATCACCATGAACATCGATGTGGGGCGTCCCAAGAGCAAGCGGGCGGTGGACGAGGCGCAGAGCAGCGACCGCCGCGTGCTGCTGCTGACCCAGCGCGACCCCCGCACCGACGACCCCACCCGCGCCGAGCTGTACGACGTGGGCGTGCTGGCGGTCGTCAAGCAGGTCGTGCGGATGCCCGACAACACCTATCAGGTGCTGGTGGAAGCGCAGGAACGCGCCCGTGTGGAAGGCGAGGTGCCCTCCTCGTACCTGCGGGTCCGCGCCGAGACGCAGGCCGCCACGGTGCCCGCCGACGAGACCCAGGCCCGCGAGGTGCAGGTACTCGCGCAGGAGGTCAAGGCCGCCTTCGAGGAGTACCAGCGCCAGAACAAGAACCTGCGACTGGACAACTACCAGCTTGAGGGCCTGAAGAACCTCTCCGACGCCGGGGCGTTGGCCGATCAGGTCGCGCACCACGCCACCTGGACGCCCGAGGAGAAGCAGGAGGTGCTGGGCGCCGTCTCGCCCCGCACCCGCCTGGAAGCGGTGCTGAAGTTCCTGACGCGCGACACCGAGCGCTTCAACATGGACAAGAAGATCGCCGGGCGCGTCAAGGAGCAGATGGACGCCAACCAGCGCGAGTATTACCTGCGCGAGCAGATGAAGGCGATCTCCAAGGAACTCGGCGGCGGCGAGGACGGCCCGGCCGAGGTCGAGGCCCTGCGCGAGAAGATCGAGGCCGCCGGGATGCCCGACTCGGTCAAGGACAAGGCCCTCAAGGAACTCGCCCGCCTGGAGCGCACCCCCGGCGGCAGCCCCGAGAGCACGGTCGTGCGCAACTACATCGACTGGCTGACCGACGTGCCGTGGAGCAAGCGCGACGAGGAGATCCTCGACATCGGGCGCACCCGCGAGATTCTGGACGCCGACCACTACGCGCTGGGCGACGTGAAGGACCGCATCCTGGAGTTCCTGGCCGTGCGCCAGCTCACCCACAAGGAAGGCGAGACCGAGGAACAGCGCCGCGAGCGGGCCGCCGAGGAGCGCACCGACGACGCCGAGCTGCGGGCGCCCATCCTGGTGCTGGTCGGCCCTCCCGGCGTGGGCAAGACCTCGCTGGGCAAGAGCATCGCCCGCTCGCTGAACCGCAAGTTCGTCCGCATGGCGCTGGGCGGCGTGCGCGACGAGGCCGAGATTCGCGGCCACCGCCGCACCTACATCGGCTCGATGCCCGGCCGCATCATCCAGGCGATGAAGACGGCGGGCGTGACCAACCCGATCATCCTGCTCGACGAGATCGACAAGATGAGCAGCGACTGGCGCGGCGACCCGTCGAGTGCGATGCTGGAGGTGCTGGACCCCGAGCAGAACCACACCTTCCAGGACCACTACCTGGAGGTGCCCTACGACCTCTCGCAGGTCATGTTCATCACGACGGCAAACACCCTGCAGACCATTCCCCGGCCGCTGCTCGACCGCATGGAGGTCATCCAGATTCCGGGCTACACCCAGCCCGAGAAGGTGGAGATCGCCAAGCGCTACCGGGTGCCCCGGCAGATCAAGAGCCACGGCCTGACCGGGCGGCTGGAGATCACCGACGCGGCCCTGAACCGGATCGTGGAGGAGTACACCGCCGAGAGCGGCGTGCGCAACCTCGACCGCCAGATCAGCAAGCTGGCCCGCAAGGCCGCCCGCGAGCTGCTGGAGCAGCCCTGGGAGGGCCTGAAGATCATCGACGCGGCGGACATCCCCGAGTACCTCGGCGTGCCGCAGCACCGCCCCGACCGGATGGAGAAAGAACCCCAGGTCGGCGTGGCGCAGGGCCTGGCCTGGACCAGCGTGGGCGGCACGATGCTGCTGGTGGAAGCGCTGGCGACCCCCGGCACCGGCAAGATCGTGATGACCGGCTCGCTGGGCGACGTGATGAAGGAGAGCGTGGCCGCTGCCATCGCCTATCTGCGGGCGAACGCGGCCCGCTACGGCGCGGACCCCGACTTCCACAAGACGATGGACCTGCACGTGCACTTCCCCGACGGGGCGACCCCCAAGGACGGCCCCAGTGCGGGCATCACCATCGCCACCGCCGTGATCAGTGCGGTGACCGGGCGCCCGGTGCGGCTGGACGTGGCGATGACGGGCGAGATCAGCCTGCGCGGGCGCGTGCTGCCCATCGGCGGCGTCAAGGAAAAGCTGCTCGCCGCGCACCAGGGCGGCATCCGCGAGGTCATCATCCCGGCGGACAACGAGCCGAACCTGCAGGACGTGCCCGACTCCATCCGGGGCGACCTCCGCATCCACACCTTCGAGCGGGTGGGTCAGGTTCTCGACCTCGTGCTGCTGCCCAAGCCCGCTGAGGAACCCGCGACCATCCCGCCCACCCAGGGCCGGGACGTGACGCAGCCGGGGGCGTGAGGAAGCCTTCAGCGATCAGCCTCCAGCCGTCAGCCGACGGCACACTCCCCCGCTTCGGCGGGGGTTTTTATTTCCCCTGGCGGTGCGCCTGCCAGCGCTCGCGCAGCGTCCCGAAGTTCGCATCGATCCTCGCCTGGGGCAGCACCATCTGGGTGGTCGTGCCGTGCCCGATCTCGTCGCCCAGCTCGGAAACGGCGCGGAGGTCGCAGACAATCCGGCGGCCCTCCATCCGGGTCAACGTCGCCGTTACGGTGACGGTCATGCCGGGCAGCGCGGAGGCGGTGTGCGTCACGTCCACCTGGGTGCCGATGCCGCCCTCACCGTCTTCGAGGAAGGGGAGGATGATCTTGCGCCCGGCTTCCTCGAAGTGGCGGGCCAGCCAGTAGGTCGCGTAGACGGGATGCACGGCGCCGAGTTCGGCGAACTGCACGGTCATCTCGTCGGTGACGAGCACGGTCAGCGTCTGGGAGAAGCCGGGCGGGATGGGGCGCATGGGGCGAGGGTAACAGAGGGCACCCACTGTGAAGAAACCCGTTCCGGTGCCGTCTCTACCCCCCCGGTACACTGCCCCCATGATCAAGCTGCCTGACCTGTTCACTCTGATCCGGGAAGCGGCCCTGGCCTTCGGGCAGGACAAGGCGCCCCGGCTGGCGGCGGCGGTGGCGTACTACTCGATTTTTGCCATCGCGCCCATGCTGTTTTTTGCCCTGGCGGTCGCCAGTGGCCTGCTGGCCAACGTGAACGTGCAAGAACGCCTCTTCGAGTTTCTGGCACAGAACATCAATGAGAGCGCCGTGGAGTTCGTGCGCGGCATCCTGCCTTCGGGCAGCCAGCTTCAACAGAGCAGCCTGATCGCCAGCATCATCGGGTTCGTGACGCTGTTCATGGGGGCGACTGGCCTTTTCGTGCAGGTGCAGGACGCCCTGAACACGCTGTGGGGCGCCGAGCCGGGACCGCAGGCGGGCATCTTCAACATCGTCAAGGCCCGGCTCAAGGCCTTTGTGCTGATCCTGGGCTTCGGGGTGGTGATCATCGCGTTTCTGGTGGGCAACACCTACCTGTCGGCCATCGCGCAGGGGCTGGGCGACACCATCGGGATGGGGGCGTTTTTCGTGCGGCTGTTTACCCTGGTCGCCAGCGTCGGGGTGCTGACGCTGGTGTTTGCGGCCGTCTACCGGGTGCTGCCCAACGTCAAGCTCCAGTGGCGCGAGGTCTGGGCTGGGAGCATCGTGACGGCCGCGCTGTTCACGCTGGGGCAACTCGGCATCAGCTGGTACCTCGCCCGCTTCGCGCCGGGCAGCGCGTTCGGAGTGGCGGGGGCGCTCGTGATCCTGCTGCTGTGGGTGTACTACTCGGCCATGATCTTCTTCTTCGGGGCCGAAGTGACCTGGGTCTATTCCCAGAAATACGGCTCGGGCGCGGGCGGGGCCGTGAGCGTGACCAAGAAAGAGGAGTTGGTGAACAAGGGCGCCGACCTCGACCCCACCCCCTCCGAGCAGGAGCTGGAAGGGCTGCGCCGCGCCGCCGAGCAGGGCAAGCCCATTCCGGGGCGCTGGGCCCGGTTGGTGAAGGGCGTGCAGGAGCGCCGCCCTGAGTTGCCGCGCGTGCTGCCGGAAGTTCCCTCGCATGCCGAGGGCCGGATGCTGCCCACCGTACGCGGAACGCTGTGGAACGCCCTGACCGCGCTGCTGGCCGTGCCCGCCGTGATCGTGCTGCGGGTGCTGGGGCTGACGGGCGGCCAGAAGAAGTAAGGCGGACTGGACGGCGGGGTGCGGGGAGAAAGACTCCCCTGCACCCCGGCCCGCTTGGTTACGGCACTGACACCGGGTAGGGCAGCGTGCCCTCGTAGATCGCGCGGCCCACGATGGCGCCCTCGATGCCTTCCTCGGCAAGCAGGCGCACGTCCTCCACATTCGCCACGCCGCCGCCCACGATTAGGGTGTTCACCCACAGGCCGCGCACCTGCCGCATCAGCTCGCGGTCGAGGCCCTTCAGGGTGCCGTCACGCGTCACGTCGGTAAAAATCAAGGTTTCCAGCCCGGCGTCGGCCAGCTGAGGAGTCAACTCCGCGACCCCAAGGCCGCTGCCCTCGGCCCAGCCGTGGATGGCGACCTCAAGTCCCCGCGCATCGAGGCTCACGACCACCCGCTCGGGGCCGTGTGCGGCGATCAGGTCGCGCACCAGCGCCGGATTCTTCACCGCCGCCGTGCCGATCACGACCCGCTCGACCCCGGCTTCCAGCAGGGCCTCCGCGGCGGCGCGGTCGCGGATGCCGCCACCGACCTCCACCGGCACCCCCAGCTCGGCAGCGATCTGGCGAAGGATCGCCCGGTTCTCCCCACGCCCGGTCGCCGCGTCGAGGTCCACCAGATGCACCAGCCCCGCGCCCAGGCCGACCCAGTGCCGGGCGGCCTCCAGCGGCGAGTCGAAGTAGACCGTCTCGCGGTCGGGGTCGCCCTCGTACAGCCGCACAGCGCGGCCCGACTGGATGTCCACGCAGGGAATGATCTGGGGCTGGAAGCGGGGGGAGCCGGAGGTCATGCGGGTCAGGATAGCGGCCCTGGCGGGAGGCTCCGGGGGTTCAGGGGGTACACTCCGGGGAATCGTGCGTATCGGGATCGTGACCGCCACCTACCTGCCGTCCCGCAACGGCGTCGCCACGAGTACGGCGCTGTACGCCCGTGGCCTGCGCGAACGCGGGCACGAGGTCCGCATCTTCGCGCCGCGCCATCCCCAGGCGCGGGGGCACGAGGAAGGCGTCTACCGCCTCAACTCGTCCTTTGCCGGGGCTCGGACGCTGGGGGCACCCGCCGACTACCCGGTCATGCTCGCGCCAGGGCCGCTGCTCACGTCGCGGCTGCCGCTGCGCGATCTCGACGTGCTGCACACCATGCATCCTTTCCTGGCGGGGCGGCTCGCGCTGCGCTGGTCGCGGTTCTCGGGGGCTCCGGTGGTCTTTACCGCGCACACCCAGTACGACCAGTACCTGCACTACGCGCCCATGCCCAAACGGGTGGGCCGGGCGATGCTGCGCCCGCATGTGGCCGCGTTTGCCCGGCGGGTGGATACGGTGCTCGCGCCGGGCCGCGCGATGGTCGAGATGCTGCGCGAGTACGGCTTCGGCGGAGAGGTCGAGCTGTTTCCCAACCCGGTGGACCTCGCAGCGTTTCGGGAGGCGCGGGGCGAGGAGTTCCGCGCCGAGTACGGAGTGCCGGGGGACGTGCCGCTGGCTATGTACCTGGGTCGCCTCGCCGCCGAGAAGAATCTGGAGGTGATGCTGCGGGCTTTCGCGCAGGCGCAGGCGTCGCGGCCTGAGCTGCGGCTGCTCGTCGTGGGCGACGGGCCGGGGCGGGCGGCGGCGCAGGCGGTCGCGCCCCCCGGCGTCACCTTTACCGGACCCGTTCCCTACGCCCGCGTGCCGGGGGCGCTGGCCGCCGCCGACGCCTTCATCACGGCGAGCACGTCCGAGGTGCTTCCGATGAGCATGATCGAAGCGCTGGCCGCCGGAGCGCCGCTGGTGGCCGCGCAGAGCCCCGCCGCGCTGGACCTCGTGCAGCCGGGGGTCAACGGACTGGTCACGGACGCGGCGCCGGAAGCGCTGGCCGCCGGACTCCTCGGCGTGCTGCGCCCGGATCGCCTGCCCGCTCTGCAAGCCGGAGCGCGGGCGAGCGCGGCGCAGTACGACCTGCCCACCCGCGCCGCCGCGCTGGAGGAGGTCTACCGCCGGACGGTGGCGCAGGGGCGAACGCGCAGCCGACTCTAGACCGGGCGGGGCGGATAGGCCGGGCGCAGCTTTTGCCCTCCGCCCAAAGAAGAACCCCCGCCTGTTCGCGGGGGTCTTGCTGGTGCCGAGGATGGGATTTGAACCCACACGCCTCGCGGCGCTAGTCCCTGAAACTAGTGCGTCTACCAATTCCGCCACCTCGGCCTACCTTGGTTGCGCCCGCGTGGGGGCGCGTTTCAGGGCTTGCTTACTTTAGCGGGGGGGCGGGGGGCTGTCAACCACTGCGCTTCAGCGGGGTCCACCCAGCCGACTCTCCAGAAAGGCCCACACGTCGGCGGCCTCCTCGATCACCAGCGCGGTCGGTTTGCCCGCCCCATGCCCGGCCCGCGTCTGGATGCGGATGAGCACCGGGGCCTCTCCCCCATGCGCCCGCTGGAGTTCGGCGGCGAACTTGAAGGAGTGGGCGGGGACCACCCGGTCGTCGTGGTCGCCCGTGGTGATGAGCGTGGCGGGGTAAGGGGTGCCTTCCCTCAGGTTGTGCAGGGGCGAGTAGGCCAGCAGCGCGTCCAGCATCTCCGGGTCGTCGGCGCGGCCATAGTCGGAGGCCCAGGCCCAGCCGATGGTGAAGTGCTGGTAGCGCAGCATGTCCAGCACGCCGACCTGCGGAATGGCCGCCGCAAAGAGGTCGGGGCGCTGGGTCATGCAGGCTCCCACCAGCAGGCCGCCGTTGCTGCCGCCCTGGATGCCGAGGTGCGCGGGCGAGGTCACGCCCGTCTTGATCAGATGCTCGGCCACCGCGATGAAATCGTCGAAGACGTTCTGCTTCTGCCCCAGCGTGCCCGCCCGGTGCCACTCCTCGCCGTACTCGCCGCCGCCGCGCAGGTTGGCCTGCACGTATACGCCGCCGCGCTCCAGCCACGCGAGGCGCGAGGGGCTGAAACCGGGCGTGAGGCTGATGTTGAAGCCGCCGTAGCCGTACAGCAGGGTGGGGTTCTGGCCGTCGCGGACCATTCCCCTTCGCGCCACGATAAAGAGGGGGACCCGCGTTCCGTCCCTGCTGGTGGCGAACTCCTGGGTGACCTCGTAGGCCGAGGCGTCGAAGGTGAGCGCAGGCTCGGCCAGCGGTTCCAGCTCGCCGTCCGGGAGGAGCAGACGGTAGGGCAGTGCCGGGGTCAGGAAGGACGTGAAACCCAGGAAGACCTCGGGGTCGTCCTCCTGGGTGCTGAGGCCCATCAGGGAGCCGAGGCCGGGCAGCGCAATCTCGCGCCCGCGGGTGCCGTCGCGCCCGTAGAGGGTCAGGCGGTGGCTGGCGTCCTCCAGCGTGACGGCGAGGAGGCCGCCCGGCACCGCCGCCACGTAGTCCAGCTTGTGCGGCCCCTGCGGGATGAGGTCGCGGCGCTCGCCCGTCTCCAGATTCCAGGCGATCACCTTCTCGCGCGGCGCGTCCTCGTCGGTCTTGAGCAGCAGCACGTCGCCCTCGCTGCCGATCAGCTCGAAGCTGGCCCGGAAGTCGGGGACGAGTTCGGTCCAGGGGCTGTCCGAGCCGAGGTCGCGCACCCACAGCAGGTTCTTGGGGTCGGTGCCCTTCCAGACGTGCAGAACGAGGAAGCGGCCATCGTGCGTGACCTGCGGGCGGAAGCCCCAGTCAGGCTCGTCGGGCCGGGCGACGACCAGGGTGTCCTCGGCCTGCGGGGAGCCGACCCGGTGGAACATCAGGCGCTGGTTCCTGTTCGCGCCGGTCAGGACGCCGCCTTCCCCCGGCGCGTCGTAGGCGCTGTAGTAGAAGCCGGAGCCGTCGGGCAGCCACTCGGCCCCGCTGAACTTGCTCCAGTCCAGGCGATCGGGAAGGTCCTCGCCACTCACCACGTCGCGGACCTGCCACGTCACCCAGTCGCTGCCGCCGCTCTGGGTGCCGTAGGCGAGCCGCCTCCCGTCCTCGCTGACGGACGCCCCCGCCAACGCCACCGTCCCGTCCGCGCTGAGGGCATTGGGGTCGAGCAGGGTGCGCCACGGTCCGCGCGGGCTATCCGCCACCTCCAGCACCGGCTGGTTCAGCAGGCCGGGATTGAACTGGCGGAAGTATCGCGCCCCGCGTTTCCAGGGCGTGCCTTCCTTGGGGTAGTTCCACAGGGCGGTCAGGCGCTCGCGGTAGGCGGCGCGGGCGGGCAGGGTGTCCAGGTGGGCGGCGGTCACACGGTTCTGGGCCTCCACCCAGGCGCGGGTTTCCGGGCTGTCGGGATCTTCCAGCCAGCGGTAGGGGTCGGGCACGCGGACCTCGCGGCCGTGGGGATCGGTGTACACGTCCACGTGGTCGCCACGCGGAGACTCTGGGTATGGGAGGGTCACGGGGGCATTCTGTCATGGGGAGGGGGCGAGGCTATCCGCCGATCTTCAGGGCCGTGACTGCTCGGTCGTCCGTGGTTCAGAGCCACCAGCAAGCCCTGGCGGGAGATCGCCCGATCCCCGGCCTACTCCCGCCAGAGTTGACCGGGGGCGTGGAGCCAGACGTTCTCGTGCGCGGGCAGCATGGAGGCCTTCTGCGCCAGGGCAAAAGCCAGTTTCGCCCGCAAGAAGGTGTGGTGATGACCATCGGTGCCGCCCGGATTGGGAAACATGTCTGCCCAGTCAGCGGGGAACCGCGCCCAGAGTCGTCCGCTGTCCCTCTCCGGCACGTCGGGCGGGAAGGTTGGGTCAAGCCCCAGTGCCCGGAAGCTGACATCCCGGTCCCCAGTGGCCTGCATCGGGCCCCAATCCACGAACGGGCCTCTTGCTGGGTCAGCATCTCCTGTTTTCACCTTTCGGCACCGATGATCAGGAGGCAAAAAAGGGGCGAGGCCCGCAAGCCCCGCCCTCCCCTGTCCTTCCGGTTTTACTTCACCAGACCGAGCTTGCGAACCTCGTCGCGCTCCTCGATCAGTTCCTGCGCGGTGGCGTCCATCTTGCCCCGGCTGAACTCGGAGACGTCGAGGCCCTGCACGATCTCGTACTGGCCGCCGCTGCACCGCACGGGGAAGCCGTAGATCAGACCCTCGGGCACGCCGTAGGAGCCGTCCGACGGGATGCCCATGGAGACCCACTCGCCTTCCGGCGTGCCCAGCGCCCAGTCACGCATGTGGTCGATGGCTGCCGACGCCGCCGACGCCGCGCTGCTGGCCCCCCGCGCCTCGATGATCGCCGCGCCGCGCTTGGCAACGGTGGGGATGTAGGTGCTCTCGTACCACTCGCGCTCCACGAGGTCCAGCGCGGGCCGGCCGTTCACCGTCGCCTGCGAAAGGTCGGGGTACTGGGTCGAGGAGTGGTTGCCCCAGATGGTGATGTTCTTGATCGCGCTCACGGGCCGCCCGGTCTGCTCGGCGAGCTGCGAGATGGCGCGGTTGTGGTCCAGACGCACCATCGCGGTGAACTGCTTCGGATCGAGGTCGGGCGCGTTCTGCTGCGCGATCAGGGCGTTGGTGTTGGCGGGGTTGCCCACCACGAGCACCTTCACGTCGCGGCTGGCGACGGCGTTCAGGGCCTCGCCCTGCGGCTTGAAGATGCCGCCGTTGGCGCTCAGCAGGTCGCCGCGCTCCATCCCGGCCTTGCGGGGCATCGCGCCCACGAGCAGCGCATAGTCGGCGTCCTTGAAGGCGACCATCGGGTCATCCGAGGTCACGATGTCGGCCAGCAGGGGGAACGCGCAGTCGCGCAGCTCCATCACGACGCCGTTAAGGGCCTTGAGCGCGGGCGTGATTTCCAGCAGTTGCAGGATGACGGGCTGGTCCTTGCCCAGCATGTCGCCGGACGCGATGCGGAAGAGCAGGCTGTAGCCGATCTGCCCGGCAGCGCCGGTGACGGCCACGCGGACGGGTTGCTTGGTGTTCATGGTCATGGGACTTCCTCCTGAAAGGTGAGTTTCGCCCAACAATAACGCGGGGGCTGAGGCCGAGACGGGGGCGTTCCCGTGGGGGAGACAGAAACGCGACCAGCCGTGAACCCTCAGCGGAGGGGCCTCCTCAAATCGGCGCGTCCTCCTGAAACCTCGGCTCCCGCTTCTCGCGCAGGCTGCTCAGGCCCTCGCGCACGTCGGGGCCGGTGAAGCCCAGGAACTCGAGGGCGAGGCTGGTGTCGAAGGTCGGCCCCATCGCCCGCAGCCAGTTGTTGAGGGCGTATTTGGTCCATCGGACGGCGGTGGGACTGCCCGAGGCGAGCTTGCGGGCGACGGCCCACGCGCGGTCGAGCAGTTCCTCGTCGGGCACGCACAGGCTGACCAGGCCGATGCGCTCGGCCTCCTCGCCGGAGACGGGTTCGCCCGTCATCAGGTGATACTTGGCTTTGTTCAGGCCGCACAGCAGGGGCCAGATGATGGCCGCGTGGTCACCCGCCGCCACGCCCAGCCGCACATGCCCATCCAGAATCCGGGCCGACTTCGCGGCGACGCTCACGTCCGCGAGGAGGGCGACCGCCAGCCCCGCGCCCACGCAGGGGCCGTGGATGGCACTCACGACAGGCTTGCCGCAGTTCACGAGGTTGTACACGAGGTCGCGGGCTTCCTTCCACACGCGGGCCAGCGCCGTGAAGTCCTGGCTCATCTCCTCGATCAGCGCAAAGTCGCCGCCCGACGAGAACCCCCGGCCCTCGCCGCGCACCAGCACGCAGCGGATGCCCTCGGCGGCGTCGATATCGCGCCAGATGTACGTCAGGGCACGGTGGGCCTCGGCGTCCACAGAGTTCAGGGTCTTCTCGTTGCGGAGGACGACTTCGAGGATGCCGTCCCCATGCAGGGTGAGGTGCAGGCCGGGGTAGGCGCCCGGCGCGGTGAGTTGCTGGGCGGTCAAGGAGTGGGCGGACATGGCGGGAGGCTAACACCCCCCGGCGGGGGTGCGAATGTGCGCAGACGCGGGGGCGGCGCACGTCCTACGCTGGCACCGGTTTCCCCGGAGGTGCCCCCATGCGTCTGACCCTGCCCGCCCTGCTGTTTTCCCTGCTGCTCGCCGCCTGTGACGGCGGAACCCCCGCCCCGACCCAGGTCACGGTCGAGGTCAGCGATCCCGACTTTGGCGACACTTTCAGCTACCAGACAACCACCGACTTCCGCCCCGCGCTCAGCCCACAGTCCGGCTACCCGCAATCGGCTGCCGAGGCCGCCATGCTGAACGCCGTGAATGCCGAGCGCAGTCGGGGCGGCACCTGCCCGGATGGCCGGACGTTCCCGGCCCGGTCCGCCCTGACCTTCGAGGGCCACCTGCACGAGTCGGCCGACCGCTATGCGGGGGTCCTGGCGGGTCGGGGCACCCTGGAGCTTCCCCACCGCATCGGCACCAGCACCCCGGCCCGCCGCATGGTGGAGGCGGGCTTCAAACCCGCGCCCCCCACGGGCACGGTCCTGCGCTTCGAGGAAAGCCTGGCCGCCGGAATGACCGACCCCGCTGAGGTCATCGCGGCTTGGAAGGGCAGCGTCTCGCACTGCGCGGCCCTGTACAGCCCGGTGCCGTATGGCAGTGTGGCGCGGGCCGATGGTGCAGGCTTGGCGTACTGGGTGCTGAACACGGCAGGCTGGTAAGCCCACGTCAGGGCAGGCCCACCAGCCCCTGACCGTTCACCAGGGCCGTCTTCACCCCCAGCCCGGCGGCGAGCGCGGGGTCGGGGCGGCCCGGTTCACCTGCAAAGAGCAGCACCGGTCGGGCCTCCAAGCCCACGCTGCCGTGCCCGTCCAGCCGGGTCAGCACCGCCTCGAAGGTCCAGTCCTGTGCCCACAGCCGTTTCAGGGCGTGCAGGGCCGCCGTGCCGGGCCGGGTCACCTGTACGGTTTCCGTGCTGCGCTCGCCGGGCCGACGCAGGTGCAGTCCGCCCTCCGTGAGCCGGGCATTCCCCAGCGCCCGGTAGAACAGTTGCACCGCGTCGTCCGACAGGGCGCTCGTGCGGACCAGCTCGGCGGCGCGGGGCGCGAGCGTCTCCAGCAGGTCCTCGTCCAGCCGGGCGGGATTAAGGCCCGAAAAGAGGCGCCGGAGTTGCTCGGGCAGGTTGTTGCCCCGGTAAAAGGCCTCCTCGTAGCTCGCGGGGACCACCATCCCGGCGCTCAGGCGCCCGGCGTGCGCGGCCAGCCGGTGCGTCTCGGCCCCGACCACGGCGGCGGGCTGCCGGGCCGCCTCGGTAAAGGTCAGCATATGGGGGGGAGCTTAGCAGGGCGTGGGAAAGGGGGTCAGCGGGCGTTGCGGAGGGCTTTGGGAAGAAGTCGCCACAGCTCGCCGTGCATCGCCATTATTCCAATCAGCACAAGGACCACCGCCAGCAGCGGCCACACCCCGAAGCCCAAACCATGAACTCTGACCCCTGGCAGCAGCATCAGGAACGCGGCAAGCGGCCAGAACAGGTCGGTCAGACAGGCCCGCACTACTCCCGCGCTCCGGGGGGGACACCTCCAACTCGCTCGCCAGCTCAGCCACAACAGGCCCAAATGCATCAGCAGCCAGAGCGCGGCCAGCAGCCAGGACTCCAGCACATATCCGTCTGCCTGGGTGAGCAGCCAGCCGGGCATCAGCAGGCCGACCAGTGCTGAGGCCACAAGTTGACCCATAGAATCCCGTCTCATGGCCGTGCGAAAGATGGTGAGCTGAAGCAGCCGATCCTCCTCCGCCCGCGTGAAGTGCGTCTCCATCAGCGCCTGCTGCACCTGGGACGCCGACCCCAGCGCCGCCTGGGCCGCGCCCTCCGGGTCGGGGTGCCCCGCTGCCCGCAGGGCGTCGGCGTGGGCCAGCGCGTGTTCCTCCAACTCGTGCCGGATACGGCGGGCCGTGTCGGGCGGGAAGGGAGCGGTCACGGTGTCCACATAGCGGCTGAGCGGAGTCTGGGTCATGGGCGGCTCTCCTTCAGGGCGAGGGTGCGGCGCAATCGGCGGTCGTCCCGAAAGGCGACGGCCAGCGCGGCCAGCAAGGCGGTTCCCAGCAGCCCGACCCCCCAGACTTCCGCTTCCTGACCCCGCCACACGTCGACCACGTCATTGATCCACAGCATGGAGATCACACACAGACTGCCCCACTGCGTGCGCCACAGCCGACGCCGCTCGGGGACGGTGCGGGCCGTAACGCGCCACACGAGCAGGTTGAGCAGCGTCGCCAGGGCAGGCCCGGCCGCGCCCCAGGGGAGGGTCACCCCCTCACCCCGCTCCCAGCTCCACCAGTCCCAGACCATGTAGCCGCCATACAGCAGGGGCAGCAGCCAGACGAGGCCGAACAGTCCCCGCGCCAGCGACTCTTCCCGCAACGTTTCCAGCCGTTCCGCGCCCAGATACGTCTGCCCCAGCGCCCGCCGCACCCCTTCCGGCTGTCCCAGCGCCGCGACCGCCTCGGCTTCGGGCAGGCCGGAGTCCGCGACATGCGCCGCGTACTCAGCCCGCACGCGCTCCACGACCTCGGGTGGGAGGCCAGCGGTAGCCTCCCGCAACCAGTGGTCCAGGGTCATGCGGGCCTCCAGTCGCTGGTGCGGGCCTTGCGGTAGAGGCGGCCGCGCCAGCCCAGCTCTGCCCACAGGAACAGCAGGAGGGCCACCAGCAGGAAGCCCAGCAGCTTGGGCCACGAAGGCCAGTTCATGACCGCCTGCCCTGCCGTGAACACCAGCGCCGCCGACAGGGTCAGGGCAGGCCAGCCATACAGGGCGAGCCGGTCGGGGTCGCCCGTGTAGCGCTTCCGCAAGTACAGCAGGGCCGCGCTGCCCAGCCCGCCCACAAGCAGCGGCGCGGCAGCCCAGGGAAGGTCAGCCTGCTCGCTGCCTAGGGCCTTGAGCACGCCCAGAACCAGCGTGGCCACGCCTCCCAGCAGCAGCGGTCCCCAGGGCGTCCCCGGCGTCCAGCGCCGCACCCGGCTTTGCAGGACCTTCGCCTCGTATTCGGTGAGGTGCGTGGTGAGGAGGTCGTGGTTCAGCCGCTTCGGGTCGCCCAGGTCGGCCAGGAGTTGCCACTCGGGCACGCCCGCTTCCCGCGCCTCCCGGAAGTGTTCGCGGTATTCGGCCTCCAGACGGCGGCGCACGCCCGGGGCGAGGTTGCCCAGGGCCTCGGCGAGCCAGCGCTCGGGGGTCATGCGCGGCCCTCCTCGGCGATGAGGGTGCGGCGCAGGCGGGCGTCATGGGTCAGAAGACGTCGGGAAGTCAGCCCCAGGAACAGTGGCAGGACGGCCCACAAGAATCTGGGGTCCCATCCGAGGCCGTTCCACAGATCGGGAATCCACTCCGAAACACTCAGGAGGGCGAGCATCAGGGTTCCCCACCACTGACGCCGCCGAACCGGGTGAAGGTCCCAGGTCAGCGCCAGACCAGCGAGGTAGCCGCCCAGACTCAAGCCGTACACAACAGAATCGTTCTGTATGGCTCCCGTCATCAGCGTCGCGGGAATTACCAGCCCGGCCAACCACTGGGTGAGATGGAAGCCCGTCAGCGTGCCGCCGTCAGCCAAAGTCTCCAACTCTCTCGCCGTCAGGTAGAGCCGCCGCAGCTCATCGTTCGTCGCCTCCGGGTCGCCCAGCACCGCCCGCACGTCCGCACCGTCGGCCACTTCGGCGTCCTGAAGGTGCGCCCGCGTCTCGCGCGACACGCGCCCGGCCACACCGACCGGCAGCTCGCGGGTGGCCCGTTCCAGCCACTGGTGCGCGTTCACGCCGTGCCTCCCAGGACAGCGCCGACCGCCTGCACCCGCTTCTGCCAGTCGCCCCGCGCCTTCGCCAGGGCCTTGCCGCCCTTCTCGGTCAGGCGGTACTCGCGCCGTACCCGACCGCCCGACTCGCGTTCCTCGCTTTCCACCAGCCCCTCGGCCTCCAGCGCGTGCAGGGCCGGGTAAAGGGTGCCCTCCTTGGCGGTCAGCAGCCCCTCGGAGTGGGCCTTGATCGCCTGCGCAATGGCGTAGCCGTGTTCGGGTTGCCGCTCCAGCACGGCCAGAATCAGCATCCGGAGCTGCTCGCGGGTGTTCATGGCCCCAGCATACCTCTCTTTCCGATGTATCGGGGAGAGAGGTACACGGGCGGGGGATACTGGCTCCATGTCGGATGATCCCCGCCGCTTTCCCATCGGCCCGATTCAGGACCTGCCCACGCGGGACCGGGCGGCGCTGGAGGCCGTCGCCGCGCGGATGGAAGCGACCGGACACGAGTGGAGGGAGGCGGTGACAGGGCTGGACGCAGCCGGACTGGCCCGCACCTACCGCCCTGGCAGCTGGACGGTCGCGCAGCTCGCCCACCACTCGGCGGACGCGCACATTCACGGGCTGAACCGGCTGAAATACGCGCTGACGGTGGAGGGCTACGTGATCCAGCCCTTCGCCCAGGAGGCGTGGCTGACCCTGGCGGACGGGGCGCTGCCGGTGGAGGAGGCCCTGGCCCTCATGGACGCCGCGAATGCGCGGTGGGCAGCCCTGCTGCGCGGCACCGACCCCGCGCAGTTCGACCGCCGGGTGACCCACCCGCAGGAGGGCGAGCAGGACCTGTGGCGGCTGGTCGCCAAGCACGACTGGCACCTGCGGCACCACCTCGCGCACGTGCGGCTGGCGCTGACGTAAGGGCTACTCCTCCAGGTGGGCGTGGTCGTTGTAGACGTGCAGGGTCCACTCGCCGCCGCGCCGCTCCAGCCGGGTGATCCCGGTGTGCGCGTGGCGGTAGGGAAAGGGCAGCACGTAGCCGGGCTGCGGAGTGGCGGGCCAGCCGAACAGATGGCACAGCAGCGCCCGCAGCGCCGCCCCGTGCGTAAAGGCGGTGACAGTTCCGCCGGGTAACCCTTCCGCCCAGTCGCGCAGCCGCGCTCCCACCGCTTCCAGGCTCTCGCCGCCACCGGGAGCAGGGAGGCGCCAGGGGTCGCGCTGCCAAGCGGCGTACTCGGGATCGTGCCGCACGTCTGCCGTGGTCGCGCCCTCGTAGCGTCCGAAGTGCAGTTCGCGCAATCGGGAGTCCAGCCGAGCCTCCGTAGCGGGGAGGGCCAGACGGGCCGTCTCCACCGCCCGGCGCAGGTCACTGGCGTAGACGAGGCCGGGATCACGTCCCGCCAGCCGTGCTCCTAGCCGCCGCGCCTGCCCCTCCCCCACCTCGCCCAGCGGCGTGTCGGTCCAGCCCTGCCAGCGGCCCTCGCCGTTCCAGACGGTCGCCCCGTGGCGAATCAGGGTGAGCTGCAGGGAGGCGGGGGTCAGGGCCGCGCCTCCGAGTCGGGGTGGGCGCTGGCGGTGTCCAGCCCCTCGGCCAGCGGGGGCACCGGGCGGGGGGTGCCGTCCTCGTCGAGCGCCACAAAGACGAACAGGCCCGTCGTGGCGAGTTCCTGTTCGCCCGAGGCCATCGTCTCGCGGTACACGTCCACCTGAATGGTCATGGAGGACCGGCCCACCCGCACCACGCGGGCGTCGAGCGCCACCGCGTCCCCCACCCGGATGGGCGTGCGGAAGTCCACCCCGTCCATCCGCGCCGTGACCACCGCGCCGCCGGGTCCCGCGTGCCGCACCGCCGCCACGCTCGCCGCCTTGTCCATCAGCGAGAGCACGAAGCCCCCGAAGGCCGTTCCCAGGTAGTTGGTGTCCTTGGGAAAGACGAGTTCGAGCATGCGGGCGCGGCTGCGCGGCGCGGGGGTGCGGGGCTGGGGGGCGAGGGGCTGAGCGGGGGTGGGCTGGTCGGTCATCGCGCCCGGCAGCATAGCGGTCCTGGCCCCGGCTCCCGGCAGAGATGAACGCAATGGGGGCTGGACAATTGACACCCCCCCGTGGCCGTGCCAGCATGCGTCTACCCACAACTCTGCTCTGTTCGGCTGCCAGCCTGTCTGGCACACGCCAAGTCTCGTGCGGTTGCGCAAGCTGCACCGGAGGTCTTATGAAGAAGCGTCTGCTGCTTTCGCTGGCCCTTGCCCTCTCGGCGGCTCCCGCCCTGGCCGACAAGGTGGTCAGCATCGGCTACAGCGGTCCCCTGTCTGGGGGCGCGGCCTTTTACGGCAAGGATGTCCAGAGCGGCATCGAGATGGCGATCAACGAGATCAACAAGGCTGGGGGCGTCACCGTCAAGGGCGAGAAGGTCACCTTTCGCCTGGTCTCGCTCGACGACCGCTACCTCCCCAACGAGACGGCCACCAACGTGCGGCGGCTGACCTCGCAGGGGATCGACGTGATCTTCGTGCCGCACGCGGGCGGGATTCAGGCGGTGCAGCCGCTGGCGGTGCGCGACCCCAGCTTCCTGCTGGTCGCGTATTCCAGCGAACCTGCGATCCTCGCCGCCAAAAACCCCATGACCTTCATGCTGCCGCCGCGCTACGACAACTACATCCAGCCCTTCGTACAGACCCAGATGAAGGCCTTTGGCAAGAAACTCGGGCTGATCGGCACCACCAGCGCCTACGGCAAGCAGTGGACCGAGGCGATCAGCGAAGGGTGGAAAAAGCAGGGCGGCACGGTGGGCGCCAACAACGGGGTGGACTACAACACCACCGTGGACTACTCCAGCGCCGTGACCAAGGCCCTGGCCGAGCGCCCCGACGTGCTGTTCGTGGGCGGTCCCTCGCAGCCCACCGCGCAGGTCATCAAGGCCGCGCGGGAACAGGGCTTCAAGGGCGGCTTTATCGTGATGGACCAGGCCAAGTTCGAGCAGATGGACGACGTGATTCCGCGCTCGTACCTCGACGGCAGCGTGGGCGTGCTGCCCACCATCGAGTATCCCGGCACCCAGGTGTTCCGCACCCAGTACGTGCGGGCCTACAAGAAAGACCCCACCAGCGAGGCCGCCCTGAACTACATGGGCATGAACATCATCGCCCGCGCGATGACGCTCGCCGGAACCACCGACAACCCCGAGGCCATCCGTGCCCGGCTGAATGCCGCCGCTAGGGCGCTGCCCCAGCGCCAGACGATCTACAAGCTCGCGGGCGTGACCGCCGGGGGCCACGTGGACGCCGAGTTCGTGATCGCCAGCGTCAAGAACGGCAAGTACAACCGCCTGCGCGTCACCAAGGTCTACAAGTAAGCCGCGTGGGGAGGGGCGCGGCCCAGAGTCCGTCCGGGGCCTCTCTCCTGCCTGGGCTGCGCCCTCCCCTCAGCGGGACGCGGCCCTCTTTTTCTTCTCCCTCACCCCTCAGGAGACCCGACCTTGACCATCCTCTTTCAACAACTCTCCAACGCGCTGGCGCTGGGCGGCGTGTATGCCCTCGTCGCGCTGGGCCTGACGCTGGTGTACGGCGTGATGCGGGTGCCCAACTTCGCGCACGGCGGGCTGTACATGCTGGGGGCCTATTTCACCTACGCGGTGCTGAATGGCCTCGGCGTGGGTTACCTGCCCGCGCTGCTGATCGCGGCGGTGCTCGTGGCGGGACTCGCGGCGCTGCTCGAACGGCTGGTCTTCTATCCGCTGCGGAACGCCCCGCATGTCCACGCGATGATCGCGGCGATCGGGGTGCTGTTCTTCTTCGAGGCCGTCGTGCAGCGCATCTGGGGCGCGGACTTCAAGCAGATCGCCGAGCCCATTCCCGGCATCCTCAACGTGGGCGGGGTGGTGATCACCTGGCAGCGGCTGCTGGTGATCCTGGCCTCGGTGCTGGTGATGCTGGGGCTGAACTTCTTCCTCAAGCGCACGCTGACGGGCGCCACCATCGAGGCGATGAGCCAGAACCGCGAGGGAGCGCGGCTGGTCGGCATCAACGTGAACCGGGTCGGGATGCTGACCTTCGCCATCTCGGGGGCGCTCGCGGCGGTGGCGGCGGCCCTCATCGCCCCCATCGTGTCGGTCGCGCCGTCAATGGGCGAGGTGATGAACCTCAAGGTCTTCGCCATCATCATCCTGGGCGGCATGGGCAGCGTGCCGGGGGCCATCGTGGGGGCCTTTCTGCTGGCCTTCGCGGAGGTGTTCGGCGGCTTTTACATCAATCTCGACTTCGCGGACGTGATCGGGTTCGCGGCGCTGGTGATCGTGCTGGCGATTCGGCCGCAGGGGCTGTTCCGGAGGGGGACGTGATCCGGGTGAATGGACTTCTTCACGGGGAGGGCACCCGATGACCCGCTCCGGCTTCAAACCTGGCGCTCTCGTGTGGGTGGCCGTCTTCGCCCTCGCGGCGCTGATTCCGCTGCTCCAGCCCGGCGGCTTTGTGCTGGACGTGGCGATCAACGTGATGATCTGGTCGATGGTCGCCTACGGCCTGAACGTGATGCTGGGCTACACGGGGCAACTGCCGCTGGCGCACGCGGGCTTTTTCGGGATCGGGGCCTACGCGGTGGGCATCCTGACCCTGAAGCAGGGCTGGAACTTCTGGTTGGCGTGGCCCACGGCCGTCGCCATCTGTGCGCTGGGCGGGCTGCTGCTGGGGCTGGTGGCCTTCCGGACCAGGGGCGACGCCTTTTCCATCTTCACGCTGGGCGTGGGTGTGATCATCGCGCTGGTGATCAACAAGTGGGACGCGCTCACCGGGGGCAACGACGGCCTCAACGGGGTGCCGCCCGCCTCCAGCCTGTTCGGGATCGACTTTTCCAAATCGTCCAACTTCTACTACGTGGCGCTGGCGGCCCTCGCGCTGACGGTGCTGATCGTGGCCCGTACCCGCCAGAGCGTGTTCGGACGCTCGCTGGTCGCCATCCGGGGCGGCGAGGACCTCGCGCGGAGTGCGGGGATTGACGTGTACTCGCACAAGTTGCGGGCGCTGATGCTCTCGACGGCCATCGCGGGGCTGGCGGGCGGCGTGTACGCGGCCTACGTGGGCTTCCTGGGCTCGGCGGTGACCGGCCCGACGACCACCTTCACCGTGCTGCTGTACCTGCTGGTCGGCGGGGTGGGCACGCTGGCGGGGCCGCTGCTGGGGACCGGGATCATCTACGTGGCGCTGCAATTCCTCAAGGGCTTGCAGGACTACCAGTACATCGTGTTCGGGCCGCTGCTGGTGCTGCTGGTACTGTTCGCGCCGCAGGGGCTGGCCGGGCTGTGGGACCGCTGGAGCGTGCGCCGGGCGAGCGCCCGCACCGAACGGGCGGTGGACCATGCCTGAGCTGCCATCCATCCTGGAAGTCGAGGGGCTGGGCATCCGCTTCGGCGGCCTCCACGCCGTGCGCGACGTGACGACCCGCCTCCCGGCCGGGAAAATCACCGCCATCATCGGGCCAAACGGGGCAGGCAAGAGCACCTTTTTCAACCTGATCTCGGGCTTCTACGCGCCGACCTCGGGCCGCATCCGCTTCGCGGGCGAGGACATCACCCGCCTGAAGACCCATCAGGTCGTGGGGCGCGGGATCGCCCGCACCTTTCAGACGACCACCATCTACAAGGAACTCAGCGTGCTGGACAACGCGATGATCGGCCACCGGGTCCGCACCCGCGCCGGGCTGTGGGACGCCCTGCTGCGGACGGGCCGCGAGCGCCACGACGAACGCGAGAGCCGCGACGGTGCGATGCGGGCACTGGAGCGGGTGGGGCTGGCGGGGCAAGCGGGGCGGCCCGCCGGGGCCTTGACCCAGGAGGGCCAGAAGCGCGTCGGCATCGCGATGGCGCTGTCCAGCGACCCCAAGCTGCTGCTGCTGGACGAACCCGCCGCCGGGATGAACCCCGAGGAGACCGTCAACCTGATGGGATTGATCCGCGAACTGGTGGGGGGCGGCCTGACGGTCGCGCTCGTCGAGCACAAGATGAGCCTGGTGATGGGCCTTGCCGACGAGATCGTGGTGCTGCACCACGGCCAGAAGATTGCGCAGGGCACGCCGGGAGCGGTCAGCCGCGACCCCGCCGTGATCGAGGCGTACCTGGGCGGGCACGCACACGGCGGGCAGATGGGGCAGCCCGGCACGGCCGGGGAGGGTGCCCATGCTTGAGGTGGGGCGGCTCAGCGTGAACTACGGCCCCTTCCGGGCGCTGCACGACGTGGACCTGACCGTGCAGGAGGGCGAGATCGTCGTGCTGCTGGGGGCGAACGGGGCGGGCAAGAGCACCCTCTTTCGCACCCTCAGCGGGCTCCAGCGCCCCTCGGCGGGCACGGCGACGTGGCGCGGGGTGCCGCTGACGGGCGGGCGGCCCGAGTTCAACGTGTCGCACGGGGTCTCGCAGTGCCCGGAGGGGCGCCTGCTGTTCCCCGACCTCAGCGTGGAGAAGAACCTGCGGCTGGGCGCCTTCGTTCACCGCCGGGACGCGGCGGGCACCGAGCGCGAGCTGGGGCGGGTCTACGACCTCTTTCCCGATCTGGTGGGCAAGCGGAACGCTCCCGCCGGGAGCCTGTCGGGCGGGCAGCAGCAGATGGTCGCCATCGCCCGGTCGCTGATGGCGCGGCCGCAGCTCCTGCTGCTGGACGAGCCGTCGCTGGGGCTGGCCCCGCTGGTGGTCGAGCAGGTATTTCAGGCCGTGCAGCGGGTCAACGAGGCCGGAGTCAGCGTGCTGCTGGCCGAGCAAAACGCCTTCGCCGCGCTGGGCATCGCGCACCGGGGCTATGTGCTGGAGGGGGGCCGGGTGTCGCTGCAAGGTTCGCAGCAGGCGCTGCTGGGCGACGACCGGGTGCGGAGCGCGTACCTGGGGGTCTAGCGGCCAGCTTCTGGCGGGAGCGGCGTGTAACGGGAGGCTTACACGCCGCTCCTCGTTTGCTTACATGGGGCCGCTACACTGCTCGCAGTCGCCCCTCTCCGCTGAAACAGGATGGAGGAGCCGAACTCCGGACGAGAGCACCGCCGTACCCGGTCACGACAAGACGGCGCAGGAGGTCTCTTATGGCATGGATTCTGCTGGTGATCGCGGGACTGCTGGAAATCGGCTGGGCGATCGGACTCAAGTACACCGAGGGCTTTACCCGGCCCGTCCCCACGGTGCTGACCCTGCTGAGCATGGTCGCCAGCATGGGCCTGCTGGGACTGGCCGCCAAGACGCTCCCCATCGGCACGGCCTACGGGGTGTGGGTGGGGATCGGGGCGGTCGGTGCGGCGATTCTGGGCATCGTGCTGTTCAAGGAACCCGTCACGCTGAGCCGCCTGCTCTTCCTGGGCATGATGATCGTGGCGATCATCGGGCTGAAGGCGACGAGCGGGCACTGAAACCCGCCCGCCGCCCCGGCCCCTCCCCTAGCCCGCCAGCCGCAGGATGAGCTGCGCGAGCAGGATCTTGCCGATCAACGCGACCGGGTAGACCGAGGCGTAGCCCAGTTCGGGCACCTCTCCCCCGGTGCGCTCGGTGGCGTAGCCCAGCACGGCGGGCTGGGTGTCCATTCCTGCCGCGAGGCCCGAGAGCAGGCTGTAGGGCAGGCGCAGCAGGCGGTAACCGATCCACAGCAGGGCGCCCGTCACGCTCAGGGTGACGGCGGCCCCCGCGAGCAGCAGAGCAAGGCCCTCGGCGCTGGCGAGCTGCGCGGCAAACCGCCCGCCGCTGCGCAGCCCCACGCCCGCCAGAAAGAGGGCCAGCCCGAACTGCCGCAGGGTCAGGTTGGCGCTGTAGGGGATGTTCCAGACGACGCGCCCGCTGCGGCCCAGGGCGCCCAGCACCAGCCCCACCAGCAGCGGCCCCCCCGCGACGCCCAGCCGGAAGGTGCCGCCCCCCGGCAGCGGCAGCGGCAGCGTGCCCAGCAGCAGCCCCAGCACCAGCCCCAGGCTGAAGGTGAGCAGGTTGATCTCGGAGAGGTGGCGGTAGGAGTCCCCGAAAAAGCGGGTCACCTCCGCCATGCGCCCGCGCGGCGCCAGCACGCGCACCCGGTCGCCGAGTTCCAGCACGGTGCGGCCGTCCGGCACGATGTCGCGGTCGCCCCGGCGCACGCGGGTGACGGTGGCGCCCAGCCGCTCGTTGACCCGCAGCTCGGAGAGGCGCCGCCCCGCCACGCGCGGACTGGACACGAAGATGCGCCGGAAGTCCAGCACCGAGCGGTCCTCGCTCAGGGACTGCGCCACCTCCTCGCCCAGCACCCGGATCACGGCGGCCACGTCGGCGGGAGCGCCCGTGACCGACACGAGGTCCCCCACCCGCAGCACTGACCCCGCCTCGGCGGCGTCGAGGTGCCCGCCGTGCAGCAGCCGACCGAACACCACCCGCCCGCTGTGCGCCCGGGCGAAGGCCTCCACCGTCAGCTCGCGCCCGTCGGTGACCCGCAGGGTGCGGGTGACGAGTTCCTCGCCGGAGACGCCCAGCGCCCGCGCCTCGGCAGCGTAGTCGGGCCGGAAGCGGCGCTCGAAGAGGAAGAGGGCCAGCATCACCCCGATCACGCCCATCGGGTACGCGATGGAGTAGGCCACCACCGGGTCGCCCGCGCCGGGCTGCCCCGCGACCGCCTCGATCACGCCCGCGAGGGCCGGGGTGCTCGTCAGCGCCCCGGTGTACAGCCCCGCCGTGAGTGCCGGTTCCAGGCCCAGCAGCCGCCCCAGCCCCAGGGTCAGCCCGGCCCCCAGGGTGAGCAGCCCCAGCACCAGCCCATTGCGAATCAGCCCGGCCCGCCCGAAGGACGACAGGACGTGCCCACCGCTCGCCAGTGCGATGGCGTACACGAAGAGGGCCAGCCCCAGCTCGTACACGGCGGGGTCGAGCGCGATGCGCGGGTCGAGCGCACTCACGAGCAGGCCCGCGAACAGCACCCCCGCCACCCCCAGGCTGAAGCCCAGCACCCGCACGCCTCCCAGCGCAAATCCCAGCAGCAACACCGTGAACAGGGTCAGCACCGGATTCTGGGCCAGCAGGTCGAGCAGCGGGGTCATGGGGCCACCCTACCGCGCGGAGGAAAGGGGCCAACGGGAGGGCTGCCGGAGGTCTCGCACCCCCGGCAGCCCTCCGTGAGGAGCGTCACTCCTCCCGGAACGCTCCCAGCGCCCGGAATCGGGCCGAACGCCCGGCTTTCAGCTCGTCCGGCCCCAGGCGCGACAGCTCCGCAAGGTGGCGCGAGACGGCCTCGCCCAGCGCCGCGGCGGCCGCATCGGGGTCAAGGTGCGCGCCGCCCACGGGTTCGGATACGACCTCCTCGACCAGCCCCAGCTCCAGCAGGTCGGGAGCGGTGAGCTTGAGGGCCTCGGCTGCCTCGGGGGCCTTGGCCGCGTCCTTCCAGATGATGCTGGCGGCGCCCTCGGGCGAGATCACCGAGTACCAGGCGTTTTCCTGAATCAGCACCCGGTTGCCCACGCCCAGCGCGAGCGCCCCGCCCGAGCCGCCCTCGCCGATCACCGCGCACACGGCGGGCACGCGCAGGCGCACCATCCGCTGAATGCTCTCGGCGATGGCCCAGCCCTGGCCGCGTTCCTCGGCCTCGATGCCAGGGTAGGCGCCGGGCGTGTCGATCAGGGTGACGACAGGCAGCCCGAAGCGGTCGGCGAGGTCCATCAGCCGGATCGCCTTGCGGTAGCCTTCCGGGTTACTCATGCCGAAACGGCGCTTGATCTTGCCCTTGGTGTCGCGGCCCTTCTGCTGCATCAGCAGCATCACAGGCACGCCCTCCCAGCGGGCCGGGCCGCCGATCAGGGCGGGGTCGTCGCCGTAGGCGCGGTCGCCGTGCAGCTCGGTGAAGTCGGTGCAGAGGCGCTCGACGTAATCCAACGCGGTGGGGCGGCCCGGCGCCCGCGCGAGGCCCACCCGTTCCCAGCGGGTCAGGCGGGCGTGGCCCTCGCCGCGCAGCCGCTCGACCTCGGCCCGCAGCGGCGTCAGGGCCGCGTCGAGGTTCTGCCCGGTGCGCTGCGCCGTGTCCTCCAGGTCGCGCAGCCGGGCTTCCAGCTCGCGCAGGGTGTCGGCGGGGGCGGTCACGCGCCCACCTCAGGGGCGGGCTGCCGGGTCAGCACGCCCAGCAGCGAACGCAGGTAGGCCCGGTGCTCGCGGCGATCCACCACCGCGTCCACCATGCCATGTTCCAGCAGAAACTCGGAGCGCTGGAAGCCCTCGGGCAGGTGCTGGCGGATGGTCTGCTGAATGACGCGCGGCCCCGCGAAGCCGATCAAGGCGCCCGGCTCGGCCACGATCACGTCCGCGACGGTGGCGAAGGAGGCGGTCACACCCCCGGTCGTGGGATCACTCAGGATGGAGACGTAGGGCAGCCCGCGCTCGGCCAGACCCTCCAGCGCCACGGTCGTCTTCGCCATCTGCATCAGCGACAGCGCACTCTCCTGCATCCGCGCCCCGCCGCTCGCCGCGACGAGGACCAAGGGCGTCCCGGCCCCCGCCGCGTGCTCGGCGGCCCGCGCGATTTCCTCGCCCACCACGCTGCCCATGCTGCCGCCCGAAAAGGCGAAATCCATCGCAGCCACCGTCACGGGCAGGCCCAGGATGGTCCCGGTCCCGGTCAGGATCGCGTCGGGGCGGCCCGTCTTCTTCTGCGCCCGCGCCAGCCGCGCCGGGTAGGGCTCGGTGTCCTCGAAGCCCAGGGGGTCGACAGGCTGCACCCGGCCCGAGAGCTGCCGGAAGCTGCCCCCATCGAGCAGCACCTCCAGCCGCCGCCCCGCGTCGAGCCGCAGGTGGTGGCCGCAGCGCGGGCAGACGTGGGCGCTGAGTTCGAGGTCACGGTTGTAAACCCCCTCCTTGCACTGGGGGCACTGGGTCCACAGGTCCGGCAACTCCGCCCCGCCCTGCGGCTGGGGACGGCGTCTGCGGAAAAAACGGTCGAGCGCCATAGCCTTTTCACTCCTCTTTGGGGAAAACCAGCTTCCCGGCGCATTCTAGACGCGCCGGGAAGGACCGGACCCCAGTTCTGAACCGGGTGCAAGGAGGTGAGGGAACGGAAGGAAACGGCCGCGCCGCTCGCTCCGGTGCAGTCGCCCTACAGGAGCGCGAGCCTCACGTCGCTTGAAGCGTGACCGCCAGCAGGCGAATCGCACCCAGATGGTAGGCGCAGTGGGCCAGGATGCTCAGAAACCCGCCGAGGGGCTCGTCATCCCAGACCTCGACCTCTTCCACGTGCCTGAGTGTCGCCAGATACTCCTCGCGCACAGCCGCTCTGACGTGTTCCCACTCGTCTGCCGTGACCGTCCGACGTTGCCAGCTTCCGGGCCAATCGGGACGCACGTCGTCCTCGTCCCTGATGAACCGGCGCAGGGTGTGCATGTAGTAGCGCGTGTGGTCAGCATGAGCAGCAATCGTCACTCCGCCGGTCGTCAGGGACCTGGAGGCGAGCCGGTGGTCGAGGCTGCCCAGGGTTTCCAAAAGGCTGCCGTGGCCCTTGCCATCGATGTAATGACTGCCTTGACCCCCCGTTCCTTCAAAGGTCTCACGCAGCAAGTCAGTCAGGTTGTTGAGGTAATCCGAGGCGTTCACAATAGGCATAACGTCTCCTGCATCCATTCCGGGGAACAGACGCAATGTCGAGTGGCGAGGTGTGCATCCTGGGGCATCCCCACGCGAGTCATGCCACTTTCGAAGTGGGGCTAACGGCAGGGCAGGTGCGAACCAGGGACCATTCGGGGTGTGTTGAGGTCTGCCATGAGCCACCTGTTCACGACGCCGTCAGGCCTGCACCGGCGCGTCAATCATTGGAGCAGTGTAGCCCATCTGGGACTCACCTCAAGGTGAAAGGGCAGAACCCTCACATCCCAGTGTTCAGCCCAGCCGCCGCTTGAGGTAATCGTCCATCTGCGCGAGTTGCAGGTTCAGGTCACGCTGCAAGGCGTCGAGGCGGGCGTTCGTCTCCGCGAGGTCGGGGGCGGGCAGCGCCGGGCGGCTCACGCTCTGGCCCAGCGTCTCGAACCGCTCGTCGATGTAGGCCTGAAGCTGCGCGAAACGGCTCCCCTCCTGCGCGTCGAGGTTGGCCCGCAGCGCCTCCATGTCGCGCAGCAGTCGGGCGCTGTCGGCCTGCCCACGCAGCCGCTCGACGTTGGCCCACAGGAAGAACAGCAGCGCCAGAAAGAGGCCCGACAGCAGCAGGATCAGCCCCAGCGGCACGCCCGTGTAGGTCACGAAGCCCAGGTTCAGGGTGTGCCCGAACATCAGCGCGTGACGGTTGAGGACCGCGAAGATGGCCGCGAGCACGACGATGATGATCAGGACGACCGTCCGCATGGGGTGAGGGTAACGCACCCCCCACGCCATGCGGCAGAGGGGGAACGTTCACCCAGCGGTGGTCAGTTCACCCGGTCGAGAATCAAGGGCTGGGGCGGCGGGGCCGTTTCTGTCACGCTCAGGCCCTCTTCCAGCAGTCGGCGGGCGGCGTCCAAGCCCCGGCCGTCCCGGTGGTAGAGGCGCAGCACGGGTTCGCCCGCCTCCACCGCCTCGCCGGGCTTCTTCAACACTTCCACGCCGACCCCGTGGTCAATGGCCTCGCCCTTGCGCTCGCGCCCACCGCCCAGCACCAGGACCGCCCGGCCCACCGCGAGGGCGTCGAGGCGCTCCACGAAGCCGTGGGCGGGGGCCACCACGTCCGCCCGGCCGGGGGCCACGTCCAGCCGCTCGGGGCGGTCCACCAGGGAGGTGTCCCCGCCCTGCGCCTCCACGAAGGCGCGGAACTTCGCCAGGGCCGAGCCGTCCGTGAGGGTGGCGCGGGCGCGGGCCTCGGCCTCTGCGGGGTCTTCCCCATAGGCCGCGAGCGCCTCCACCGCGAGGGCCACGCACAGCTCGGTGAGGTCATCGGGGCCTTCGCCGCGCAGGGTGCTCAGGGCCTCCTGCACCTCCAGGCTGTTCCCGGCCATGTGGCCCAGCGGGGTATCCATGTCGGTCAGCACGGCCCGCACCTGCCGCCCCGCCCGCGTCCCGATATCCACCATCGCGCGGGCGAGGCCCCGGCCGTCTTCCAGCGTCCGCATAAAGGCCCCGGCGCCCACCTTCACGTCCAGCACGACGGTGTGCGCCCCGGACGCGAGCTTCTTGCTCATGATGGACGAGGCGATCAAGGGCAGGCAGTCCACGGTGGCGGTCACGTCGCGCAGGGCGTAGAGCTTGCCGTCGGCGGGGGCGAGGTCCCTGGTCTGCCCGACGAGCGCGAGGCCGATCTCGCTCGCCTGGGCCAGAAAGCGGTCTTCCGGGAGGTCGGGGCTCCAGCCGGGAAAGCTTTCGAGCTTGTCGATGGTGCCGCCCGTGTGGGCCAGCCCGCGCCCGCTCATCTTGGCGACGGTCAGGCCGAGGGCGGCGAGCATGGGCGTCAGGATCAGGCTGGTCTTGTCGCCCACGCCGCCCGTCGAGTGCTTGTCCACGGTGCGCGGCAGCCCCGCGAGGTCCATCTGGTCGCCGGAGTCGGCCATCACCAGCGTCAGGTTGGCGGTTTCTTGGGCGGTCATGCCGCGCAGGTAGACGGCCATCAGCCACGCGCTGATCTGGTAATCGGGCACGTCACCGCGCGTGTAGCCCAGCACAAGCTGCTCAAGTTCCGCGCGGGTGTGCTCTGCACCGTCGCGCTTCTTGCGGATCAGGTCGGGAATGGTCAGGGCAGGGGTCATAGGCCAGTGTAGCGGGCGTGCCATCTTCGACCATGACTCCTCCGGCCCGCCCCCACCTCACGCTCTCGGTCCTGGGAGGCTCCGCGCCCACCGAGTTCGCCGTCGCCCAGCTTCCACCGGAGGCTCCCCTGCCGCCGCTCGGGGGAGGGTTCTTCAGCCTGACGCGCACCGCCGAGGAACTGTCGCTGGTGTGCGAGATGGCGCACCTCCCGCCCGGTGTCCGGCACCAGGCCGGGTGGGCCGCGCTGAAGTTGCACGGCCCCTTCGATTTCGGGCTGACGGGCATTCTGGCCGCCGTGCTGGAGCCGCTGCGCGGGGCCGGGGTGGGCATCTTCGCGCTGAGCACCTTCGACACCGATTACGTGCTGGTCCCGGCGGCGCGGTTGCCCGACGCGCTGGCGGCGCTGCGTGGGGCGGGGCACACGGTCGCGGATTAGTCCCGCCGCGCTCCGTCCGCCTGCTGGCCTTCTGCCGGGTGGCCGTCGCCGCGCTGGTCGGGAGTGGCCTGACCGCCGGGTTGGTCGCTCTTCCAGCCGATGCGGGCGTGGGTGCCGTCGCAAAAGGGCTTGTTGCCGCTCGCCCCGCAGCGGCACAGCGCAGCCCGCACCTCGCGCACCTCGCCCGCCGGGGTCTGGAGGACGAGGTCACCGCGCAGCACCAGGGGGCCGTCGGTCACCGGCATGACGGTGGTGGGCACGGCTGGGGCTTCGGGGGGCGCCCCGTGCAGGGCGTAATGCAGCGCCCCGGTCGGGCAGGTCCGCACGACCTCGGCCACCCGCGCGGCGTCCGCCCCGTTCCACAGCTGAATCCAGGGCCGCTCCCTGGGCCGGAAGACGTCGGGCAGGCCGCGCACGCAGTTGGCGACGTGGGTGCAGCGGGGAGCATCGTACGAGACGGTAATCTCCCCCTCCGTGTACGCCTTGCCACGCAGCAGGTCGTCATGGGGCACCGGGTCCTGGTTCATGGGCCAGTGTACCCCCGGCCCCCGCCGCCGCGCAGCGCCCCGACAGCCGCCCGCACACCCCGCGCAGCTCGGGCGGACTGTCTCCCCGAAAGGCGCACCCCACCTCGTGACCTCCGGCTGGGGCATGCTTCCAGTTCGCGCCCAGATCGGGAGCACCCGCTGGAAGCCCTCGCTGTTTCCCCAGGGTGCCCTGTATCTCCTGCCGGTCCGGGCCAGCGTTCGGCCGGCCGAAGGACTGAACGAGGGCGACCTCGTGGCTGTCCGGAGGGAGGTGGGCTGACGACCCTAGGGCACTCCCGACCCTTACGCTGGAGACTCCCGGAGGTTTCATGACCGACCTAGACCTGCTGCTGGAGTCCTTTCGCCGCAATGGACGCGTGAATGAGGCACTGCTGAACGCCCTGGTACCCGCCGACTTCGACCTCAGCGATGGCCGGGGCGGCTGGACGATTGGGCGGCACCTGCGGCATATGGCGGGGTTTCGCGTGGGCTGGCTGCACAACCTCTCGCGGGAGCACGCGGCCCCCCTGCTCGACCCCACGCAGCAGGACGCCGACGGCGATCCCCAGTGGCGCTGGCACGACAGCCCACCCACCGAACTGGCCGCCGCCTTCGCGGCCGGGGACGAGGCCGCCGTGACTGCCGTGCAGGCCCACCTCGCCTCGGGCGAACCCTTTGCGGACCCCTGGAATGAGGGGGGCTACCGCTCCCACCCCGCGCATTTCCTCCAGCACACCATCGTCCACGACAGCCACCACCGGGGGCAGATCATGGCCCTGCTGCGGCTGGGTGGGCGGACGAAGGAGCAGATGGACGCGCTGGACGAGCACTGGGCGATCTGGAGGGAGTAGCCGCGCCCTCCAGCCCATGCACAGCAAACCCCCCCGCCACGGGGACGGGGGGCTGATATTGCTCCGGCTTACAGCGTGGGCTGCGGGGTCGGCGCTCCGGCCTGCTGGCCGCCCAGACGCGAGACGGCCTCGCGCACCACGTCGCCCGTGATGAGTTCCTGGGTCAGCAGGGCGTCAGCGACCTCGTGCATGGCCTGACCGTACTCGGTCACCAGGCCCTTGGCCCGCTCGTAGGCGCGGCCCAGGATGCGCTTGACATCCTCGTCCACGAGCTGCGAGGTGTGCTCGCTGAACATCTTGGGCTTGGCCATGTCCTCGCCCAGGAAGACCGGGCCGGAATCGGTGGTCAGGGCCATGTTCTTGAAGTTCTCGCCCATGCCCCACTCCAGCACCATCTTGCGGGCGATGTTCGTCGCCTTGCGGAAGTCGTCGGCGGCGCCGCTCGTCACGCTGCCCATAAAGACTTCCTCGGCGGCGCGGCCCCCCAGCGCGACCACGAGCTGGTTTTCCAGGCGCTCCTTGCTCATCAGCACCTGCTCTTCGGGGAGGTAGAACGCGGCGCCCAGCGCCCGCCCGCGCGGAATGATGGAGACCTTCTGAAGCTTGTCGCTGCCGGGAATCACGGCGGCGGTCACGGCGTGCCCAGCCTCGTGGTAGGCGATGGCCTTCTTTTCCTCGGGGCTGATCGTGAGCGAGCCGTTTTCCAGGCCCAGCGTGATCTTGTCGAGCGCCCGGTAGAAGTCGCTCATGTCGATCTGGGTCTTGCCCAGGCGGGCGGCTTCCAGCGCGGCCTCGTTGGTGACGTTCTTGAGGTCGGCGCCCGAGAAGTACGGGGTGCTCTTGGCAACCTCGGGCACGTCCACACCGGGGGCCAGCGGCTTGTTGCGCAGGTGCACCTTGAGGATCGCCTCGCGCTCCTTGAGGTTGGGCAGGTCGATGGTCACCTGACGGTCGAAGCGGCCGGGACGCAGCAGCGCGGGATCGAGCACGTCGGGGCGGTTGGTCGCGGCCAGCACGATCACGCTGCTCGACTTGTCGAAGCCGTCCATCTCGGACAGGATCTGGTTGAGGGTCTGCTCGCGCTCGTCGTGGCCGCCGCCGATGCCCGCGCCACGCTTGCGGCCGATGGAGTCGATCTCGTCGATAAACATGATCGCCGGGGCCGACTTGCGGGCGTCCTCGAAGAGCGTCCGCACGCGGCTGGCGCCCACGCCCACGAACATCTCCATGAACTCGGACGCGCTCACCGAGAAGAAGGGAACGTCCGCCTCACCCGCGATGGCCCGCGCCAGCAGGGTCTTACCGGTGCCGGGAGGGCCGACGAGCAGCACGCCCTTGGGAATCTCGGCGCCGATCTGGTGGTACTTGGCGGGGTTTTTCAGGAAGTCCACGACCTCGATCAGCTCGCGCTTGGCTTCCTCGTGGCCCGCCACGTCGGTGAACTTGGTCTGGACGCGGTTTTCCTTGCCGTACTTCTTGGCGCGTGACTGCCCGAACTGCATCACGCCGTTCTGGCCGCCCTGCGCCCGCATGAAGAAGAAGTACATCAGGCCGATGAGGAGCAAGATGGGCAGGAAGTTCAGCAGGATGGCGAGCCACTGGCTGGGCGCCTCGAAGCGGTAATCCACCCCCTGCTGCTCGAGCTGCGAGATCAGGCCGGCGTCGGGCGTGGCCTGGTTGCCGGGCAGGCGAACGGTAAAGCGGTCCGTCTCGATGGGCTGCTGCCCATTCACGACCGGCACCTCGGTGGGTTCGGTCAGGCGCACCTGCGCGACGTTGTCCCGCACGACCACCTGCTCGATGCGGTCCTGCGCGAGCAGATCTTTGAACACGTTGTAACCGACCGTGGCCCGCGAACCGCCCGGGGCCTGGGAGAACATCAGGAACAGAGCCAGAACGAACAGGACGATCAGCCAGGGATTGAGCCGCCTCAAGAGTGGTGCCTCCAGGGAAAATAGAACGATCGGGACGGCATCCGTCCCACTAGGGTTGAGTGTACCAGACTCAAGATGTGTGGGCGTATCCGGCGTCACACCTGTGCTTCATTGAGGGGCGGTTAAGGGGTCCGTGACCGACCGCGCCGCACCAGCACGACGAGCAAAGCCGCAAAAAGGGCCAGCGGCAGCAGCAGAACCAGCAGGATGGGCAGAAAGTTCAACCCGATGGCGAGCCACTGGCCCGGCGCCTCGAAGCGGTAGTCCACTCCCTGCCGCTCCAGTTGCGAGATCAGGGTGGGGCCGGACGTGGCCTGGGTGGACGGCAGACGCACCGCGACGCGCCCCACTTCGGGCGGCGCCAGGGTCACCTCGGCCCGCTCGCCACGCACCACGACCCGCTCGACCCGGCCCGCCTCCAGCAGCCGCGTGAATTCGGCGTAGGGAACGGTAGGGGAAGCCGAGAAGGCCGTTCGCAACAGCCACAGGCCGAACAGGGCGAACACGAGGAGGGGCAGGGCAAAGGCGAGCAGCCGGGCGAGGCGGGGGAGTGGCATGGGGGAACCTCCGGAATCAGCCTGAGTTGACCACAGGGCAGGCGGGGGGCGTCGTCCGCCGAAAGGTGGCCCCCCGCCCTCTTCCCTGCCCGCGCTATCCTGGGGGGTGATGATCGATGTCGCCACCACCTGGCAGCAGGCTTGCACGGCGCTCGCGGGGGACGACTACGATACGGCCTTCAGCGTGCTGGAGGGCGCCCTGCACGAGGCCGACCGCCCCCGCAAGGCGCGGCTCTCGCTGTACCTCGCCAGCGTGCAGGCTCTCTACGGCGACCCCGCCACCACCGAAGTCGGCGCCGCGCTGAGGGACGCCCGCACCGCTGACCCGGCGATTCGCAGCGACCCCCTCTACGTGGCCCTGAGCGCCGAACTCGACGCCCGGCTGCGCGGCCCGGACGCGGCCCCGCCCCCGCCCGAGGTGCGCGAGGCCGCCGATCCCCTGGCCCGCTACCACGCGCTCGCCGCGCTGTCCCTCGCCGGGCACCCGCAAGACGCCCTGGACATTCACCTGCCCCTCGCGGAGTTGCCCGCCCACCTGCGTTGGCGGCTCAGGAGCTGGCAGGCCGACGCCGAGGAGAGCCTCGGGCACACCGCCGAGGCCCGTCACCTCTACGCGGAGGCCGCCCACCACGCCTCCGGCCTCAACCGGGCCGTGATGCTGCAGGAGGGCGCGGCGCTGGAGTTGCAACTCGGGGACATGAACGCGGCGCTCTCGCTGCTGGGGCAGGCCCGGCCCCTCTACACCGGCCAGAACGCGGAGGAAGAGGGCCTGAACCTCGCCACCTGGCACTACCTTCAGGCGCAGGGCCTGCTCCAGACGGGCAAGCCCGACGACGCGCTGGAGAGCATCCGCGAGGCCGACCGGCTGGAGCGGCAGCACGGCGACCCCAGCTACGGGGTGGCGCTGGTGTGGGGGCAGGTGCTGACCCACCTGGGCCGCCACGACGAGGCGCTGGCGCAGTTCACGCGGGCGCTGACGCTGGCCGGGGACGGTGACCGCCCCTTTGCCCAGCACGAGCTGGGGGTGGCCCTGCTGGACCTCGACCGCCCGCTGGAGGCCCGCGAGCATCTGGAAGCGGCGCTCTCGGACCCCGAGTACCCCTACCGCCCGGAGGTGCTGGCCGACCTCGCGGAGTGCGACTACCGCCTGGGCCGCTTGCAGGAGGCGCAGCTGGCCGCCGAGCAGGCGCTCGCGCAGGGTGCGGTGATTCCGGCGAGCATGGTGCTGGGCAATGTGGCGCTGGAGTACTACCACCTCGACGAGGCGCTCGACCACTTCGAGCGGGTGGTGCGCGAATCGGCCCAGGGCACCCGCGACTGGGTGATGGGCCACCAGATGGCCGCCGACGTGATGGCGCAGCAGGGCTTCCGCGACCCCGCCGCCGCCTACGCCCACGCCCAGCAGGCGCTGGAATTCACCCCTGAGAGCGACGACTGGCGCGGCACGCTGGAAGACCACCTCCGCAAGGCCGAGACGCTGATGGGGCAGGGCGGTGGGCGCACGCTGAATTGAATTCAGGCGAGAAACCATGCAGAGAGCGGAAGGCGACACGGCCCTCCGCTCTCTGGCTGTTCCCGGACCTACTTGCAGCGAATGTCTTCACCGAAGTACTTCGTGGAAATCTTCTTGTAGGTGCCGTCCGCCATCACGTCGCGCAGGGCGGCGTTGACGGCGTTCCGCAGCGGCGTATTCCCTTTCTTGACGGCGATGCCGATCTTCTCCTGAAAGAGCATCTCGCCCAGCTTGAGGTTCGCCTGCGGGAACTTCTTGCGGGCTTCCAGCGCGACGAAGCGGTCGGTGACAAAGGCGTTCACCCGGCCGTTGAGCAGCATCTGGAGCGCGTCGGCGTTGGTGGGGTAGGTCTTCACGCTGCCCAGGCCGGGGAGCTTCTGCGCCCGCTGCGCGTAGGTGGTGCCCAGTTGCACCCCGACCGCCTTGCCCTTCAGCGCCGCGACGGTGAGGGGGCCGTTCGACTTGGCGAGCACCACGCCGCCCGAGCAGTAGTGGGGGGTGGCAAAGTCCACCGCCTTCTGCCGCTCCGGGGTGATGCCGTGGCTGGAGATCACGAGGTCGAAGCGGTCCCGGTCCAAGCCGATCAGCAGCGTGTCGAAGCCGCTGGGCCGCCACTCCACCTTGACGCCCAGCTCGCGGGCGATCGCCTCGGCGAGTTCGGCCTCGAAGCCCACGATCTTCTTGCCCTGGGTGTAGGTGAAGGGCGCGTAGGTGGGTTCGGTGCCCACGTACAGCACCCCCGACGCCTTGATCGCCGCGAGGTCGCGGGCCGAGGCGGTGCCGAGGGCGCCGGAGAGCAGGATCAGGGAGGCGAGCGCATACTTATGCATCAGCCTGGGGTTATAGCGCATGGGTCTGACGCGTCCATGTGAGGGGTCGGGCAGGCGGGACGGGTTACCCGGCTTCAGCCCCCCAGCGCCTCCCGCAGCGCCGCCGCGACCTTCGCGGGGTCGGCCTTGCCCCCGGTCGCCCGCATGACCTGCCCGGTGAAAAAGCCCATCAGCGCCGCCCTGCCGCCCCGGTACGCCTCCACCTTGTCGGGGTTGGCGGCCAGTACGTCGGCCACGGCCCCAGCCAGTGCCTCGTCGCTGAGGCCCGCGCCGAGTCCCTCGCGCTCGATAATCGCCAGCGGGGCCTCGCCGGACGTCGCCGCCCGTGCCAGCACGTCGCGGGCCACGCGGGTGGTCAGCCCACCGGAAGCCAGCCGCTCGGCGAGGGGCGCGAGGTCCGCCGCCGTGACCCGCACCTCGCCCGCCCGCAGCGGTCCCGCGAGGTCGTTCACCGTCCACGAGGCGACCTGCCCGAACGTGGCGCCGGGCTGCGCCCCCGCCAGGAACGCGAGCAGCGCCGGGTCCCGTGCCACCGTGCGGGCGTCTCCCTCTGAGGCCCCCAGTCCGGTCAGGCGAGCAACCTCGGCCTCCTGCTCGGGGGTGAGGGGGGCGGCCTGGGGCTTCGGGCCGGTGGCCTGAGAAACCTCGGCTTTCGGCGCAGGCTTGGGCGCTCTGGCCTCCGCCTTCGGCGCGTCCTTCTGCGCCTCCTTCGCCCAGGTGTCCTTCAGCGTGATGATGCGACCGAACACCAGCGCGTCCCCCCGGCTGTCCACCGGATCGCGCCAGAAGTAGCCCTGCCGCTCGAACTGGTAGCGGGTGTCCACCGGGTCGCCCGCCACGCTGGGTTCCACGTACCCCCGCACCACGCGCAGGCTCTGCGGATTCAGGAACCGCAGGAAACCCGCGTCGAGGGGCGCGGCCTCGTTCTCGTGGCTCATGCGCTCGGGGTCGAAGTCGGGGGCGATATCGTCGGGCCTCTCTCCATCAGCACTGCCGCCCTCGGGGTGGGCCACCCGGAAGAGGCGGTCGTAGAGGCGGAACTCGGCGGGGAGGGCGTGCGCGGCGCTGACCCAGTGAATGACCCCGGCAGCCTTCGCGTCCTCGCCCAGCAGGGTCGCGTGGATGGTGGTCACGTTGCCCGCCCCATCCGTCTCCACCTCATCGGCGCGGATGATGCCCGCCCCGCGCAGGCGCACCGTGCCGCCCCGCGTCAGGCGCTTGTAGCCCTTGGGGGGGTCCAGCGAGAAATCCTCGCGCTCGATGTACAGCTCGCGCGAGAGGGGCACCTCGCGCACCGCCGCCCCCGGCGCCACCCGCTCGCCGCCGGGCAGGGCGACGAGGCCGTCGGGCGAGTCGCGGATCACGTCGTGAGGCCAGTAGGGCAGGGACAGCGGGCGGGTCTCCCCTTCCGGCAGGTTGGTCAGCACGACCCGCACCGGGTCCAGCACCGCCATCACGCGGGGGGCGCGGTGGTTGAGGTCGTCGCGCACAGCGTTTTCATAGATGCTGATGTCCACCGTGCGGTTGGTGCGGCTCACCCCGATCTGGGCGGCGAAGGCCCGCACCGCTTCTGGCGTCACTCCCAGGCGGCGCTGCGCCCGCAGGGTGGGCATCCGGGGGTCGTCCCAGCCGGAGACGTGGCCTTCCTGCACCAGCCGCCGCAGCTTGCGCTTGCTGGTCACGGTGTATTCCAGCCCCCGGCGACCGAACTCGTACTGGTGGGGGCGGGGATCGAAGCCCAGCCGCTCCATGAGCCAGTCGTAGATGGCGCGGTTGTCCACAAACTCCAGACTGCACATGGAGTGGGTCACGCCCTCCAGCGCGTCTTGCAGGGGGTGCTGGAAGTCGTACATGGGGTAGATGCACCACGCGTCGCCCGTGCGGTAGTGGTGCCCGCGCAGGATGCGGTAGAGCACCGGGTCTCGCAGCTTCATGTTGGAGGCGGCGAGGTCGATCTTGCCGCGCAGGACGTGCGCCCCGTCCGGGAACTCGCCCGCCCGCATCCGCCGGAAGAGGTCGAGGTTCTCCTCCGGCGTGCGCGAGCGGTACTCGCTGGGCGTGCCCGGCGTGGTCGCGTTGCCGCGCAGCCGCGCCATCTCGTCGGCGCTCACCGAGTCCACGTAGGCGTCGCCCTGCCGGATGAGCTGCTGGGCGTACCCGTAGTACCGCTCGAAGTTGTCGGAGGCGTAATACAGGTGCTCGCCCCAGTCCCAGCCCAGCCAGCGCAGGTCGTCCTGTATGGCCTGGGCGAATTCCACGCTCTCGCCCTCGGGGTTGGTGTCGTCCAGCCGCAGGTGGTAGCGCCCGCCGTACTGCAGGGCCGTCTGGAAGTCGAGGAACGAGGCAAAGGTGTGCCCGAGGTGCAGGTACCCGTTGGGTTCCGGCGGAAAGCGGGTCACGACCTGCGGGTACTTGCCGCTCGCGAGGTCGCGCTCGATGATCTCGGTGATGAAGTTGGGGGCCACCCGGGGCGCGGTCATGCGGGCAGGATAGCGGCCCAGCGTGCCCGCCTCCGCAGTCGCGGGTGGGGCGCGGGCGTAGGCTGCCGCCCATGACGCTTCCCCCCACCATTCGCCGGGTCACCGACCCGAACGACCCCGCCCTCGCCGCCTTCGGGGAGATTCAGGAACGCAGCTACTACGCCCCCGACCTGCTGATTCCACCCGCCGCCTTCGGGCGCCTGGTGTCGGGCGGGGGCCGGGAACCGCGACGCGACCGAATCCTGGTGGCTGAGGACGCCTCCGGCCGCGTGCTGGGCGGCACCGTGTACCACCTGCTGCCGGAGGCGGGCTTCAGTTCCTTTCTCGCGGTGGCGCCCGAAGCACGGGGGCAGGGGGTGAGCCACGCGCTGAACGGCGTACGGCTGGAGGACGTGCGCTCGCACGGCCTGGCGGGCCTCTTCGCCGACAGCGTGTTCGCGGGTCGCCAGAGCCCCGAGGAACGGGCCGCCGAAGCCCGCATCGGCACCGATCCTCACGCCCGCCGCCGCGCCCTGCACGCGCTGGGCTACCGCACCGCCGACCTCCCCTACTGGCAGCCCGTCGGCGGGCCGGACGGCGGCCCCCTGACCGACCTCGACCTGCTGTTTCACCCGCTGGACGGGGCCGACACGGTGCCCACCAGCCTGATCGCCGCCACGATGGAGGCGTACTGGTCGGGCTGGCTGGGAAAAAGCCGTGCCCGCCGCGAAGCACAGGCCCTGGCCGAGCGAGCTGAAGCGGACCGGGTGCGCCTGCTGCCCGCGATGGAGACGCCGAGGTACTGGCGGGCGGGGTAGGGGCGGGGAGGTTACGCGGTGGCCCCCTCACCCCAGCCCCTCTCTGCCAGCAGCTCTACGAGTCCCAACCTCCCGCGCAAGGGGGGAGGAGCAGACACTACCTTGCTTTTGCCAAAGCCTTCTTTTCCATGTGTCCGCCGAACTCAACGTTCCCACCTTGCGAGTTCGCTTTCCAGGCAGACGAGCCGTTCGGCGCGTCAGCGCCGAGGCATTCGGTTGGGCGAAGGATGGCGTGGAGGGGGAAACGGAGACGGGCTGAGCGAGGCTGAAAGATGGGGGGACGACCTTTGCCTAGCGCAGCGCTGCTCCCCTGCCCCCTCTGGGGGGAGGGGCTGGGGGTGGGGGAAAACCAAATCAAGATGGATAGGCCCAAAAAAGCGCCACGCCCATCAACGGGACGTGACGCGCTTGAACACTTCCTCAGGCCGCAGGCTGATCCGTCGGCGCCTCGGCCTCCGCCCCACGCCGACCCCGCCCCGGCCGCTCGGTCGCCGCCTCGGCAGGAGCCGGGGCCGCCGCCGGAGCGCCGATCCGCGCCAGCGTGTCCCCGAAGGCCCGCATCGCGTCGCTGGCTTCCAGTTCCGAGACCGCACGGGCATTCAGCGCTTTGAGTTCCTCCCGGGTGACGGCGTACTCCGGCGCGTCGTGGCCCTTGAGGGTCCGCAGCACGCTGTAGGCGTTCCCGGCCTCCACGGTCGCGCCCTTGCTGGTGGTCACGCGCTCGTCGGTGGTCATGTCGGCCCCCACCAGCGTGATCGCCTCGGGCGAGATCAGGGTCACGCGGTCGCCCCGCTCCTCCATGTGGGCGGCGAGTTGCAGCAGCCCCCGCAGGTGCAGCATGTGCGTGAAGAGGTCGAGGTGGGCGAGCATCGCGCCCGCTTTCTTCAGCAGGGTATCCATAGCTGCATTGTTCTGTTTATGGCAGAATTGTCAAGTCCTCTTCTCGCAATTCATGAAATGGGGGCGGGCCACCCGCAGGCAGCCCCGCCCCTCTCCCGGCCTGAGTTCAGTTGCGCACAGCGGTGCGCGGCACCAGCGTCAGGCGCAGGTCGAGCGTCTTGCCGTCGCGCAACACGCGCAGGGTGATGGTGTCGCCGGGCTGGTAGCGCCGCACCGCGAACTGGAAGTCGGAGAAGTTGTTGACCCGCTGCCCGTTCACGGCGGTCACGATGTCGCCCGCGATGCGCTTGCCGTCCTCGTCGTAGTCGAGGGCGCGGAGTCCGGCCTGGGCGGCGGGACTGCCGGGCGACACACGGGTAAAGAAGGCGCCAGGGGTGGTGCCCAGTCCCAGACCCAGCAGCTCGTCGGCTTCGGCAAAGCGGTCGGCGGGCAGATTGGTCAGGAAGTCCAGCCACGAGTCCAGCCCCACCCCGATCACCGGGTATTCGCGCTTGACCCCCCGCCGCAGCTCGGCCAGCCGGGCATCCGTGCGGGTGACGGGCACCGCGTAGGACGTGATGCCGCCCCGCCGCGCCACGCTGATGTAGCTGATGACGCCGACCACCTCGCCCTGCGCGTTGATGATCGGACCGCCGCTGTCGCCGGGCTGCAACCGGGTATTGAGTTCGAGCACCCCCGAGGGGAAGTCGGCCTGATCCGACGCCACGTCCAGCCCGGTGACGCGCCCGGTCTTGAGGGTCAGGAAGGTGCCGTTGCCGTTGCCGATGGCGAGCGTGGGCGCCCCCACCGCCGGACGCGCGGTCGCCAGCGGCATGGACGGAATCTGGGCGGGCAGGTTCACCTTCAGCAGGGCCGTGTCCGAGTTCTCGTCGAAGCCCACGACTTCCAGGGTGTAGCGCCCCTTGCCCAGCGTCACCGCGCTGAGGTTGCGGCCCTCCGACACGACGTGGTAGGCGGTCAGCGCGTAGCCGTCCCCGATGTGAAAGGCGGTGCCCACCCCGTTGGGCTCGGTGCAGTCGTTGGGCGGGCAGTCCTCGATCCGCAGGGTGGCGGGGCGCAGCTTCTCGTAGAGCGCCCGCAGCGACGCGGTCTCGGCCGCCGTGAGGGGCGCGGGGGCCGCGCGGGTCGGCGTGGCGGGAGCCGCCGGGACGGCAGCGGGGGCGGCGGGTTGGGCGTAGACAGTGTCGGCCGCGACCAGCAGGGCGGCCAGGAGGATCAGGCCGCGCGGCGCGGCGGTCCGGTTGGCGTTCATGATGCAGTGTGACCCCCCCGGCCGGTGGGATGTGTGCCCGCACTTTCCTTGTGAGCCGTCCGTGTGACCGCCCGGCGTAGGCTGGCCGGATGAGTCCCGAGTCTCCTCCCCGCGTCTTCGTGTACGGCACCCTGCGGCCCGGCGGGCGCAATGCGGCGCTGGCCGCACGCTTCGGCCCGCCCCAGGCGCAGGCGGCGACCCTGTCCGGCTTCCGGCTGCTGCACCTCTCGCCCGAGAACTACCCCGCCCTCGTGCCGGGGGAGCCCGGCGAGCGCGTCCGGGGCGAGGTGCTGACCTACGCGCCGGAGGTCTGGGCACGGGTCCTTCCCCTGCTCGACGCGCTCGAAGGGGTGGGCGAGACGCCGCCCCTGTACCACCGGCAGCGGGTAACCGTGGTACTTGCGCCGGGCGAGGCGGAGGAGGTCTGGACCTACGTGTACGCCAGGACTGCGCGACTCGCCCTTCCCGGCGCGGCGCCCGTGCCCGGCGGCGACTGGGTCCAGCGCCCATAAAAAAGCGCCCCCAGCTTGCGCCAGGAGCGGGCAATCAAGGGCGTTTAGCGAACGATGCGCTGGCCGCGGCGGATGCCGAGCTGGTCGGTCAGGGCAATGTACTCGTCGTAGCTGGTGCGCTCCAGGTACTTCAGGAGGCGGCGGCGCTGGCCGTTGAGGAGTTGCAGGCCGCGCTGGCCGTGCTTGTCCTTTTTGTTCTCGGTCAGGTGCCGGGACAGGTTGTTGATGCGCTCGGTGAGGAGGGCCACCTGCACAGCGGTGCTCCCGGTGTCGTTCGCGCTCTTGGCGTAGGTCTGGATGGTCTGCTGTTTGTCGATCACTGTGTACCTCTCTTGTTATGAAGTCCCGCACGCAGCAGCCGGGGCAAACGGCAGGCGACCAAGGCCCAGCCCGGCCCCACCACTCGCGGCGGCAGCGCCGAGCTTAGCACACCCGCCGCGCTTGACAAGGTCACGGTGGCCCCGTAGCATTGCTTCTGCCCTTCACCCTGCTCGGGTGGCGGAATTGGTAGACGCGCACGTTTGAGGGGCGTGTAGGTTTCCTGTGTGGGTTCAAGTCCCATCCCGAGCACCACGAGTCGCCGGAGTCGCCGTACTCCGGCACTTTTTTTGGTCTGGTCGCCTGCGGCGGGCCTGTGCTATGCTCTGCGGCGCATTGCTGGTGCAGCGCAGCGGGAACGCTCGAACCTGGTCAGGGCCGGAAGGCAGCAGCCATAAGGGATGATTCTCGGGTGCCGTTGCTTCCCGGCAATGCTTTTTTTGTGCCGTGGAGGATGTGGCAGCATTGGCCATGTCCCAGACACGAGCGGCCACCCCGGCCGACGCGCCCGCCGTCACGCGCATCTACAACCAGGGCATTCAGGACCGGGGGGCGACCTTCGAGACGCGGGAGCGGCACGAGAACGAGATTCGGGAACGGCTGTCCGGCACGCAGCCTGCCGTCGTCGCGCTGAACGGGGCGGGAGAGGTCGTGGCCTTTGCGTGGAGCAGTCCCTACAGCACCCGGCCCGCCTACGCGACCATCGGGGACCACGGAGTTTACACGGCGCGGGAGGCGCGGGGACAAGGCCACGGCGAGGCGGCGCTGCGGGCTTTGCTGGGGGCGGCCCATGAAGCCGGGCTCCACAAGCTCACCAGCCGCATCCTGACCGAGAACGCCGCCAGCCGCCGACTGCACGCCCGCTGCGGCTTCCGCGAGGTCGGCGTGCACCTGCGCCACGCCCGGCAAGGCGGCGAGTGGCGCGATGTGGTCGTCGTCGAGGTGCTGCTGGACGGGCCAGAGCCATCCGGTCACGCCAGTAGCCTGAACGCCACCTCCAGATAGAGGGCGCCGGGCTTCGGCAACCCGTGATGGCCGACATACAGTCCAGTGGAAACCCGCTCCAGGTACGTCCACTGCCAGATGGCCTCGGGGTCGGTGCCCGTCGCCTGGGCCATCTGATCGCACCAACCGCGCACTTCTGCTTGCGGATCGTCCGAGGCCAGCAGATGCGAGTTCCAGCCTCGCAGCGCCACCCCGAGGTCGTATTCGGGCTCGCAGAGAAATCCCTCGGGGTCGACGAACACGTAACCCGTCTCGGCGCCGATACGGGTGCCCTCTACCCGCAGCAGATTCCCGACATGGGGGTCGCCGTGGACGATGATCTGCCGGGCCGGGTCGCGGGCCTCCCACCGCTCGTGGGCGTAGCGCAGAGCCTGCTCCACCACCGCCTGAATCTCCCGGTTCTCCCCGGCGAGGTCGCGCACGAGGGCCAGGAGGCTGGCCGCCTTGTGTTCGGCCTCGCCCGGCAGGGCGCAGCGTTCGGGGGGCACCTGCCAGGCCCGCTTCAGCGTCTCGGCGGTCAGGGCCAGCACGGCGGGAAGGTCATGGTCCTTCTCCGCCGACGGCCCGAGGGCCTCCATCAGCAGGGCTCCCCGGCCGGGGTCATGCCTCAGCACCCGCACGTAGCCCTGTCCCTGGGCCGCCAGGAGGGTGGACATCTGCGCAGTGAGCGCGGGTTCCGGCAGGGCCAGCTTGAGCACGGCCCGCCCACCGTCCGCGCGGGTGACCCGGCACACGTAAGAACGGCTGCCCCCCGTCAGGGCCTCGCCCCTCTGAAGCTCCCAGTCCCGGCATTGCCGCTCCACCGCGCCCGCCAGCGAGTCCAGCCACCGCCGCCCGGCAGCGCCCAGGCTCCCCGCGTAGGCCCGCACGGTGGGTTCGACCTCCACGGGAAAGGCGTCGTCCATGAGCCTCAGCGCGTCTTGGGCACCAGCACCAGCGCCTGCGTTTCCCGGACCACGGCGAGGTCACGCAGCCGCTCGGGGTTGAGGTCGCCCGCTTTGGCGAGCGCCTCGGCCCGTTTGCGGTCGATGGTGGCCGCCTCCAGCGCCGCCGCGTCCCCGAACACGTCGCGGAAGCGGTCGAGCGGGTACTCGACCCGGCGCGACACCTTGAGTTCGGCGCGGTAGAGGTCGGTTTCAGCCCGCTCCCCCGAGGCCAGCGCCGCCTTGATGCGGGCGGCCAGCTCGTCGCGCTCGGCCTCCAGCCCCAGCAGGGTGTCGCGCAGGGTGGCGTAGCGCTCCAGCAGCTCGCCAAGCGTCAGGGCCTCGGTGGGATCGAGCGGCGCCGTCATGGGGTCAGCCTAGAGCATGACCCCGGCCTCCCGGTCAGGCCCCCGCCTCCTCCCCCTCCAGCAGGGTCAGCAGTTCGCCCACGGTGCGGTGGGCCTCCAGCGGGTGCCGCAGATGAAAACCGGGGTTCACCGCATAGCGGTTGCGGCGACCCTCGCGGGTGCGCGTGATCACCCCGGCCTGTTCCAGATCGCGGATGATCCGCTGCACCGCCCGCTCGGTAATGCCGACCCGCTCCGCGACCTGCCGCAGGGTGCCGCCCGGCTCGCGCACCAGACACAGCAGGACGTGCGTGTGGTTGGTCAGGAAGGTCCAGGGACGGTCGGGGGCAGGCTCGGTCATGGGAGGAGGGATGCGCGGACGCAGCCGTCCCACCGTACCGCCTGCTTGAACGCGGTTCAAATCACGACACCGGAGACGCGACATCTTTTTCGCTATAGTGGTCGCGTTCCCGGCCCCGGTGCCGGGCGTTCCAAGGAGAGGCCATGAACAGCACCGATGTCCACCCTGCCCCGCAGGCGCCCACCCCCCCCACCCTCACGCCCATCGCGGTCGCGCCCGGCGACGGAATCGGCCCGGAAATCATGGCGGCCACCCTGCGGGTGCTGGAAGCCGCGGGCGCCCGCATCGAGCCGCGCCCGGTGGAGGTGGGGCAGGAGGTCTACCTGCGCGGCGTGTCGTCGGGAGTCGCGCCGGAGGCCTGGGAGGACCTGCGGCGCACGGGCGTGCTGCTCAAGGGGCCGATCACCACCCCGCAGGGCGGCGGGTACAAGAGCGTGAACGTGACCCTGCGCAAGGCGCTGGGCCTGTACGCCAACGTGCGCCCGGCGCGGGCCTACGCGCCCTTCGTCGCCACGCACCACCCCGGCATGGACCTCGTGATCGTGCGCGAGAACGAGGAAGCCCTGTACGCGGGCATCGAGCACCGCCAGACCGACGAGGTCTACCAGTGCCTCAAACTGGTCACCCGCGAGGGCTGCGAGCGGGTGGTGCGTTACGCCTTCGAGTACGCCCGCGCCCACGGGCGGCGCAAGGTCACGGCGATGAGCAAGGACAACATCATGAAGCTCACCGACGGCCTGTTTCACCGGGTCTTCGGCGAGGTGGCGCGGGAATATCCGGAGATCACGGCCGACCACCTGATCGTGGACATCGGCGCGGCGCGACTGGGCGCCCAGCCCGAGCGCTTCGACGTGATCGTGACCCTGAACCTCTACGGGGACATCCTCTCGGACATCGCCTCGGAGGTCGCGGGGTCGGTGGGCCTGGGGGGCAGCGCGAATATCGGGCAGACCGTCGCCCTGTTCGAGGCGGTTCACGGCAGTGCCCCCGACATCGCCGGGCAGGACCGGGCCAACCCCAGCGGCCTGCTGCACGCGGCGGCGCTGATGCTGACGCACATCGGGCAGGGCGACGTGGCCACGCGGGTGCAGAACGCCTGGCTGCGGACCCTGGAAGACGGCATCCACACCGGGGACATCGCGGGCGAGCACACGTCCCGGCGGGTGGGCACCCAGGCCTTCGCGGACGCCGTGATCGAGCGTCTGGGCCAGATGCCGGAGCGCCTCCCCGCCGTGCAGGGCGAGGCAGCCTCCCAGATTCAGGTGAGCCTCACGCCCCGGCCCCGTGCCGAGAAGGTGCTGGTGGGCACCGACGTCTTTCTGGAGTGGTGGGACGCGCAGAGGCGGCCGGATGTGCTGGGGGCGCGGCTTCAGGGAGCAGAGGGCACCGACTGGACCCTCGACATGATCTCCAACCTGGGGGTCAAGGTCTGGCCGCAGGGCCTGCCCGAGACGATCTGCTCGGACCACTGGCGCTGCCGCTTCCTGTGGCGCGGCGAGCGGCCCGCCACGCCCGCCGACGTGCTCGCGCTGCTGGCCCGCGTGTCGGAGGCCGGGCTGGATTTCGTGAAGACCGAGCACCTCTATACCTTCGACGGCCAGCCGGGATACACGGCCGGACAGGGGCAGTAGCCGTTCCTGCTTGAGAGACGCGTTTCCCAGGCAGGAACGGTCACCGCCTCCGGTCATCCTGGGCCTGCGGGTCTAGGATGACTGGGTGAGCACTTCCGTTCCCGACGCCCGGACCCCGGCTCCCGTCTCCGATCTCGAACGGCGCATCCTGGACGCGGTGCGGCGCGGGGCCAGCATGAAGGACATCGCGGCGCTGCGCCAGGGCCGCATGACCTCGCCGGAAGCCGCCATCGAGGCCCTCAAGGACGGCAACGCCCGCTTCTTCTCCGGTCAGGCCACCCGCCCCGAGGCGGACGCCAACCAGCGCCGCGCCCAGATCATGGGCCAGACGCCCTTCGCGGCGGTGCTCGCGTGCAGCGACAGCCGGGTGCCCGTCGAGATCGTCTTCGATCAGGGGCTCGGGGACCTGTTCGTGGCGCGGGTGGCGGGCAACGTGGTGGGCGACTCGGAACTGGGCACGCTGGAGTACGCGATCCGGCACCTCGACGTGCGGCTGATCGTGGTGATGGGCCACGAGGGGTGCGGGGCCGTGGCCGCCGCGCTGCTGCCCGATGACGATCTCGCCCACGAGCCCGAGCACCTGCGCCGCCTGATCGCCCGCATTCAGCCCAGCGTGCAGGGCCTCCCGCCCATCCGCGACAAAAAGGCCCGGATGCGCGAGGCCGTGCTGAACAACGTCCGCCATCAGGCCGCCGCCCTGCGCGAGCAGCCCGTGATCCGCGAGGCCGAGGCGAGCGGGCAGGTGCGGGTGATCGGCGCCTTTTACGAGATCGGCTCGGGCGCGGTGGACTTCCTGACGGAAGAAGACGACCTGCGGGTGTGACGGGCTTCCGACGGGCCGCGCGGCCGCCGCGTTAGAATGCTCGCCACCACGCGCCCCCGCTCTCCCCGGGTGAGCGCGTCTTTCCTGAAGGAGACACGGAACATGGCCGGACACAGCAAATGGGCACAGATCAAGCGCAAAAAGGGTGCCAACGACAAGAAGCGCAGCGCGATGTACTCCAAGCACATCCGCGCCATTCAGGCGGCCGTCCGTTCGGGCGGCAGCGGTGACCCCGCGGCCAATCTCAGCCTGAAAAACGCCATCGCGGCGGCCAAGGCCGACACGGTGCCCGCCGACAACATCGAGAACGCGATCAAGCGGGCGGCGGGCGCGGCCGAGGGGGCGGCCGAGTACAAGGAAGTCACCTACGAGGGCTACGGCCCCGGCGGCACCGCCATCTTTATCGAGGCCCTGACCGACAACGTGAACCGCACGGTGGCCGACATCCGCGCCGTGTTCAACAAGCGCGGCGGCAGCCTCGGCACCAGCGGCTCGGTCGCGTGGCAGTTCGAGAAAAAAGGCGTCCTGCTGCTCCCCGACGCGTCGGAGGCCGCGCAGGAAGCCGTCATCGAGCACGGCGCCGAGGACTTTCAGGAGTCCGAGGACGGCCTGGAGATCAGCACGGCGCCGAACGACCTCTACAGCGTGCAGGACGCGCTCGCGGCGGCGGGCTTCAAGCCCGAGAGCGGCCAGATCACCATGATTCCCAGCAACACGGTGGCCGTCGACGAGGGCGACGCCCGCAAGCTGATGGCCCTGGTGGACGCCCTCGAAGACCTCGACGACGTGCAAAACGTGTACACCAACGCGGAACTGCCGGAAGAAGTCGAGGCGTAAACGGAGCGCCCGGCCGGGCACCGCAGGGGGAGACAGGGAGCTGACCTGTCTCCCTCAGTCTTGGGAGCACCATGACGGGTCTGATCTCGCTCGGGCTGTTTCTCGGCACCATGGCCGTGCTCGCGGTGCGTCAGGCGAGGCTGAACCGCACGATGGACGCGCTGGACGACACCCGGCGCGAGGCGGGGCACGTCGGGCCGAATCTGCCAGGACCCGGCGGCACGACCGGGCTGTAAGGTCGGCTCCTACAGCACCAGCGCCCGCGCCTGCCCGCCCAGCCGGTCCCACAGGGTGAAGGCCGCCCGCGCTCCCGGCCGGATGATCCCCTCGTCGTCCCACCCGGCGGCGAGAGCGGGGCCGCGCGTGTGCGCCCACAGCACCTCCCCCTCGGTCAGGGCCTCGGCGGGGGCGATCGCCTCGCCCGCGTCGTCGCGGCGGGTGAGCGCGGCGGCGAAGTTGGCGCGGTACTCGGGCGGCGCGACCGGGGCGTCGGACCCGAAGGCGAGGATGGCCCCGGCCTGCTGCAGGGACCGGAAAGGGTAGCTCGTCTCCAGCAGGTGCGGCAACAGCTCCCGGATCATCGGACCGTCGGCCTGGAGGTGGATGGGCTGCACGCTGGCGGTCAGGCCCCGGAAGCGGGCGATGTCCCCTGGGCGGAGGTGCTGCGCGTGCTCAATCCGCAGCCGCACGCCCACCCCGTCGGCGAGGGGGCGCAGGGCGTCGTATACGCCCAGTACCTCGGTGTTCGCCCGGTCCCCGATCGCGTGGGTCACGGGCGTGAGGCCCAGCCGCAGCGCCTCCTCGCCGCGCTCGCGGATCAGCTCGGGGGGGTCGAGGGGAATCCCGGTGCCCGACCCGTCCGCGAAGCCGGGCGCGTGCAGCCACGCGGTGCGGCTGCCCAGCGCCCCGTCCGCGAAGAACTTGACCCCACCCCACTGGAAGAGGCCGCCGGGCGTGAGGCGCAGCCCCAGGTCGCGGGCGTGCTCCAGCCGGTCGTGCGGCAGGGTGGCCCACACCCGCAGCGGCAACTCACCCCGCTGGGCGAGGAGTTGCACGGCTCTCGGCGCCTCCACCGGCTCGAAGGCCATCGTGTGGGCGCTGACGTAGCCTCGCGCGGCCAGATCGTCGGCGCCCGCCTTCGCCGCCGCGAGGTATTCGGCGTCGGTGGGGGTGGGGCGGATCCGTGCGACGAGGCCGCTGGCGTGTTCCAGCAGCGTCCCCAGCGGGCGCACGATCTTTCCGCCCTCGGGGTCGGGGGTGTCCGCCGTGATTCCGCTCAAACGCAGCGCGAGCGAGTTCGCCCAGCTCAGGTGCAGGTCGCGCGAGTAGATCAGGACGGGATGGTGCGGGCTGACCTCGTCCAGCAGCTCGGCGGTGGGGTACTCGGCGAGACCCAGCTCGGAGAGCAGGAAGCCGCCCCCGCGAATCCAGGTGCCGGGGGGCGTGTTCATCGCCCGCTGCGCGACCTTCGCCTGCACCTCCGACACACTGCGGGCGCCGTGCAGGCCCAGTTCAGACAGCGAGAAGCCGTAGCTCACGAGGTGGACATGCGCCTCCGCGAGCCCCGGCGTCAGGAGCAGGTCGCGGTGGTCCTGCACCTCGGCCCCCGGCGCGAGCGCCCGCAGCTCCTCGCGGCTTCCCACCGCCAGGACGCGCCCGCCGCCGACCAGCACGGCCCCGGCCTCGGGCTGCTGCGGATTCAGGGTGAGGGTCCGGACGTGAAGGAGGGTCAGGGGCGCAGGCGTGGTCATGCCCCCCAGCCTAGCCCGGCGGCGGGCGTGTGAATCCCGGTACGTGTCCCGGCCCCAGCCGCTGCTACACTGCCCCCCATGCCGCGCATCCTGGTCGTGGATGACGACGCCGCCATCCTCAAGCTCGTCAGCGTGATCCTGTCCCGCGCCGGGCACGAGGTCCGCACGAGCAGTCACCCGGTGGAGGCGCTCGATCTCCTGAAGGTCTTTACCCCCGACCTCGTCATCAGTGACGTGGTGATGCCCTACATGACCGGTCTGGAGTTTCTGGAACAGGTCCGGGGCCACGAGAAGCTGAGCGCCGTGCCCTTCGTGCTGCTCTCCAGCCATGCCGAGCGCGGCGACGTGCGCCGGGGCATGAACCTGGGGGCCGACGACTATGTGCCCAAGCCCTTTACCCCGCAGGACCTGACCACCGCCGTGGACGCCCGGCTGCGCCGCGTGGGCCTGACGCGCACCCAGGAAAGCGGGATGTCGGCCCGCGCCCTGGGCACCGCGCAGGTCGTGTGGCAGGGCACGGCGGTCGCGTGGGTGTCGCGCAAGGCGCTGGAGCTGTTCTTCTACCTGCTCGAACGCCGCGAGGTGACCTCCTGGGAGGCGGCCGAGGCGCTGTGGCCGGAAAAGGACGAGGCCCGCGCCAGCAGCCTCTTTCACACCACCCTGCACCGCTTGCGCCGCAGCCTGAGCAGCGAGGCCGTCGTGAGCGCCAACCGCCGATACGCGCTCGCCGCCGACCTTCAGCCCGACTACGACGTGGCCCGCTTCGAGCTGCTTGCCAAACAGGCCGAGTCGGGCAGCCTGGGATTGGAGGAACTGCGCGAACTCGCCGACCTGTACGGCCTCTTTTTGCCCGGTGCCGACAGCCCCTGGGTGGACGAAGCCCGTGCCCGGCTGGAGGCCAAGCAGCTCAGCGTCCTGGGGCTGGCCGCGCAGGCGGCTGCCTCGGCGGGCCGCCCCAAGGACGCCGCGCAGTTCCACCAGCGGGCGCTGGCCCTCGACCCCATGAGCGAGAGCGATTGGCGGGGCCTGACGGAGGCGATGGAGACCCTGGGCGACCCCCGCGCCCGCCTCGCCGCCCGGCGCGAGGCGTGGTGGTCGGTGGACCTGGACTGAACCCAGCACCCGGCGACGGCGGCCCCGCGCGAGGTCGCCGTTATCCCTTTCTTCGGGCACCGGGGGCAGACCCTACCCGCTGGGCGGCGGCGCTTGGGCTTCCTCTCATACCGGGCGCGGGGCAGGCGCCGCAGACTGCGCCCCATGCGACACCTTCTCTTTCCCAGCAAGGCCCAGGCCGACGCCTTTATCGACGATCTCCGGAGCCAGGGGCTGATTCAGCCCGAGATGGGCCAGACCACCGTGAACCGCCGTATGGCGGGCGGCACGATGGGCACGACCACCACGACGGGAACCCAGTATGTACAGGGGGGCGGCACCCCCGAGGACGCGGGCGAGGGTGCGGTCAAGGGCACGGGCGTGGGCGCGGCAGTGGGCGCGGCGGCAGGTGTCCTCGGCACGGCGGCCACGGTGGCGACGGGCGGACTGGCCCTGCCGGTGATCTTGGGCATGACGGCCCTGGGCAGCGGCGTGGGCGCGGCGGTCGGCGCCATCGGCGGCGCAGCGGGCGTGGACGAGACGGGCGGGGCGAGCCGGAGCTACAGCTCCTCCTCCGACGTGAGTGACGAGCAGTACGAGCGCCTCCGCAGCAGCGCGGGCGAAAGTGGCCGCGCGGTGGCCGTCGAGGAGAGCATTCCGGCAGACGCGGTCGAGGCGGCGGCGGCCCGGCACGGCGGACAGTTCGTCTAAGCCCGTCTCCGGTCTGGGGGTGGGGCTGCGGCCCCGCCTCTTTCGTTGGGTGGCTCACCCCGCCGCCTTCCCAGGTGCCCCCGCCAGAATCGCCCCACAGCCCCCGCGCTACACTTCCCCCCATGACCGGGCCGCTGACCACCGCTGAAATCCGCGAGAAATACCTGCAATTCTTCGCCCTGAAGGGGCACCTGCGGCTGCCCTCGCACTCGCTGATTGCCCCCGACCCGACCACGCTGTTCACGGTGGCGGGGATGCAGCCCTTCAAGCCGCAGTTCATGGGCGCCCCGGCGAAGTTCCCCGGCCACGGCGAGAACCGGCGCGTGACCACCGTGCAGAAATGCCTGCGGGTGGGCGACATCGAGAATGTGGGCCGCACCCTGCGGCACTGCTCGCTGCTGGAGATGCTGGGCAACTTCTCCTTCGGGGACTACTTCAAGCGCGAGACGCTGACCTGGGCCTGGGAATTTCTGACCTCGCCCGAATGGATGGGCCTGGACCCGGAGCGGCTTCACGCGACCATCTACGAAGAAGACGAGGAAGCCTTCGGCATCTGGACGAAGGAGATCGGCCTCCCCGAGGGCCGCATCCTGCGCTTCGGGGCCGACGAGAACTTCTGGCCTGCCGACGCGCCCAGGGAAGGCCCCAACGGTCCCTGCGGCCCCTGCTCGGAGATCTTCTATGACCGGGGTCCCGCCTACGGCGACGACACCTGGGCCGACTACGCGCAGACCCGCGAGAGCGCCCGCTTCCTGGAAATCTGGAACTGCGTCTTCCCGCAGTACGACCGTCAGGACCCCCTCCCCGACGGCACGCCCGTGCTGGCCGACCTCCCCTTCAAGAACATCGACACCGGGATGGGCCTGGAGCGCATCGCCACCGTCGTGCAAGGCGCATACGACTTCTACTCCAACGACGTGTTCGCGCCCCTGATCGCGCGGGTGGCCGAGCTGAGCGGCAAGCCCTACGAGGGGCCGCAGAGCGTGTCGCACCGGGTGGTGGCCGAGCATGTCCGCTCGGTGAGCATGGTGATCGCGGACGGCGTGGCCCTGAGCAACACCGGGCGCGGCTACGTCATCCGCAAGATTCTGCGCCGCGCCTCCCGCCACGCCTACCTGCTGGGCCTGCGCGAGCCGACGCTGCACACGCTGGTGCCCCTCGTCGTGGAGAAGATGGGCGATGCCTACCCCGAACTCCGCGCCGAGCAGGAGCGGGTGCAGGCGGCCATCCGCGCCGAGGAGGAGCGGTTTTTGAAGACGCTGGAGGGCGGCATCCAGCGCCTCGGCGGGCTGCTCTCCGGGCTGGGGCAGGGCGGCACGCTGCGCGGTGAAGACGCCTTCGTGCTGTACGACACCTACGGCTTCCCGGTAGACCTGACCAAGGAGATCGCGGAGGAGTACGGCGTTTCGGTGGACGAGGCCGGATACGCCGAGAGCCTGGAAAACGCGCAGAACCTCGCCCGTGCGGGGAGCAAGTACGGCAAGTCCGAGCTGTTCGGCGGCTCCCAGGAGGCGCTCGACGGCCTGCCCGCCACCGAGTTTGTCGGCTACGACGAGCTGGAGGCCGAGGGCGAGGTGCTTGCGCTGATGGGCGCGGGCGAGCGGCTGGAGCATCTGCCCGCCGGGAGCGAGGGCATGGTGGTCCTCTCGCGCAGCCCCTTTTACGCGGAGGGCGGCGGCGAGGTGGGCGATACCGGGCGGCTGGAGTGGGACGGCGGCGCCGGGCGCGTGCGCGACACCCGCAAGACCCCGGCGGGCGTGTTCCTCCACGACGTGCTGGTCGAGGAAGGCGAGCTGCGCCCCGGCACCCGCGTGCGCGGCGTCGTCTCCCCCCACCGCCGGGCCACCGAGCGGCACCACACGGCCACCCACCTGCTGCACGCCGCGCTGCGGGCCGTGCTGGGGTCAGGGGTGCGGCAGGCCGGGTCGCTGGTCGCCCCTGACCGCCTGCGCTTCGACTTCGCGCACGGGGCGGCTCTCAGTGCGGAGGAGGTCAGCCAGGTAGAGGCGCTCGTCAGCCGCTGGGTCACGGCCAACTTCCCGGTGACGTGGCAGGAGATGCCCATCGAGGCGGCGAAGGCGGCAGGGGCGACCGCCCTCTTCGGGGAGAAATACGGCGACACCGTGCGGGTGGTCAGCGTGGAGGGCAGCGTCTCTTTTGGCAGCACGACGGTCACCAGCAAGGAGCTGTGCGGCGGGGCACACGTGCGCCGGACCGGGGACATCGGGGCCTTCGTGATCGTGTCCGACGAGAACGTGGCGGCGGGCGTGCGGCGCATCGAGGCGCTCGCGGGCGAGGCGGCCACCGCCTGGGTGCGCGGCCGGCTGGAGGCGGCCTCGCGGGTGGCCGGGCTGCTGAACACCGGTGTGGAGGGCCTGGAAGCCCGCGTGCAGGGCCTCCAAGCCCAGCTCAAGGCGGCCGGGCAGGAAACCGCCCAGGTCCGTCGCCAGCTCGCGGAAGCCCAGATGGGCGGCGGGGGGGGCGCGGGGCAGCAGGTGCGCGAGTTGGGCGGCTTCAAGGTCGCCGCGCTGAAGCTCGCGGGCATCGAGGGCAACGAGTTGCGCGGTGCCGCCGACAAGCTGCTCGACACCAGCGGGGCCGACCTCGCCGTGATCGCCAGCGACAAGGGCCTCGTGGTGAAGGCGACGAAAGACGCCGTCTCGCGCGGAGCGCACGCGGGGCAGCTCGTGGGCAAGCTCGCGGCGGCGGCGGGCGGCAAGGGCGGCGGGCGGCCCGACATGGCCCAGGCCGGGATTCAGGACCCCCAGGCGGCGCTGGGGGCACTGGACACGGCGTTCTGAGGTCAGGACGCCAGAAGGGAGCCGGGACGAACCTGGCTCCCTTCTGGTTTATCCCCCCAGCCCCGCCCGCTGCGCCCGCGTCAGCCCGGCCACGACCAAAGCGTGACTTCCGGCGAGCAGTTCACGCACCACCGCCTCCGGCACCGTCCCGTCCAGCGTCACCGTGACCCAGTGGCGCTTGTTGAGGTGGGAGCCGGGCGTGATCGCCGGGTCGGCCGCCCGCAACGCTTCCCCATCCTCCGGCCGCACCTTCAGCGAGAGGGTGACCGGATCGGCGGTGAGGTCGGTCAGCGCGTACATCTTGCCCGCGACCTTGAAGACCAGGGTGGTCGCGTCAAAGGGGAACGTCTCGCGCGAGCCGGGCAGGGCCGCGCAGATGCCGCGCACGTCGGCGGTGGAGTGCATGGGGGAAGTCTGGCAGGTGAACAGGCGAGGGACGCGGAGGCCGAAAGCTCCCCGCGTCCCTCTGCATCCCGCTCAGCGCAGGTTGTTCGCCCGCGCCCAGTCGAGAATGGCCCGGTTGGCCGCGTCCGCCTTCTCGAAGATCGCCGCGTGGGCGGCGCCCGGAATCAGTACCAGCTTCGACCCGGCGATGTTCTGCTGCATCTTCCGGCTGAACTCGGGCGGATACACCGTGTCCTCCACGCTCCCCAGCACCAGCGTGGGCACCTGGATCGTCTTCAGGAAAGGCACGTAGTCGGGCCGGGTCGCCAGCGCATTCGCCCCTGCTACGTCCGCCGCGCCCGTCGCCTGCTTGACGATGGCCGTGAGGAAAGCCGCGTCGGCGGGACGGTTCAGGCGCGTCTGCCCGGTCAGCATGTCCTTGAGCAGCTCACCCACCAGCGACTGCGGTCCGAAGATGCTCGCCTTTTGCGCCATGCCCCGCCAGAGGTGCTGCTCCACGATGGAGGCCGGGTTGGCGATGGTGTTGATCAGCACCAGGCCCAGGAAGCGCTGCGGAGCCGCCTTGTACATCTCGAAGGCGATGGGGCCGCCCATGCTCATGCCGCCCACGATGGCCTGCTGCACGCCGAGGCGGTCCATCACCGCGAGGGCGTCGGCCGCGTAGGTCGTCAGGCTGCCGGGGTCGGAAGCGGGGGCGGTGCTCTGGCCGTAGCCCCGGTGGTCCACCGTGATCACGCGGTACCCAGCGGCGGCCAGGGCGTCGCGGTTGCGGGCGAAGAGTTCGCCGCTCAGCGGATAGCCGTGCAGCAGCAGCATGGGCGTGCCCTGCCCCACGCTGACGTAGTGAATCCGCGCCCCATTCACGTCGAGAAAGCCCTCCTGGCGGACACCCTCGGCCCCTCCTGCCTGCGCGGCTCCCAGGCCCAGCCCCATCATCAGTGCCAGCATCGTCCGGTTCTTCATGGTTCTCCTCGCTCCGGCACCGGTAGAGGAGCCGGAGAACCAACTCAGGATTCAGTTGGCTTTCTGACTCAGGGTAGGGGTGAAGGCCGGGCCAAATCTCAGCCCCGCTTCATGGCATCTTGACCCCGGAGGGAGGCCAGAGGCGTGACAGGGAGCAAACGCGAGCAGATCGTGCGGGGGGCGCTGCGCCTCTACCGGACCCAGGCGGTGTGCGGCAGCACCCTCAAGGACGTGGCCGCCGTGTCCGGGGTGCCGCTGGGCAACCTGTACTACTACTTCCGGACCCGCGAAGAGTTGCTGCTGGCGGTGCTGGACGCCTGCGAGGCCGAGCTGCGCGGCCTGCTGGACGACCTCACGCCCCTGCCGCCCCCGGTGTGGCTGGCGGCCTACTTCGACTGGCTGCTGACCGACCCGGACTCGGCCGCGCACCAGGGCTGCCCCTTCGGGACGCTGGCGGTGGAGCTGCGGGCGCTGCGCGACCCTGCCGCTCCCCGCGCCGCCCGGATCGTGCAGCACTACCGGGAGGCGGTCGCGGCCCGGACGCGGGTCGTCTTTCCCGACGGCGACCCCGACGAGGTGTTTCTGGCTGTCCAAGGAGCTTACACGGTCGCCCGCGCCCTGGACGATCCTCAGCTCTTCCAGCAGCGGGTAAACACCCTGCGGGGTCGTCTGACTCCCACTCCCTCCTGACGTTCAGGAGGTGGGCTGCTCGGGCACGGGCCAGAGCGGTACTTCTGGGTGACCGGGAACCGGGTCGATCAGTTCCTCCAGGGTGGTGCTCGCCAACTGGCGCTCGGTGGCGGCTACGGCCTCGTCGATGCGGCGGTGCAGCGGGCACAGGCTGGTGTGGTCGGGCCGCCCCAGCGGGCACTCGCGGATGCGGGCCAACGGCTCGACGGCATTGACCACCTCCAGCATGCAGATATCCGCCGCCGGACGGCTGAGGCGGTAGCCCCCGCGCAGCCCCCGCGCCGCCGTGATCAGCCCGGCCCGCCCCAGCGTTTGCAGCACCTTGGAAAGGTAACCGGGGGGCACCTTCGTCCGGGCGGCGATCTCGGCGGTCGTCAGCGGCTGGCCCTCCGCCCCCGCGAGGGTCACGACGGCCCGCAGCGCATATTCGGTGGTCTGGGAAAACAAGAGGCGCCTCCTGGGTCCGTGAGTGGTGGACCTTGACATCCACTTTATAGGCGTCTAGGCTGTGGCGGTCAATGGATATGTGGACCCGCATATCCGGAATGGATCGCCTGATGTTCTTTCCTTCGTCTTCTCTCCCCGTCCGCTCTCCAGTCAACATCGCCCGGACGCCCCTGGAGGCCCGACCATGACCCTTTCCCTGACTCCGGAAGGCAGCCTGTTCGCCCGGCTGGGCGAGGAACGGTTGCGGCGGGTGCTGTGGGCCTTTTACGCGAAGGCCACCGCCGACGACCTGCTCGGCCCGGTGTTCGCGCGGATCGGTCCCTTTCCGCGCGGCGGCTGGCCGCTGCACATCGCCCGGCTGGAGGGGTTCTGGCGGGCGGTGACGGGCGGGCCGAGCGCGTACCGGGGGCAACCCGGCCCGGCGCACACCGGCCTGGGCATCGGCCCGGCGCACTTTGGCCGCTGGCTGGCCCTGTGGGAGCAGACGCTGGGCGAGGAGCTGCCCCCCGCCGAGGCCGCCGCCCTGCTGGGGCTGGCCCGCCGGATGCATCCCAACCTCGAACGCCACGCCCTCGCGGCCCCACCGGAGGCTTCCCATGTCCACTGACCCCGCTCCCCGCCCCGTTGCCCCCCGGATGCTCGTCAAGGCCCCGGCGGGCCGCGCCCTGCTGTTCGAGTACCAGGCGGGCGAGGGCCTGCCGCCCCACACCCACGCCGGACAGGCCGTGGTCGTCGCCGTGCTGCGCGGGCGGCTGCGCCTGAGCGTGGACGGGCAGGACCACGAAGTCCCGGCGGGCGAGGTGCTCCACGTCCAGACCACCGGCCTCTTCTCCAGCCGGGCGCTGGAGGACGGCACCCGCGTCCTCGTCACGCTGCTCGACCTGGGCTGAGGCCCTCCGCCCCCTCCCCCTCCCTCTTTTCCCTGGAGACACCCCGACCCATGCTGACCCCCGAACAGACGGCCATCATCAAAGCCACCGTCCCGGCGCTCGAAGCGCACGGTGAGACGATCACCCGCACCTTCTACGCCTCCATGTTCGCGGCGCACCCGGAACTGCTGAACATCTTCAACCCGGCCAACCAGAAGACCGGGCGGCAGGCCCGCAGCCTCGCGGCCTCGGTGCTGGCTTACGCGGCGCACATCGACCACCCCGAGCGGCTGGGCGGCATGGTGGGCCGGATCGCGCACAAGCACGTCAGTCTGGAGGTGCTGCCCGAGCACTACCCCATCGTGGGCGAACACCTGCTGGGGGCCATCGCCAGCGTGCTGGGCGACGCCGCCACGCCCGAGATTCTGGATGCCTGGGCGGCGGCCTACGGGCAACTCGCGAAGATCATGATCGGGGTGGAGGGCGGCATGTATGCCCAGGCGGCCGGGCAGCCCGGCGGCTGGCGCGGCTTCAAGCCCTTCCGGGTGACCCGCAAGGTGCAGGAGAGCGGCGTGATCGCCTCGCTGGTGCTCGAACCCGTGGATGGGCAGCCGCTTCCCCCCTTCCGGCCAGGGCAGTACCTCAGCCTCAAGGTGCGGGTGCCGGCGCAGGAGCGCGACCAGATTCGTCAGTACAGCCTCTCGGACGCGCCCAACGGCCGCAGCTACCGCATCGCCGTGAAGCGTGAACTGGCCCCCCAGACCGAGCCGTTCGCGCCCGGCGGCCTGATCTCCAATTATCTCCACGACGACATTCAGGAGGGGGACGAGCTGCTGGTCCACACCCCGGCGGGCGACTTCTTCCTGCAAGACTCGGACCGTCCGGTCGTGCTGATGAGCGGCGGGGTGGGCATCACGCCGATGCTGAGCATGCTGAACACCCTGGTCGCCTCCGGCTCGACCCGCCCGGTCCTGTTCGTCCACGCGGCGCTGGGGGCCTCGGCGCACGCCTTCCGCGAGCATGTGAACGAGGTGGCCCGCACCCAGCCGAATGTCCGCAAGCTCGTCTACTACACCGAGGTGGGCGCAGGGGACCGCCCCGGCGAGCACCACGACGAGGCGGGGCTGATCCGGATGGAGACGCTGCGCCCCCACCTGCCCCAGGGCGACGCCGAGTACTACTACTGCGGGCCTGAGGGCTTCACGCGGGCGGTGGAGAACATCCTCGACCGCCTGAACGTGCCCGCCGAGCGCCGCTTTACCGAGACCTTCGGCCCCAGCCAGAGCTTCGCGCTGGTGCTAGCCCCGGCGGGTTCGGCGGACTGAGCAACAACGTGACTTTGACCCCCGGCCAACTCCGGCCGGGGGTTTTGGTTCTTAGAGGCTGCCAAGAACAGGGACGAACTCGAGGGGCGTGGCTCTGAGAACAGCAGAATGGGTGGGTGACGCGGCGAGGCTACCCCAGCGACGTTGACGACGACACCTACTTGTTCCTGCTCCCGTACCTGCTGCTCAGCCGTGCGGATGCAGGTCAACGGAAGTACCCCATCCGGGATGTCCTGAACGCCTTGCTGTGGATGGCCCGCACGGGGGCGCAGTGGAGCTATCTTCCAAACGACTTTCCTCCTGCGGAGACGGTGCGCCAACAGGCGCACCGTTGGTTCGTGGCAGGCTGCTTCGAGAATGCCGCCCACGACCTGCGAATCCTGGCCCGGGTGGAGCAAGGTCGAGATCCCGAGCCGTCCGCGGTGGTCATGGACAGCCGAACCCTCCAAAGCACACCTGAAAGCGGTCACCGTGCGGGCTATGACGGGGCCAAGAAGCGCAAGGGCACCAAGGTTCACCTCGCCGTGGACACCCTGGGACACGTGCTGGCTATCCTCACTTCCCCAGCCAACGAACAGGACAGGGCACAGGTCAAAGACCTGTGCCTAGAGGTGCAGGAAGCCACCGGAGCACAGGTGGAAGTCGCCTTCGTGGATCAAGGGTATACGAAAGTCCAGACCGCGTTAGACGCGACGGATGCGGGCGTCGAGCTGGTCGTCGTGAAGCGTCCAGAAGCGACCAAGGGGTTCATCCTGCTTCCGAAACGCTGGGTGGTTGAACGTTCGTTTGCGTGGCTGGCACGCTTCCGGAGGCTGAGCCGAGATCTGGAACGCCTTCCCTCCACATTGGTTGGGTTCCACTTCCTCGCCGCCTGCATTCTGCTCTGCCACAACCTCACGCCACTTTTTGCTTAGGGTTCTTGGCAGCCTCTAGGCGTGGAAAGCAAAAACTCCGCGCGGGGCGGAGTCTTTGTCTTGGTGGCCAGGGCCGGACTTGAACCGGCGACCCAACGATTTTCAGTCGTTTGCTCTACCAGCTGAGCTACCTAGCCGGGTGGCGGTCCGGACGGGATTTGAACCCGCGACCTACTGCGTGACAGGCAGTTATGCTAACCGCTACACTACCGGACCACTCCGCGCTGCCGCAAAAGCAGCGGGGTCAAGGATAGCGGCCCCCTCCCCAGCTGTCAACACGACTACACTTCGGCCTGGGGTGAGGGCCACCCAGGGGTCAAAACGGCATGGCCCGGACCCCCTGCACCGGCTCAGGCGCGGCGGGGTCGAGCAGCAGTTCCAGGTACTGCCGGGCGTGAAGGGCGTCGATCAGGCACAGCCCCGCGTCGCGGTCGATCCGGATTCCCGTCGGCATCTGGGTGTGCCCGTAGACGCCGAGGCTCAGGCCCGCCTGCCGCACGTACTCGGGAGTGTCGCGAAACCAGCGCTTGGAGCTGGCGTCGCTGTAGAAGAGGTCGTCGTAGATGGCGTGGGCGGGCAGGGGCGAGACGTGGGCGAACTGCACGCTGCCCAGGCGCACCTCGCGCAGGAAGCCCTCCATCCAGCGCCGCAGGCCCTCCGGCAGCAGGGTGCCGCCCCGATTGGGGTCGAACTCGACGTGAACGAGGCCGCTCCCGGTGCCCAGCACGTGGTCGAGGTTCAGGACCGCCGCGTCGTGGTTGCCCAGGATGAGGTGGACCGCGTGGGGGGCCGCCGCGTGGTACTCGCGCAGCCGCTCCAGCTCGCGCACCTGCTCGCGGGCGGCCAGCAGCAGGTGGTCGCGGTCGCGCACGTCGAAGCGGTGCAGTCCGGTCAGGCGCTCGTAGGCCCGCTCGTTCTTGGGGTGGACGAGATCACCGATCAGGACCACCTGATACAGCCCCGCCAGCACCGGGGGCGTGGGCCGCCCGGCCGCGTCCATGCAGCTCGACGCCCGCAGCGCCGCCCACAGCGCGGGCCAGTCGGCGTGCACGTCCCCCACCGCGATGACCTTGAGCATGGGCTAGCCGCGCAAGATGCCCTGGAGTTCCTTGTAGATCGCGCGGCTTTCCTCCAGCGACTCGCCGTAGCCGCGCATCAGGGCCTGGGTGGCTTCCTTCGCCTTGCCTGCCGCTTTGAGCTGCTCAATCAGGTCCTGGATGTGTTGCCGGGCCTTTTCCATCTGGGGGTCGCGGGGCGGGGCCGGGGGCACGGCGGCGCGGGGGGCGGGGGCTGCCCCCTCCTCCACCTCGGCGTCGAGGTCGGTGGTATTCGGGCCGTCCTCGGGGTCGTACTCGACCCACTGAGCCTCCTCGGGCAACTCCAGGCCGAAGAAGCGGGCGGCGTCGGCCAGCGCCCGCAGCCGGGCGTCGGGGAGGGTGTGGCCGGTGGCGAGGCCTTCGCGGGTGGCGCCCCCCACGGTCAGGCGGGCGCGGACCACGGGCGGTGTCACGCTGTCGCAGGCCCAGGCGAGTGCCCACTGCGGGTCCACCGCTTCGAGGTGCCGGGCGAGGCTCTGGGGGTGGGGCGCCAGGGTCACGCGCGCCTGGTCGCCGCGCACCTCCGCGACCGCCCAGGCGGTCATGGCGGCTCGCAGGGCTTCACGGGTGCGGTCTGAGTCGGCCATAGGCCCCGAGTCTAGCGGGCGCCGCCCGGCTGCCGCCACGCCAGCGCGGCAGCCCTGCCCAGAGACAGGCGGACCCTCCGCGCCAGCGTGGGCGCGAACGGCTCCGGGGGCCACGCCCGACCTACAGGGCCACGCGCAGCGCCCGCAGGCCCCGCAGGGTCAGGTTGGGGAGGTAGCTCAGCGGCTGCTCCGGCACCCGGTACCCCGGAAAGCGGGCCAGGAAGCGCGTCAGGAACACCGCTGCCTCCATTCGCGCCAGCCCTGCCCCCAGGCAGTAGTGCGCCCCGGCGGCGAAGGCGAGGTGCGTGCGGGCATTCTCCCGCGAGAGGCGCAGGGTGTGGGGATCGGGGTACGCGGCGGCGTCCCGGTTCGCCCCCGCGAGGCTCACGAGCAGCGGCAGGCCCGGCGGCAGCGCCACTCCCTCCAGCGTCAGCGGCGCGGTCGTGAAGCGGGCGGTGCCCTGCACGGGCGAGAGGAAGCGCAGCAGTTCCTCCACCGCGTTCCCCACCCGTCCCCCGGGGTCCCCCGCGAGCCAGGCCCGCTCCTCCGGCCACCCGTGCAGGGCGAGGAGGCTGCCCGAGAGCAGGTTGGAGGTTGTCTCGTGGCCCGCGACAAGCAGCAACACCGCGTTGGCGAGCAGTTCGTCGCCGCTGAGGCGTTCGCCCCCGTCCTCGGCGGCGGCGAGGGCCGAGAGCAGGCCGGGACGGGGATGGGCACGCAGGTCGTCCGCGAGGGTGCGGAAGTAGGAGCGCATCGCCCCGGCGTCGGCCTCGACCTGTGCCCAGCGCTCCGGGGGCACGTTCAGGCCGCCGATCAGGTCGGCCACGCTGCCCGCCCACGTTTTGAAGCGGTCGGCGTCGGTCCCGGACAGCCCCAGCATCTCCACGATCACGGCGACGGGCAGCGGCACCGCGAGGGCGGCCACGGCGTCCACCTCTCCCCCGTTCGCGCCCGCCTGCCGCGCGGCCCCGTCCAGCAGCGTGTCGGTCAGCCCGGTGACGAATTCACGGCTCTCCTCCAGCACCCGGGGCGTGAAGGCCCGCCCCGCGAGCGACCGCAGCCGGGTGTGCGAGGCCCCGTCGTGAAAGAGCATCATCGGGGCCATCAACCGGGCGGCCTCGCTGCTGGCGAAGCTGGGGTCGGCGGCGTACTTGCTGGTGCGGACGTGCGGACTCTTGAGGGCCGCGCCCGCCGCTGCGTGCCCGGTCAGCAGGGCCATGCCGCTGGCGGGGTCGTACAGGACGGGTGACAGTGCCCGCGCCCGGTCGAGGTAGGGGGGTGGGTCGGCGAAGTGGGCGCCCTGCCAGTAGCCCTGAAGGAGGGCGGCGGCGGTGGGAAGGGGGGTCATGGGTCAGGCTAGAACATGAACGGGGTGGTGGTTGGGGCAAGTGAGGAGGCCCGACGCCGCCGTCTGTCCGTGTCTTTCCGCCCGCTGTTCCCAGCGCCTGCCCTGCTACCCTCTCCCCCATGCGGCTGGTCGTCGGCGTGAGTGGAGGCAGCGGGATTCCGTATGCCGGGAGCATCCTGCGGGCGCTGCACGCACTCGGCGTGGAGACGCACCTGATCGTGACGAGCGGGGCCAAACGGGTGATGACGGCCGAGGCGGGCGGCCCTACGCTGGCCGACCTCACGGCGCTCGCGCACACCGTCCACGACGACCGCGACCTCGCGGCGAGCGTGGCGAGCGGGTCCTTCCGCACCGATGGAATGCTGGTCGTGCCGTGCAGCGCGGGCACGCTGGCGAAGGTGGCGGGGGGCTTCGCGGACAACCTGCTCTCGCGGGCGGCGCACGTCACCCTCAAGGAGCGGCGGCCGCTGGTGCTCGTGCTGCGCGAGGACCCGCTGCCCCGGCCCATGCTGACGAACATGCTCGCCGCCCACGACGCGGGGGCAACTTTGATGACCGCCTCGCCGGGCTTCTACCACGCGCCGGAGACCGTGGAGGAACTGCTGCACTTCGTCACGGCGCGGGTGCTCGACCAGTTCGGGCTGGACGTGCCGGGCTTCCGGCGCTGGAAGGACTCGGGGGCATGACCGGCGCCTGCCTCCTCGCGGGCCGCACCGCCGCCCTGATTCCCGCCGCCGGGTCGGGCACGCGGCTGGGGCGGGGGCCGAAGGCGTTCGTGGAGGTCGCGGGGGTGAGCCTGCTCGCCCGCAGCGTCGCGGCGCTCGCGCCCTGGATGGATGAAGTCCTGGTCGCCCTGCCCGCCGGGATGGACCTGCCCCCCGGCCTCCCCGCCCGTGCGGTGGTCGGCGGGGAGACGCGCCAGGAGAGCGTGGCCCGGCTGCTCGCCGCGACCGACGCCGACGTGGTGCTGGTCCACGACGCGGCGCGGCCCTTCCTGCCGGGGACAGTGGTGAGGGCGCTGCTGGAGGCGGTGGCCGAGACGGGCTCAGCGACGGTGGCCCTTCCGGTCGCGGACACCCTGGTGCGGGGCGAAGGTGCTCGGTGGGCCGAAGGAGTCCCCCGTGAGGGCCTGTGGGCGGTCCAGACCCCGCAGGCGTTCCGGCGCGAGCTGCTGCTGCGGGCACACGCGGAGGCGCGGGCGCAGGGAGTCACGGCCACCGACGACGCCGGACTCGTCGCGCGGCTGGGTCTCCCCGTGCGGCTGGTGCCCGGCGACGCGCGGCTGTTCAAGGTCACCACACCGGGCGACCTCGCGCTGGCCGAGGCAGTGGCCCGTGTCTGGGATGCTGGGGAAATAGAGTAGACGCTGATTCCCGGCCCAACCCTTGCAGGGAGCGTGTTACTTTCAGCGCGTGAGTTCCCGTCCTCAGTGCCGCCTCGGTCCCAGTCTCCTCGTCCTTGCTTCGCTCGTCGGAGTGGGTGAAGGGCAAGCGCAGACCACACGGTTCGGGGAAGCCCTCGTCCGGACTCGCACCAATCCAGTGACAGGAGAAAAGAGCCGCACGGTCTTCCTTACTTCTATGGACGGCGTGATGGGCCTCTACGTCTTTTGCGTGGACACGAGAACACCCAATGTCAGCCTGTTCCTCTGTACCGGACATCTTGCCTTTAAACTGCGCCTGGCACGTGAAACGGCATGCTCAGCAGCCTGATCAGCCCTGGTAATTCGGGCAGATTCCACCGCAGGGCATTGCACAGCTGCTCTGCGCCGTACCGCACCAGGCTCATGGCCGGGCGGCCATGAGCCTTCACCTTGATCGGGACGTGCGCTTGGAGCCATACGCCCACCCGCAGGCAACTGACCCAGGCCAGGATGACCAGCCCGAACAGCCGTTCTAGTCGGTCTGGTCGAGTGATACCGGTCCGCTCCAGGTCAAACCCGCGCACCTTGAGGCTGGCGAACGTGCACTCCACCGACCAGCGCGCCCGGTACAGGACGCAGGTGTCCCAGACGCTGAAATCCGTGGCGATCGCCACCAGGTCCCCCGCGGGGACCTGGTGGCCACGACCTGCATCACCTCCCCGTACACGTTGGCCCGCTCGGCGAGGCACCGCACTTCTCCGACCTTCAGATCACCGAACCACGCATCCACACGCAACTCGTCGACCACGGCGTTCTTCCTGATACGGATGGCGCGCTTGATGCCCTTCCGTCTCAGGAACCGGAACCACTCGCCGCCGATGAACTCCCGGTCGGCGACGAGGCCCTTCCAGCGGCCCGCTGGAAGGGCCTTCAGGAGTCGTGAGACCAGCTGGATCCGCCGGACCGTGCTGCTGTTGCCGTCGTGATCCAGGGCAGTCCAGACGAGTGGCACCGTGTAGCCGTGCAGGACGACGCCAAGCACCAGGAGATTCAGGGGCGACTCGCCGCGCTCCCACGTCGTGCGGTCCATGCTGAGCAGCAATTTCCCTGGGGGCAGCAGAGCCAGGAGGAAGGCCAGGAAGACGGACTCGGTGAGCTGAGGATCCCGGTACCCTCGTTCCACCCGGCGTCTCTTTGCGTCGAGGGAGCTGACTCCGGGCAGGTGGGCGCACAGGTCACTCTGGTTCACGCTTCGGGCCGTCACCATCGCGAAGATCAAGTCCACGACACGCTGCAGCGTGTCGTGGCGCAGGAAGGGCACGCAGGCTTTGAAGTGGCGGGTGAGTTCGATACGCTGGAGATCGGCGGGTTTTGGGATGGTCACACACTCAAAACACCGCCGTTTGTTGTGCCACTTCGCGACCGATCACACGTTCAGAAATTTTCCGTCCAGCACAGCTTCAACCTGAAGATGTCCGGTACAGAGAGCCTGTTCCTAACCGACGGGACATTCCGTGACTGGGGGTACCTGACGGGAGCACGTATCCCCGTCACTTGGCAGGCCGATAGCCGACGTAGTATCTCGGAGAACTGGGAAGTCATTGGGCGTGACGATGACCTGCGGCGCTACGGCAAACTGGGGTTGGTCACGGCGGAACTCTTTGTGACCCAGCGGCAGTTCACCACCAAGCTGTTCGACCAGACCTACGTCTTTCCGGCTCGTGGATTGAACTCGGCCATGCGCCAGCTTCCCTGCGTCGTGCCTTTTCTCAAGAGCACGGGCTACCTCAAATAACCGGGGCGTTTCCCTTGTGGGATGCTGGGGCGCGATGACCGCCCCCTCCCCTGCTGCCCCATCCACCTACCTCGCCCCCGCCAAAGTCAACCTCGGCCTCAGCGTGCGCGGGCTGCGGCAGGGGGGGTACCACGAGCTGCACACGGTCATGGTGCCGCTGGGGGTGGGCGACGAGCTGGAGATCGCGCCCGCGCCGGGGCTGACCCTGCGGGTGGAAGGGGCCACCGGGCTGCCCGCGGACGAGCGCAACCTCGTCTACCGGGCGGCGCGGGCCTATCTGGACGCCGCCGGAATGCCGGGCGGCGCGGCGATCACCCTGCGCAAGACGCTGCCGCTGGCCTCCGGGCTGGGCGGGGGCAGCAGCGACGCGGCGACCACCCTGATGGCGCTCGCGCGGCTCTACCCAGCGGGGGTGCGGCTGCCGGAGCTGGCCCTCTCGCTGGGGGCGGACGTGCCCTTCTTCCTGCTGGGGCAGGCCGCGCTCGCCGAGGGGGTGGGCGAGGTCCTCACGCCGCTTCCCGTTCCGCACGTGCCGCTGGTCCTCGTCAACCCCGGCGTGGAGGTCAGCGCCCGCGACGCCTACGCCTGGCTGGACGAGGAGGACGAGTTCACCCGCGCCCTTGACGTGGAAGGCATCCTGACCGGGTTGGCGGGGAGCGGCCCGATTCCGTACTTCAACGCCCTGCAAGGCCCCGTGGCCGCCCGTCACGCGCCCATCCGGGAAGCGCTCGCGGCCCTGGCCTCGGCGGGCCTGCGCTCGCCCCTGATGAGCGGCAGTGGCGCGACCTGCTTCGCCCTCGCCCCGGACGACGACGCGGCGCACGCGGCGGCGGCGGCCCTGCGGGCGCGGCATCCGGAGTGGTGGGTGGTGGCGACCCGGACGCTGTAGCAGGCAACGGCAGGGGGCAGAAGGGCAACCCTGACCGCCGCCTCTTCTGCCCCCTCTCTCCTCCCCTACGCCTACGGCTGATACGGCTTGAACAGGCCCCCGTAGCCTCCCGTCCCCAGCCCGCTCGTCTTGTAGAAGATCAGGCTGACCGGCAGGTTGCTGCCGCTCGCGGGCACGAGGTCGAGGTCGAGGCGGTCACTCTGGGAGCGCCACAGCAGCACGGGCTGGTCGGGTTCGATGGCGTTGCCCGTGCGCGGCAGCTTGATGGTCTGGGCCAGGGGACCGTCCTGCACGTGCATCGCGCCCCGGTAGAGGCCCCCGCGCGGGCTGAAAGCGACCGCCGCGCCGCCCGCCCCGTAGACCTCCAGGTGGTAGCGCACCCCGTAGTTCCCCGCGAGGCGCTGGGGCTGCCCGGTGAGCTTGTCCACCCCGGTGATCGCCGGGTCAACCTGACCGTCCCCGATCACCAGCCGGGCGGGCAGACTGGTGAGGTTCACGCGCAGGCCGCGCACGGCGTTCTCGAAGGTGCCGCGCTGGTGCTTGCCGTCGTGGGGCAGATAGGGCAGTTGCTGGGCCACCTGCGCGGTGGCGGGCAGGCCCTCTTCCAGCATCAGGAAGGTCAGCTCGACCCGCCCCGACGCCACGAGGTCCTGCATCACGTTCACGCCGGTGCCGGGAGTCAGGGTGGGGCTGGCGTACACCGGCACCGTCTCGCCGGGCGGCAGGGTCAGGGTGGGGCCGCCCGTGCTCGCGAAGTAGTCCAGCAACGTGACCTGCCCCAGCAGCGTCTCGATGCGGGTGGGGGCCGTCTCGCCCTGGCGCTCGGTGCGGAGGTCCACCGGACGGCCCTCCAAGTTGCGGGCCAGGATGTGCAGCCGCGCTCCGGTCTTCAGGCCGTTGAGGTGGTAGCCCAGCAGCCGCACCCGCCCGGACACGCTGTCCTGGTACAGGACGCCGCTCTGGGTCGGCACCTCCGGGCTGTTGCTGAAGATCAGGGGATGGTTCTCGCGGAAGGTGGGCTGGGTCGGCGCGAGCGGATAGCTGCGAATCTGCGGATCGGGAAAGCGGTCGCCCGGCTCGGCGTAGCGCAGGGCGTAGGTCAGCGGGGTATCCACCGCCGGACCCTCCACCCGCAGGGTCCGGGAGAAGGGCGCACTCTGGAGGCCCCGGCTGTTGGTGACCTGCAGGGTGACGGTGTAGGTGCCGGGCTGGAAGAAGACCTCCTGCCGTCCGGTCCAGCGCCGCGCGGTGAGGTCGGCCCCGTCGGGGTCGAAGGCGTACTCGGTGTACACCACCCGCTCGCCGGGCGCGTACACCGTCTTGTCGGTGGCGAAGCGGGCCTGCGGCGCGAGGGGATTGACCCCCTGCGCCAGCACCGACAGGGTCAGCGTGCGGCCGTCGGCGCCCACGCTGAGGTTCGCGTTCAGGGCGTCGGCGAGCAGGCGCACGGGCACGTACAGCACGCCGCCCACGTCCGCCACGCTGCCGGAAGGCTGCGCGGCTCCCGCCAGAAAGGCCGCCGAGCGCACTGGGTCCACGTTCAGGCGGCCCACCTGAAGCTGCCCGCCCACCTCGGCCACGGGCTGGCCCAGCAGCGCCGCCGTCTCGCGCAGGGGCACCAGCGTGCGCCCGCCGATCAAGCGGGGCGCGGCGGGAAAGGGGGCCGCCACGCCATTGACGTAGGCGACCGTCTGGTCGGTGGTCACGGTGAGCTGCGCCGCGCCCTGCGCCCAGGCCAGTGGGGCGAAGCCCAGCAGCAGGGTGGTCAGGAGGGTCCGCGAACTTCGGCGGCGGCCTGGGGTCAGGGGGCGGAGAAGACCTTCTCGGCTAAACATCCGGGCAGTATGGCGGGCCAACCTGACCCGTGTCTGCGGGCGGGGTGTCCCTAGCCCGCCTGCGCGGCGCGGCGCCGGTCGCGGGCGTGGCGCACCTCGGCCCCCACGAGGGCGAGCGTATTCAGGGCGTAGGTCGCCGCCAGCACGGCCAGCAGTGTGGCCCGCACCGCCGGGTCGGCGGGGTCCAGCGGCGGGGCAAAGCGGGTCAGCCCGGCGAGGGGCAGCAGCGCCGCCGCCGCGCCGCCCCAGGCCAGCAGCAGCACCGCGCCCCAGGGGCTGTCCAGCAGGGCTGACCCCGGCAGCAGCAGCGCCGCGAGGCGGTAGAGGGGCGGCCGGTCCTGCCGCGCGGCCCCGGGCGGGCGCGGCACCAGCAGGCTCAAGGCGAGGCCCCCCACCAGCCCCAGCGCCCCCAGAAAGGCCCAGCCCAGCCGGGGCTGCCCAGCGTCGCCCCGGCGGCCAGCGGCTCGCGGGCCAGGCGGCCCAGCGTGACCCCGAGGTCCCCGCTCACCGCGCGGGCGAGGCTGCGGTCATCCGGAAAACACAGCCGGGGCTGCCCCGGCCGCAGCGCCCGCTGAAAGTCGGTGCCGGGGGTGCCGGGGCGTAGCCCCAGGTTGTAGGCGGCGGCGGCGAGGTCGGGGCGCTCGGCCAGGGCGGCGCGGTACCCCTCGCGGGCTTGCGGGGCGTCCCCCCGCGCCTGCGCGATCACCGCGAGGTTGTTGCGGGCACAGGGGTCCCCCGCCGCCTGGGCGTAGCGTGCGCGGGCGGCCGTGTCGTCCCCGTCGAGCTGCGCGGCGAGGCCCGAGAGCAGCGCGGCGTCGGGGCCGGGGCGCAACCCCAGGTCGCCCAGCCGGGCCGCGCCCCACCCGCCCCCGTAGGTGCCCGCATTCAGGGCGGGCTCCTGAAGCTGCGCCGCCGTCGCGTTCGCCCAGCCCCAGGCGGCCAGCGCGAGCGCCAGACCGGCCGCCAGCACGGTCAGTCCCAGCCGTTCGGTCCAGGTCGCGTACAGGACGGAGGTGTGTCGCAGCCGCAGCAGGGGCCGCCGCCAGCCGCGCCAGCGCCCTCCCAGCGGGCGGGTCTGGACACCCTGCGCCCGCCACGCCCGCGCGGTCAGGGCGAGCAGGGCCGCCCCCAGCGCGAGCAGCAGCGCCAGGGTCAGGGTGCGGGTGGCCGCCCGCACGAGGTCGGGAGCCTGCGGCCCCAGGTTGTAGAGGGTCCCCGCCCGCAGCTCCCGGCGAAACTGCCGCCATTCCTCGGCCTCGCCGCCCCGGCCCTGGGCCTCGAGCAGGTCAGCGTAGCGGGCGTACAGCGCGTCGCCGCCCTCGAAGCGGGGGTGCAGGTCGCGCAGGTAGCGCAGCCACACGTCCGCCCGCGCCAGCCGCCCCTGCGCCAGCAGGGTGCCCACGTAGCCGCTGGGATTGCCGTAGGCCCCCAGTGCCCCCCGGCCCACCCGCACTTCCGGGTCGTAGCCCCGCGCCGCCGCGTCCCGCCGCGCCCGGTCGAGGGCCACGTCGGCGGCGGCCGGAAACCCCAGCGCGTCGAGGTCGGCGGCGAGCTGTACCCAGGCCGGAAAGGGCAGCTCTGCCGAGAGCGCCCGCCGCACCGCCCGCAACTCCGCGAGGCGGTTGCCCCGTGCCGCCCGCGCCTCGCGCAGCGCGAGGAAGGGATTGAGGGGGTCTTCGGCCACCGCCTGCGCCAGCGCCTCCTCCGGGGGGAGGGCCGCGG